>JAGCUP010000151.1 GCA_017962765.1 Muribaculaceae bacterium | reverse complement strand
TAGAGCGAGAACTCGTGCAGGTGGGTGGGCTTGAAAGGCTCGGCTCCCATTTTCTCCACGGTGAAGTTCTCGGCGATGCGGGCAAGGAACGTGTCATCGTCAAGGCCATTGAGGTCTTTCACAACACGGTTGTAGTCCATCACTTTGAGGTGCGATTCGGGGAAGCATACGGCCAAGAAGAAGTTGTATTCTTCGTCGCCGGTATTGGCGGGGTTAGCCTTGGCTTTCTCTTCTCCCACATGGGCAGCAGCTGCCGTGCGGTGGTGACCGTCAGCGATATACAGATAGGGAATTGCTGCGAACTCCTGCGTGATGAGTGTGATGGTTGCTTCGTCGTCGATGACCCAGAGGGTGTGCCCGATGCCGTCTTCCGAAACGAAATCATATTCAGGCTCGGTCTTAGCCACGCGGTCGATGATTTGTTGCAGGATGTCGTTATCGGGGAACGAGAGGAACACAGGCTCCACATTGGCGTTATTGACGCGGATGTGTTTCATGCGGTCTTCTTCCTTCTCGCGGCGGGTAAGCTCGTGCTTCTTGATGCGTCCGCTCAGGTAGTCGTCGACGTTAGCGCCTACGACAAAGCCGTACTGCGTGCGGCCGTCCATGGTTTGGGCGTAGAGATAGTAGCATTCCTGCTTGTCTTCGACGAGCCATCCGTTCTGCTGGAATTTGTTGAAGTTCTCTACAGCGCGGTCATACACCTGCGGGTCGTGCTCGGTGGTGCCGTCATTGAAGTCAATTTCGGGTTTGATAATGTGGTAGAGCGACATTTCGTTGTCGCCAGCCTCAGCGCGGGCTTCCTCGCTCGAGAGCACATCATAGGGTCTTGATGCGACCTTCTCGACGAGTTCGCGCGGGGGTCGCAATCCTTTGAAAGGTTTGATTTTGGCCATGTTAATTAAAAGGGTTAAAAGGGTTAGTTATTTGTGAGATTTTTTCTTTTTACGTGCACAAGTGTTGCAAATGCCATAGACACAAATGGTGAAATAGGAGGAATGGAACGCCGTGAACGAGCGCGCGTTCATGTGGGCGTTGAGGTCGTTGTCTCGCACCTCCTTGATTTTTCCGCACTCGTTGCACACGAGGTGGATAAAGTTGGTTTTCTCCAATCGCTCATAGCGCACCCTTCTCAAATCCACGTGGATGCGTCGCAAGATTTGGGCTTCACACAACAATTCCACCGTGTTGTAAACGGTGGCGCGGCTCACCATTGTGCCGCTTTCGTTGAGTGCTTGGCACAACTCATCGATTGAGAAGTGTTTGTTCCATTCGAGGGCCTTGCACAGCACCAGGTCGCGCTCGGGAGTGAGCCGACAGTGGTGCTCTTTGAGGAAATGATGGAATTTCCCCAATGCCTTAGGGCTGGCATGTGTCTCGTTCAAGGCCATCGTGCACTCAATGAAGATAATTTAGAACATCTTTTCGGGATAGACGCCCTCACGGTGCAGCTCGGCGAGTTTGTCGACCACGGCCTGGCGGTCCTCGCTGTAGGTGACGCCGAACCATTTGCTGTCGGTCGTAAGCACCTTCACTGTCGATTGTCCACTCTCAACAAGTTCACTCACCACGATAGGAATGAAGAACTCGCTCTTGGGTGTGTTGAGGTCGCGCTCGAGGAACTTGACGAATGACTTTTCGCTGTGGACAAAATAGTCGGGCGTGAAGCCCCAGAAGTTCATCGACACGGGGGTGTCTTCCTTGAGGGGAGTTTCCTCGCCATTCTCATAGAACACGATGTCGTGGTTCTGGTTATAACCAATTTTGGTGCGTTCCACCACCGACTTGAGCAACCCGTCCTTGGTTTCGCACACGCCGCGCGACACCGTGCCGCTCTCACTCAGGGTGTTGCCCACCTTGAATCCCACCATCGAATAACGGTCGTGAGAGCCCTCGGGGAGCGCCGATAGTTCGGCGGCCATCACCTCGAAGGAGTTGCGGCCATAGAAGTCGTCGCTGTTGATGACGGCGAACGGCTCGTTAATGGCCGGCTTGCCCATGAGCACTGCGTGGTTGGTGCCCCAGGGTTTTGTGCGATCGGGCGGGCAGGTGAATCCCTCGGGCAGCGCGTCGGTCGATTGGAACACGACCTCGGTGGGAATCACGTGTTCATATTTTGAGAGGATTTTCTCGCGGAAGTCTTGTTCGAAGTCTTTGCGAATCACGAACACCACCTTGCCGAAACCGCTTTTGATGGCGTCATAAATCGAGTAGTCCATGATGGTCTCGCCGTGAGGGCCCAGTCCATCGAGTTGCTTTAAGCCTCCATAACGGCTACCCATACCGGCAGCCAAGACAAATAAAGTGGGTTTCATCTCTATTTTATTGATAATTTGCGTTTAATGATTTGTCAATTAGTAATAGTCCCTAATTACAAGCATTATTCCACGCGGCGGGCGCCATCGCTGATAATGACTTCATGCACCACGGGTTCGTGGCCATAACGGGCATTGAACTTCGCCTTGGCTTCGGCAATGAAGTGGTCGTAAAGCGCGTCTTTGACCAAGTTGATGGTACAGCCGCCGAAGCCGCCGCCCATGATGCGCGAACCAGTCACGCCACATTCGCGGGCGATGTCGTTGAGGTAGTCAAGCTCCTCGCAGCTCACTTCGTAGTCCTTCGATAGACCTTCGTGCGTCTTATACATGCGGTCGCCCACGGTCTCAAAGTCACCGCGTTCAAGGGCGTCGCAAACATCGAGCACGCGCTGCTTCTCACCGATGACATAGACGGCGCGCTTGTAGTCTTCCTCGCTGATTTTGTCCTTGGCGGCTTCAAGCATCTCCATGGTTGCGTCGCGCAGGGTCTCCACGCCCAGCGTCTGCGCCACGCGTTCGCATGAGGCGCGCCGCTTGTTGTAAGGCGAATCGACGAGCTCGTGTTTCACCTTCGAGTCGAGGAGCACGAGTTTGTAGCCCTTGGCTGCAAACGGATAGTATTTGTATTCGAGCGAGCGGCAGTCAAGACGCATCAAGTGGTCTTTCTTGCCAAATACTGAGGCAAACTGGTCCATGATACCGCAGTTCACGCCGCAGTAGTTGTGCTCTGTCGATTGGCCAATTTTAGCCAGTTCAAATTTATCAATTTTATTATCGTTGAACATGTCGTTGAGGGCAAAAGCGAAACATGACTCGAGAGCTGCCGACGAGGAAAGGCCGGCGCCCAGAGGCACATTGCCGCTGAATACGGCGTCAAAACCGCGCACCGTGCCGCCACGTTTGATGATTTCACGACACACGCCGAAGATGTAGCTTGCCCATTGCTCTTGGGGCTTGTCGGCTTCATTCAGACCGAATTCGCATGATGCGTCAAGGTCAACCGAATAGAGTCGCACTTTGTCGGTGCCATTCTCTTTGATGGCGGCCATGATGCATTTGTCGATGGCGCCTGGGAAGACGAAGCCACCGTTATAGTCGGTATGCTCGCCAATAAGGTTAATTCGGCCTGAGGAGGCATAGAAAGTGGGAGTTCCACCAAAGTGGCTCTCAAACAATGTTTTAAGTTTTTCTTTCATAAGATGATTTATTATAAAAATGATTCAATTTCGCAAAGATAGTAATAAATTATGGGATGTGCCAAAAACGTGCCACCTTATTTATAAACTTGCTTAATAATGTGCGACACCACACCCCAGACGACAAAGTTGCTCTCGTCGGGCACACGGATTTCGGGAAAATTCTTGTTGGCGGGAACGAGGTACAGCACGCCGTCGCGCATACTGATGCGCTTCACGGTGAACTCGCCGTCAATGAAGCACACGGCCAGACTCCCGTCACTGGCCTTGAGTGAGCGGTCGATGATGAGCATGTCGCCCGGGTTGATGCCGTCGTCGACCATCGACCTTCCGATGACGCGCGCACAAAAAGTGGCTGCCGGATTGTCGATGAGCTCGCGGTTCAAATCTATCGTGTCGCCGAAACTGCCCTGCACGGGGCTGGGAAATCCGGCTTGTATTTGTTGCTCGAAGTATTGCACGACGGGTATCGTGTCCTGGGTAATTTCGTGAAAGATAAGTTCGGCCATAATGGGGTGGGGGATTATTGTTCTTTGGGAAGGCGCTCTTGCAGTTTGACAATTTCGTCACGGTATTGCGCGGCCTCGAGGAAGTCCATGCGTTTGGCAGCCTCAACCATGAGCCGCTTCAGGTGCTCGATGGTGCGTTCGATTTCGCCCGATGACATATAGGCAAGCACGGGGTCGGCAGCGATGCCGGCAGTGCGGTCAAATTCGCCGTAGGCGATGGGTTGCGACTTGTCGGGCGATGGAGCGTCGACGTTGCTCTCATAGCGCCGTGCGTGCTTGAGCGATTCATCGCTCATCGTCATGTTCTTATCGACGCCTATAATTGCATTGCGCGCCTTGACGATGGCTTGCGGCGTGATGCCATTTTGTTCGTTGTAGCGCAGTTGCATGGTGCGACGTCTGTCGGTCTCGTCGATGGTGCGCTGCATTGACTCTGTCACTTGGTCGGCATACATGATGACGAGGCCGTTCAGGTTGCGGGCGGCGCGGCCTGCTGTTTGGGTGAGCGAGCGGTGTGAGCGCAGGAAACCCTCCTTATCGGCGTCAAGGATGGCCACGAGGCTCACCTCGGGCAGGTCTAGTCCCTCGCGCAACAAGTTCACGCCCACGAGCACATCGATGGCGCCAGCGCGCAGATCGTCGATGATTTGTATGCGGTCCATGGTCTCCACGTCGCTGTGCATATAAGCGCAGCGGATGTCGAGCCGCGCAAGGTATTGCGTGAGTTCTTCGGCCATGCGCTTGGTGAGCGTGGTGACCAGGACGCGCTCACGCATATCGACGCGTAGGCGGATTTCTTCGAGCAGGTCATCAACTTGTCCGCGCGACGGCCTCACTTCTATCTTGGGGTCGAGTAGGCCTGTGGGACGGATGATTTGTTCGGTATAGACACCCTCGCACTTCTGTAACTCGTAATCGGCGGGTGTGGCACTCACGTAGATGGTTTGCTTTGTCAGGTCCTCAAATTCGCTGAACGTCAAGGGACGGTTGTCGCGGGCCGCTTCAAGACGGAAGCCGTAGTTCACAAGGGTGTCCTTGCGCGAGCGGTCACCGCCATACATGGCGCGCACCTGCGGCACGGTGGCATGGCTCTCGTCGATGATGGTGAGGAAGTCTTTGGGCAGGTAGTCGAGTAGGGTATAGGGACGTGCGCCTGGCTCGCGTCCGTCGAAGTAGCGCGAATAGTTCTCGATGCCCGAGCAATATCCTACTTCGCGAATCATCTCCAGGTCGTAAGTGACGCGCTCGTAGAGGCGCTTGGCCTCCACGGGACGGCCCTCGCGCCGGAACGCTTCGACCTGCGTGCCAAGGTCCATGTCGATTTTGCCCAAAGCTTGCGCCATTTCCTGCTTGGTGGTGACGAAC
>JAGCUP010000150.1 GCA_017962765.1 Muribaculaceae bacterium | reverse complement strand
GTGATGATGCCCGCAACTTATTCACCAAGGGGCGCCCCATCTTGTTCATCGACGAAATTCATCGCTTCAACAAGAGCCAGCAGGACTCACTGCTGGGGGCAGTCGAGCAGGGCACGGTGACACTCATCGGCGCCACCACCGAGAACCCTTCGTTCGAGGTTATCCGCCCGCTGTTGTCGCGCGCACAAGTGTATGTGCTGCAACCCCTCGACCGTGACGACCTGCTCGCCTTACTTCAGCACGCACTCGAAAAAGATGAAGTATTGTCGAAGCGTGAGGTGCGCGTCGAGGAAACCGAGGCCCTGCTACGTTTCAGCGGCGGCGATGCCCGCAAACTACTCAACATCCTCGACTTACTATTACAGTCGTCCAAAGATGATGAACCCAGAGTTATCAACGATGCGGCGGTGACCGAGAGCCTGCAGCAAAACCAGATGGACTGCTACAAAAACGGCGAGATTCATTACGACATCATTTCGGCCTTCATCAAGTCGATTCGCGGCAGCGACCCCGATGCGGCTGTCTACTGGCTCGCACGACTTATCGCCGGCGGTGAAGACCCAAAGTTTATCGCGCGCCGCCTCACCATTCTCGCTGCCGAAGACATTGGCCTCGCTAATCCCAACGCCTTGCTGCTAGCCAATGCCACCTTCGACGTCATCCAGAAAATCGGATGGCCCGAAGGTCGCATTCCATTGAGCGAATGTGCCATCTACCTGGCCACCTCGCCTAAGAGCAATAGCGCCTATCTCGCCATCGACGACGCCCTACGCCTCGTGGAGCAAACGGGTAACGCACCAGTACCGCTGCACCTGCGCAACGCTCCAACCAAGCTGATGTCACAGCTAGGCTACGGCAAGGACTACAAGTATGCCCACGACTTCGCGGGCCATTTCGTCAACCAGGAATATATGCCTGAAGAATTACACCACCCCACCCTATGGCACCCGCAGGAAAACCCTGCCGAAGCCAAGATGGCGGCACGAATGCAGCAATTGTGGCATCCTAACAAGGACACCGACAATCACTCCACATAGAGCACTAGTCCCTTGAGATATTCGCCCTCGGGATGGTAGATATTGATGGGATGGTCCACCGGCTGCGTGAGCTGGTGGAGGATGCGCACGCGACGACGCGCCTGGGCGGCCGCACTGAACACAGCGAGGCGGAATTGCTCACGGTTCACCGCCTGCGAGCACGAGAAAGTGAACAGGATGCCACCAGGAGCAATTTTCTCGAAAGCCTTGGCGTTGAGGCGCCGATAACCCACAAGGGCGTTGCGCAGTGCCTTTTTGTGCTTGGCAAAAGCGGGCTGGTCAAGGATTATTAAATCGTAAACCCCACGCTCTATATTATCAAGGAACTTGAAAGCGTCCTCATCGAAGGCCTGATGACGCTCGGTCTCGCCGAAGTTCATCTCCACATTTTGGCGTGTGAGAACAACAGCCTTTGTGCTACTGTCAACCGAATGAACCTGCTCGGCGCCACCTCGCAGGGCATACACCGAGAAGCCTCCCGTATAGCAGAACATATTGAGCACGCTACGTCCTTTGGAATACTTCTCGACAAGCGAGCGGTTGTCGCGTTGATCGACAAAGAAACCAGTTTTTTGGCCCCGTAGCCAGTCCACATGGAACTGTAGGCCGTTCTCTATGGCCACATCAGTGGCGAAACTCCCCACAAGGTATTTGTTCACAGGGTCGAGATGCGCCTTGAAGGGCAGCGTGGTTTCGCTCTTGTAGAACACGCTCGTGATTCCGGCGCCCTCAAGCTTCACCAGTTCATCGGCCACCACTTGTCGCATGAAGTGCATTCCGGGAGAATGGGCCTGCACCACCGCAGTAGGGCCATAGATGTCCACCACGAGGCCCGGCAGGAAGTCGCCCTCGCCGTGCACAAGGCGGAATGCGTTGTTGTCGGGACGGAGTAGGCCGGCGGCCACGCGTAAGCGCCATGCTTCACGCAAGCGCGAAGCGAAGAATGCTGCGTCGAGTGCCGTGTCGTCAAAAGTAAGCAGTCGCACAGCGATGCTGCCCACCTGGTAATGGCCGTTGCCCAGCAGGCGTCCGTCGTGGGCGTAAACGCTCACGCAGTCGCCCTCCTCGATTGTGTTGTCCTTGCGAGCGATAGCGCCCGAGAACACCCACGGGTGGAAACGCTCAATCGATTCCTCCTTGCCGCGATGCAGTGTTATTTGCTTGTAGGTCATAGTAGCAGCAGTTAATTCATGAATGGCTTAATTACCCACCGCCAGATGTCGTTGCCGTTGGCATAGATGAGCAAAAGTAGCAATATCGTCAGACCCACCATTTGGGCGCGCTCGAGGAACTTGTCGCTGGGGCGACGGCGGAAGATGATTTCGTAGAGCAGGAACAGCACATGGCCGCCATCAAGCGCTGGGATGGGCAGGATATTCATAAACGCCAAGATAATGGAAATCAGCGCCGTAATCTTCCAAAAACCATACCAGTCCCAAGTATCGGGGAAAATACTGCCGATAGTGCCGAAACCTCCCAAGCTCTCGGCCCCTGTCTTGGTAAAGAGATATTTCAGCTGGGCCACATAATTGTACAATTGGTTCCAACCCAGCTCTGTGCCATGGGGTATCGACTCCCATAATCCAAATTCAAGGTGTTTCAAATTGTAGAACTCATTCACTGGCCTCAAGTTGATGCCGATTTTGCCATCAGCATTTACATGAACATCCACATCAACTGGTTTGTTGTCACGATAGATGGCAATCGACACCGTCTTGTCCTTGTTTGCTTCAAGTATTTTGGTGAACGAGAAGAGATCGGGCGCAGGCTCGCCATTCACGCCCACGATGGAATCGCCTTGTTGCATACCGGCCTTTTCGGCACCCTCGCCGCCCATGGTTTTCTCTACCACCACGGGAAAGCGCGGCTCCATGAAATAATCGCCGTTCTTAGCGTCTTCGGTAATTTGCTCAAAGAAATGTTCAGGTAACTTAATCGTCACTTCCTTGCCATCGCGCAACACCTTGACCTGTTTTGCGTTAGCCAGTTTCTGAGTGCCATCGTTTATCATGTCGTAGGCAAGTTCTTTCCCATCGGCTTCAACCACGATATCGCCATTAACGAATCCGGCCTTTTGGGCCGTTTCGCTGAAGTTCATGCCCATGGTGATGTTCTTGAATGGCAGCACGTCCTCGCCCCAATAGTACACCATACCGGCATAAATGAGGATTGCGAAAATAAAGTTGTTGAGCACGCCGCCCACCATCACCAGCAGTCGTTTCCAGGCAGGTTTGCTGCGGAACTCCCACGGCTGTGGCTCCTCGGCGAGGTCACTGGCGTCCTTTGTCTCGTCAATCATGCCGGCGATGGAGCAATATCCTCCCAGCGGCAGCCATCCGAGGCCATACTCGGTATCTCGCCATGACTGTTTCTCGCTTGGCTCTTCTTTGATGTCCTCGTCTTGGAAAATCTTCTCTACTTGCGGATTTTCCTTCTTTTCCCCTTCTTCTTTCTCCTCCTTGGGATTACGTGAGAAGAACGACACTTTTCCCGAACGTGGATGCCACTTGAGAATGGTGAACCAGGGATTGAAGAAGAGATAGAATTTTTCTACTTTTATGCCAAAAATGCGGGCCCACATATAGTGTCCCAGCTCATGAACAAACACCAGCAAACTGAGCGAAGTAATCAGTTCGGCGGCTTTAATCCAGAATGTTGCACTCATTTGGTGTTATCGTAAGTTTTTTAATGTACGTTATTTGATGTAGGATGCGGCCACACGGCGCGCCTCCTCGTTGGTATTCACATAGTCGTCATAGCTCGGGTTGCCGATGAAGGGTACGCTGGCAAGCGTGAACTCCACCATGCGGGCGATGTCTAGGAAGCCTATCTCGTCGCGCAGGAAAGCGGCCACGGCGACCTCGTTGGCCGCGTTCACGATGCAGGCGGCATTGCCACCACGCGCGGCAGCCTCATAGGCAATGCCGAGCAGCGGAAACTTGTCAAAGTCAGGACGTTCGAAGGTAAGCGTGGCATAGTCGGTAACGCTCATGCGATAGCTGTCGGTAGCAAGACGTCCGGGCAGACCAAGGGCGTAGCGAATGGGCAGGTGCATGTCGGGCAATCCCAACTGCGCCTTCACCGAGCCATCAACAAACTCCACCATCGAGTGTACAATCGACTGCGGGTGTACCACAATCTCGATGCGGTCGTGGGGCACCCCAAAGAGCCACTTGGCCTCAATCATCTCGAAACCTTTGTTCATCATCGTGGCGGAATCAATAGTGATTTTCGCACCCATATCCCAATTGGGATGGCGAAGGGCATCGGCGGCAGTCACTGTGGCGAGCTCTTCACGGGGCGTGGCGCGGAAGGGACCGCCCGAAGCCGTCAAGATAAGTTTCGACACATTGCCACAATCCTCACCCACCAGGCACTGGTAGAATGCGCCGTGCTCCGAATCGACCGGATAGATGACCGAGGGTGACGTAACGAGCAAACCAGTAATCAGTTCGCCGGCCACCACCAGCGTCTCCTTGTTGGCAAGCGCTATCTTCTTCCCTGCTTTTATGGCTGCAATGGTAGGAGCGAGGCCGCTATAACCCACCATGGCGGTCACTACAGTGTCAATGTCGTCGGCAACAACAGCCTGGACAATGGCTTCATGGCCTGCAAGCACCACGACACCGCTACCCGCAAGCGCCTCTTTAACCGTGTCGTAGAGTCGCTCATTAGCAATCACCACGCGTTCGGGCCGATAGCGCAACGCCTGCTCGATGAGCAACTCGGCACTACTGTGTGCAGTGAGCAACGAGGCATGAAACAGATGGGGATATTCGGCGACGATATCAAGCGTCTGCCTCCCTATCGACCCCGTGCTGCCCAGTATAGCTATATTACGTTTAGTTTCCACAAACGAAAATTATTACACATTATTCCTAAGAAAATGCAAATTTACGCTTTTTCCCGCAATTCCCAATCCACCCCACTCCACTTTTAAACAATATTAACCACAAAAAAGCCCCTCGCGTAAGGGGCCTTTGTATAAGTTGAAGATTCCTAGCCAGTAG
>JAGCUP010000149.1 GCA_017962765.1 Muribaculaceae bacterium | reverse complement strand
TGTTTGGGGCACACGAGGTCCATACACCATCTTGTTGACCCACAGGTAGTCGCCCACAAGCAGCGACTTCTCGAGCGACGAAGAAGGAATCTGGTAATTCTGTCCCACGAAGAGGAAGAGGAAATAGACGAGCACGAGGGCATAGACGATGGCATCGACCCAGCTCATCACGGTCTTCACCCACTTCTTTTCGCTGAACTTCCACCAATTCCAGGGAATGTACTGCGTAAGGTAGATATCGGCCAGTAAGAACCAAAAAATCAGCACCCACCAGCCGTGCAGCCAGATAGGCGGATTGGCTGTGCTCAGCCACGCTACCCATGCGAAGAAGATGAGCGAAACGATGCCGAAGCGTATCCAGCGTGTCTTTTTCACGCGTGCCAGGCGCTCACGCAGCGAGCCGGTCTGCCTCACTTCGGGCTCCTTCTCTTCACTCTCCTTTTTCTTCTTCGTGAAGTCGATATTCTTATCGTCTTTTGCTTTCATTTTCACAAATATATGTATTTAACCTGCAAAGGTAAGCATTTTTTGCCGTAACGCAAAATTTAGAACCAAGTTGCTCACGGTCTAACACGATGACACACTACGAATTACATTGATTATATCCCAATAAGATTTATTGGTATTTTGGAAAGCCATCGTTTTACGGTCGCCATTTTCTTCATATATGATAAAATGGTCACAAGATGGAATGGTGTCCAACTCTTTAAACTCTGGCACACTCTCAATAGCATTCTTATAGTGTTTTTTATCATTTATTATATAAATCACTTTTTCCTTAAACTTTATTGAACGCTCAATTTCGAGAAGACAATTACATTTACTGTTCACCAATATAATTGTACATTTTGATTTTGACATCATGGTTTCCACATCTGCGAGCCATGTGGCGTTATCCAGATAAACACGTGATGCGCCGCTCGGGCTCACCAACTCCTCTGGCCTTCCAACCGCATATGTAGTCATGACAAATGACAACCGCTGAACGAACCTATGCTCTGAGAACAAATCTTTTGCACTTTTTAGCTCTAAGTATTGTTCACTTATGTAATTATCCGTATCAAAGCCCCGTAAAAAAAGCATATAATTATCATCTTTGATTGCCGTTTTTGTTATGCTTGAAATTTTGGAATAAGGAGAATAAGCCGTGTTGCTTTGCATCAATACAATATAAAAAACTACTGCAATCATTGCTATATATACACCAATTATTGGCGATACGGGTTGTCCATAAGAATAAAACCACTCATCGGCCACTGCAGGAGATATAAAAATCACCGGAAGCAAGTAAATGACATGCTGGAAATAGGATAGCCAACGATATAGCGAACGGTATTTACAAGATTGTTGAGGAGTTACACTACGTTGAATCTTAGCACTAAAAAACTTATATATTATGTATATATAGATTGTGCTTAGTAACCAGCAACCAAGCGAAATCAACGCAGCCGAAAAAATAATTACAGAACTGTCACTCATAACTTTTTACTCCTATATTCGCGTTGAGGCCACAAAAAAACACCTACCGAAATCATTAATGATGCCATTGCCAAATCTTTTAGTGCCACAAATGCAAAAAACATGTTAATTTGGCCCTGCGGATCACCCTCCCAAAATGCGCTCAACACCAAATATGATACAGGATAAAATGATGAAACCAAACAAAGCAACGACAACCACCATATTATCGAGTTAAACTTACTATAACGCATTAATTGAATGAAAAGTACAACTGATGCCAACACCAATATTATTTGAGATATAAATCGACTCCCAGCACCATCTATCAATCCCAAATTCATAAAAAGTGGCGATAAAAACTCTAGAATATTGACTATAACATAGAACAATAGATGATTCTTTAACGGCATTTGAGGAGAAGAGATGATGAGATATTGGATGAGTGGCAGCAGAATCAACAATTTAAATATTGCATCTATCAGGTACAACATCATTGTTGAAGACACAGGAAAAGACGTTTGAGAGACGTTTATTACCGCCAAACAAACATAAACAACAGCAGATATGAAAAATAAAACTGATGAGACTTTCATTATTCTAATCGCCTAACCGGCTCTCCATTTCTTGATAAATATTACGCTTAACTTTACGACGTATTAAATATGAGACTATAGCAAGTACAAAACACACGCACACTATGACAAGCGACTCGCCATTCGCCGAATCACTATAGCCCATTACCGAAGTCACGGCATTTAAGACCTCCATGCCTTCTGAAAACAACAGGGCTAGCGAAGTCATAAGCACAAAAGTCAATATGCCAACAACAAAATTCATGCGAGGCGCATTTTTGTAATAATTGGCATTTGTTATCTCCGTTTTTCTTAAAAAATTCATAACGTCAACACATTAATCAGAAGAAATCTCCCATAATTTGTTTATATTTGAGTCAATTACGCCATAGTGAAACGCCTTTCACCATTTTTAGCTATGATAATAATCAATTTCAATTTACAAATTTACGCAAAAAAGTTGAAACCACGCAAAAACATGATTTTTTCCACTTTTTCCGACTCCTTATTCCAAGTCCAAAAAAAACATACTCTCAAGGTTACGGAGAAGGGCGGCGAGGCCGGCACGTTTCACCGGGGTGTGGCCGAAGAGGGCGTCGAACCGTGCCTGATCCATCGTGGCAAAATCCTCATCGGTGAGGGCAAGAAAAGCGTCACTGGGGGCAAAATCATCGACGGTGGTCGCCGTGGCGTGACGATTGAAAGGGCATGCCTTGAGGCACTCGTCGCAGCCAAACACGCGGTGCCCAAGTAACGAGGCGGTGCCAGGCGGCAAAGGCCCCTGATGCTCAATGGTGAGGCACGAAAGACAGCGGCGCGCATCGACGGCCTCACCATCGTGGAGGGCCCCGGCCGGGCAAGCCTCCTCACAGCGTCGGCACCCCTCAGGACAGTGCAAGTTACATGGCTTGTCGGGCTCAAGCGGTGCTGTGGTAACAATGGTCCCGAGAAAGAAATAGGCACCCCGGCCCGGGATAATGAGCTGATTGTTGCGTCCCACGAAGCCAAGACCGGCTCGCTGTGCCCAATAACGCTCGCGCAACGGCGCGCTGTCGACACACAGGCGCGTGGCGTGGCCGGCGGCCTCAAGGGCAAGCGCCAACGGACGCATCATTCGACGCATCACCTTGTGGTAGTCGCGGCCATAGGCATAGGCGGCCACTTGCGGTGCCTCGGGCGGTTGGAAATTCGACGGGAAATAGTTAAGGGCCAGCACAATGAGCGACCGCGCACCTTCAAGTAACAGACGCGGGTCGTTGCGCACGTCACGCCAACGCGTCACCCATTCCATGGTGTCGTGGCGCCCTTCGGCAATCCAGCGGTCGTGGCGTGCGATGGCCTCGGCATCGACAGCCTGGGCACACGTTATGCCGCAGGCGTCAAAACCAATGCTTGCGGCCAGCGTCTTGACGGTTTGTGCCGTCACTTTCTCATGACGAGATGGTTCCAAAACTGTAACCCTGGTCGATGAGCCACTCGATAGCAGCGGGCAAGGCCGTTTCGAGGTTATGCCACGCCTTGAGCGAATCGTGAAAGACGATAATCGAGCCGTTGCGGGCATAGTGCCGCACGTTGTCCACCACCCGGTCGGGGGTGAGCTTGCTGCTGTAGTCGCGCGTCACCAGGTCATACATGATGATGGCGAAACGGCTCCTGAGCACCTTGCTCTGGCCCCACCTGAGCAAGCCGTGGGGCGGACGAAACAAGGTAGAGCCGATGAGGTCGTGTGCCTTGAACACGTTGTGCAGGTAGGTGCGCGTCGTCACATGCGCCCCCTGCAAGTGGTTCATCGTGTGGTTACCCACACTGTGGCCACGGCGCTTGAGCTCTTCGAAGAGCTCAGGGTAGCGTTCCACGTTCTGTCCCACGCAAAAAAAAGTGGCCTTTATGCCGTAACGGTCGAGCGTGTCGAGCACCCACGGCGTCACCTCGGGAATGGGGCCGTCGTCAAAGGTGAGATAGACGGTGTGGTCGCGCTTGTGAATGCGCCACACCGTCTCGGGAAAGAGCATGCGGTAGAGCAGCGGCGGTCGCTCGATGAACATCGCGTGAAGTCGCCGACGCTTATTTGATTACTTGCAGCGTAACCACCTCTATACCATCACCGTTAAGCACACGATAGTTGCCCGTGGGCACACGGTTTCCGGCGGCATCGCAAGCATCCCACAGCGCAATGTTGCCAGTGCTGGTGAGAGTGGCCACGGTGTTGCCGGCTGCGTTGACCACAGTGAACGTGGCGTCGCGCGCCAACTGCCTGAAGGTCACCATGCCGGTGTAGTCGGGCAGCACGGGGTTGGGATAGCAGTAAGCCTGCGTCTCGATAGTGACGACTCCATTTTCGTCCCATTCATAGACACCCTCGGGAGTGGTGACAAACACAGCGTTGGTCTTCTCGTTGACAGCAACTTGGTAGATTTGGTCGCTAGCTAGCGGGCTGTTGCTCGAATCGAAGTGGCGCAACACGCGGTCACCGTCCTCGTCAACAAGGACCAGACCATAGCTTTGCGTACCTATCCACTTGCGGTTGAGGGTGTCGACGGCAATGTCATGGATTGTCGTCGTCGTCAACGTAAACTCGCCATCGGTGGGCTGGTGATTCCTCACCTTGAAGTCATCATCCCAAGCTTGGCTCGGGTCGAACGACTGGACGCCAGACCACGAACCTATCCACACACGGCCGGTGCGGTCGGCCTTGATGGTGTTGACATAGGAGGGCGCGATGGAGGCACCGCCCTCGGCGTTGAACGTCGTCATCTTCACCGTGCGCGTGGTTGCCAGCGTGGTGGGGTCGCTCTGCCAAAAAACTACAGGCGTGGAGTTATCGCCGATGCAGAACACCTTTGTGTCGCCCTTGCCAATGGCAAACTTGTTTTTCTTGAAGTTAGCATTAATCAAACCATCAGGGATATCCACTTGCACCCAAGCATCAGCCGTCGGCAGAGTGCTACCGGTTTGGCCTGCTGGCCTAAGTGCGAGCACCTTTTTTCCCGAACGGTTGGTGGTGAACCACAGGTTATTCTGCGAGTCAAAAGCCAAGGCCGAGCGACGGTCGCTCAACAAGGCCGTATTGGACGCGGTAAGGGTATAGGCCCATTGGTCATCGATAACCTTCGCAGTACCATTGGAGCGGGTGCTGAAGTAATAAGTGTTGGGCTCGATGGGCGAAACAGCGAATTCATATTCGCCGTTGGCGGCTGGGGCGCCCGTTGGCGTCACGTTGTGCCAGTTCTCGCCATCGTAAGCGTTAACCTGCATGTTGTACGGTTTCCAGTCGCTACCCGTATCAAGCGCATTACCACAGCGACCCAAGAGCATACGCTCGCCCCATTTGTCGTAGGCCAGCCAGAAGGCATACTGGTCGATAGTGACACCGTTAAGTGCCGTATAGGCTCCCTTGACACCGTTCACGATGTGGGCCAGACCGTTGCCGCCCAGCACCCACCAGTTACCGGCCTCGGTGGTAGTATAGAGCTCGGTGCCAGTATTAGCCGTGGCATTGGACCCATCGGGGTTAAAGGTGTAGTAACCCGTACTGCTATAGAAGCTTACCACATAGCCCGTGGGTGTCTTCAGCACCGACTTAGGCGTACCTGCCACTACAGTAGTGTAACTAATAGCCGTGCCGCTGACAGTACCCAAAAAGAGTGAAGTGCTGTAGCGCAACAGGTGGGTGTCGTCGAGGGGATAGATACGTCCAGTCGCCGTGCTTGACTTAGTCATCTGTGCCAGCGAACCATAGAGTGTTCCCACTTGGCCCACGTATGTGCCGTCGCTCGTCGTAATGAAGAGCTGATTCCCAAGGATGGCGGCACTTGTGATGTTAGTGTTGAATTTGAAAGAATTCTCCACACACATGTCGTTGAGGTCGAAGATGACAACGCCAAAGCCAGTGGCCACCACCATGCGGTCGCCGGCGAAGGTGATGTCGTTGACAATCTTAGCCTCGCCCATGATGGCATTGTTGATTTGCGGCAGGTTGGTGATGCGACCACGCGCGTCGATAACGTCGATGTTGGCGTTGTCATAGGCAGCTACCACGAGACGCTTGTCGTAGTGCTGGTAGATTTGCTCCACCTTGGTGTCGCTCATGCCCTCGGCCTCACGCAGCGTGGTAATTACGCCGGTAGCCTTGTCGTAGCTGAAGACGGTGTTACTGATGAGGCTGTAAACTTGGTCACCGTTGTCGATGCAGTTGGTGATGTTAGCGCTCGAAACGTTGGCGTGGCTCGTCCACAGGCCATCGTCGTCCTGGGCGGCGAGCGCCAAGGGGGCGGCAAGCAGGAGTGCCAAAAGAATTTTCTTAATCATAATCGTGTCTAGTCTATAGTTTTTTATTTTCTCGTTCAACTATTACAAATCAGTAGCTTAACTTCACCGTGACAGCATTGCCGTTCACCGACGTGAACTTGGCCCTGCCCCACTCGCCCGTCACCTGGCTCTCGAAGCGCACCTTCCAGCGGCGCGGCGGCATGAAATCGACCGTAGCCGCCCCGGCATAGTACGATTCGTGGCCACCAAGCACCGCACTATGGGCCTTTTTCTCGACGACCGTTATCTCGCGCCCACGCACCGTGGCCACCAGGCTCACGGCCTCGGCATCGCGCAACGGCAGGCCATCGCGTTCAAAGGTCACACGGTCGCCCGCGCCCGCGCGCAACACAAGGGTGCTCACCTCGTTTGCCGAAGGCTTGAGCTCAAGCGTGGCGAAGTGTGTGCTGGCCACCCCACGCCTGCGTTGCTCCAGGAGAATGCCCAGCAGAACGAACGCCACCACCAGTGCCATCGAATAAAATTCCACCGATGTGATGTCCATAATTCGTCAAAGGTAAGAATTTTTCTTCACTCCGCAACAAAAAAGAGCCATTTTTTTGATTTTTTGACGAAAACCAACAGAAAAAACTCTCCACTCCTTCTCGCGATTGAACTCTCTTTTGTTTGTAACGCCAAAGATGGGAAAAAAGGACGGGAAAAGTAATATTTTTTAAAAAAAATTCCCAAAATATTGGGAATTCGCCAAAGATAGCGTAAATTTGCGAACAATTGGTAATGTGGCGATTCGCCAAAACGAAAAACCCAAATGCAGAAACAATATTACTCACATAAAAACTACTCGGTTATGATTCAGAGAACTTACAAACTTTTACTGCTGGTGGCCATAGCGACCATCGGTATGACGGCCAGTGCCAAAACTTTGGCCCCTGCGGTCACCAGCATCACGTTCTGCGGCAACGACGCCTACGGCAACGAGGTGACGGCCGACTTCACCAAGGGCAGCGACGACGTGTGGCGCCTCAACAATTACACAGTGTCAGGCGGCACTGAGTTCCAACTTAAGCTGCACGTCAACTTCAACGGCGAGGAATTCGACCAGTGGTACGGTTGCCCCACCAGTGGCGACCCATTGATCCGCAGCGCGGCACCGGGCACGATTGTGTGGTGCGACCTCGACCCAGACAACAAGAATTGGCGCATCGGCCACTCTGGCGAGTTCACCTTCACCTTGAGCTACGACCACATCGACGAGCTCTGCTTCGGCTTCGAGGGCTACTTTGAGGCCGCCCGCTTCCTCACCGGCGAGTTCAACGACTGGGGCGAGACCCAGTTCACGGCGTGGGTGGGCGAGTACACGCTCAACATCGACACCGAACTCGAAGGCAAGACCATGAGCGGGCAGTTCATGATTCTAGACCAGGACTATAACTACTATGGCGTCGCCACCGACGACGATTACTACACCATCACCGAGGACAATCCCACCGTGAATATCGCCATCTCCACCGACGCCCAGCGCAAGAAAAACCTGAATTTGGCCAACGAGGGCAGCTACTCCTTCACCGTGACCGACGACAATGTGCTCACCGTGAGCAATTGGCCCGTGGAAACAGTCACCGCCAGCCTCGTCGGCTCCACCCAGCAGGGCTGGGACTTGAGCAACGCCACTGTCATCCCGCTCACGCAAGACGACAACACCGGTTATTACACTGTGGCCAACACGCCCATACCCGCCGGCTTCAACTGCCAAGTGCTCAAACACAGCAGCCTTAGCAGCGTCGAAGACGTGTGGTACGGCGGCACATCGGGCACCGGCACCATTGAGATTCCCGATGGCGGCGACGACTACGACCTAACACCCGATGTAGGCGACAACTTCACGTTCACCGACAACGGCAAGTTCACCATCTCGGTGGCACCCGACTTCAGCGAGGCAAAGATTTACGGCATCTACACGCCCGCCGACGAGTACTTCCTCATTGGCGACTTCAACAACTGGGACCGCGAAAACAAGGTGCCATTCACCAACCAGGATGGAGTTTCGACGCTCACCCACACCTTCAGCGGCGAGTTCCTCATTGTGGACGAATATGGCAACGAGTTGGGCGGCGCGACCGACGAGGAACACTACTGGCTGCATGAGGACTGGCCCAGCGTGATGCTCTTCTCTGACCTTCAGGCAGCAAACAAGAAGAACATCTACGTCAAGGACGAAAGCGAATACACGCTCACCATTGTCAACGGCGAACTCACCGTGAGCGGGTGGCCCGTCGAGACCATCAGCGCATGGCTCATCGGTGCCACCAACGACCAATGGGAGGGTAACGAGCTCAACTTCCAGCTCGTGAAAGACGAAGCCACGGGCAACTACGTCCTCGGCGAGACCAGCATCCCCGCCGGCTATCGTTTCCAAGTGGTGAAGCGCAGCAGTCTGAGCAGCGTGGCCGACACTTGGTACGGCGCTGCCGCCGACGGCAATATGTTCTGGGTGACCGAGCAGACGTTGGGCAACATCGCCCTGAATCTGAACAACAAGGACATATACTTTGACCGTGACGGGGTCTTCTCGTTCACCGTTTCGCCCAACTTCATGAACCTCAATATCGAGGGCGAGTTCGATGCCGCACCCGGTTATTACCTCATTGGTGACTTCAACGGCTGGGACGAGGACAGCATGGTGCCCTTCGTCAAGCGCGACGGCGCCATCACGCTCACCCAGGAGCTCTGTGGCGAGTTCCTCATCAAGGACCGCGACGGCAACTGGATAGGCGCCAACATGGGTGGCGACAACCCGCGCTTCACGTTCACAGCGAACGGCAACAACGTGGCTATCACATCCAATAGCGACAAGAAGAATTTCAACGTCGTGCTGCCATCGCAATACACGCTCACCATCAGCGACAACATGCTCTTCGTCACCGGCTTCCCCACCGAGGGCTACTACATGGCTGGCGACTTCAACGAGTGGAAGCCCGAACTCATGACCAAGAACGGTGACGGCGCCTATTGCCTCGTGAAGTCCATAGGCGCCGGCGGCAAGTTCAAGTTCCTTGACCACGAGGGCAGCTGGTACGGCGGCAACACCGAGGGCAACGGCGACACGTACGAAATCCACTACGGTTGGTGTACCGACATACCCTTAACTAAAGGTGAATCGGGTCCCAACTTCATCATCAACACTGGCGGCACTTACAAGTTCATCCTCGCTGAGGAAGGTGACAACCTGAAGTTCTCTGTGGTGGGATTTGGCTACATCACATTGGCCGATGCACTCGAAGGCCTGAGCGGCACCGTTGAGGACGAGCTCTTTGTGGCGGCCGTAAACCAGGACCAGGTGTTCGTGACCAACGGCACCGACTGGGTGTGCCTCTCCGGCGTGTTCAACGCCAATGATTTGATGCCAGGATATTGCGTGGACCTCACACAAACCATCACCGAAGGTTTCGGTGGCAAAGGCACTTGGCCCACTATCACCATTAACGGCTGGGTCACCTTCTACACCGACGGGCCGCAGGTGCCCACCATTGCTTGTTATTCGCTCGCCGAGGGCATCGATCCGATGCCCAAACCCTGCCAGGTGGCAAAGCTCGTGGGCTGGTACCACAATGAGGATGGCATTAACGTGCTATGCGCCCACAAGGGACAAGACCGCGGCATCACCGTTCTTCTTTCCAATGCCGAGGACGCCAATATGACCGAAGGCAAGATGTATACCATCGAGGCCGTCATCGGGCTCAAAGAGCCGTGGGACAATGGTGCTGCCTACGCGCCGCGCCGCGTTAAGCCCACCGATGCCGATGCCACCGACAACCTGACGGCCCTGGTCCTCAGCGCTGACATCCCCACCGGCGTCACCGAGCGACTCGCCGAGTCCGATATCGTTAGCGTGAAATACGTCAACCCCGCCGGCCAGACCCGCAACGTGCCCTTTGACGGCATCAACATCGTCGTCACCACCCACGCCGACGGGTCCACGACCGTTGTCAAGCAACTCCGCTAACCCTCCAAAGGGAGCGCGTCACAACTCCCCTCTCAACCACAAGCCGCCCGGGAACAAATCTCGGGCGGCTTGCTGATTTCCATGGTGGAGTCGCCACCGTGTTACGAAAGGAGTGGAATGAGGGTTCTGGAAGAAACGGCGCTGCCGGCCCTAAGAAAGGGTCGGCAGCGAAATGTGGGGTGCGGCAGCAGTGTGCGCACCTTATTTGTTAACGGGTCAGTCGCGGCACTTGGCGCTGACGAACTCGCGGTTGAGGCGCGAAATGTTGCTCAGCTTGATGTTCTTGGGGCACTCGGCGGCGCAGGCACCTGTGTTGGTGCAGTTACCGAAGCCCAGCTCATCCATCTTGGCAAGCATGGCCTTGACGCGGCGCTTGGCCTCGGGCTTGCCTTGCGGCAGCAGCGCAAACTGGCTCACCTTGGCAGCCACGAAGAGCATGGCCGAACCATTCTTGCAGGCAGCCACGCAGGCACCGCAGCCAATGCAGCTTGCGCTGTCCATGGCCTCGTCGGCATCCACCTTGCTGATGGGAATGGCGTTAGCATCCTGTGCACCACCAGTGTTGAAGCTCACGTAGCCACCGGCCTGCTGAATTTGGTCGAGGGCGTTGCGGTTCACCATGAGGTCCTTGATGACAGGGAAGGCGGCGCTGCGCCACGGCTCCACGGTGATAGTCTCGCCGTCGCGGAAGCGGCGCACGTAGAGCTGGCACGTGGTGGCACCGGTGGCGGGGCCGTGGGGGTGACCATTGATGTAGAGTGAGCACATGCCGCAGATACCCTCGCGGCAGTCATGGTCGAATGCGACGGGTTCCTCACCTTTTTCGATGAGCTGCTCGTTGAGGATGTCGAGGGCCTCGAGGAACGAGGTGTCGGTGGGAATATCCCTCAGCTCATAGGTTTCAAAGCGTCCCTTCTCTTGGGGACTGGCCTGGCGCCATATCTTGAGTTTGAAACTAATAGCATTATCCATAGTTACTTAATTTTTGTAGTTACGGGTTTGTACTTTGATTGCCTCGTAGTGCAAGGGCTCCTTGATGAGTGAGGGAGCCTTGGTGTCGTCACCGTTGTATTGCCAGCAGGCGACATAGAAGAAGTTCTCGTCGTCGCGCTTGGCCTCACCCTCTTCGGTCTGGTGCTCCTCGCGGAAGTGTCCACCACACGATTCCTCGCGGTTGAGGGCATCGTAAGCGATAAGTTCACCCATGGTGATGAAGTCGCGCAGGCGGAACGCCTTGTCGAGCTCGATGTTCATGCCGTCCTGTGAGCCGGGAACGAAGAGGTTGGTCTCAAACTCCTTGCGGATGTCCTTAATCTTCTCAAGCGCGGTCTCGAGACTTTGTTTGGTGCGGCCCATGCCCACGTAGTCCCACATCACGTTGCCCAGCTCCTTGTGGATACTGTCGACCGAGCGTTTGCCGCCGATGGCCATGAGTTGGTCCATCTCCTTTTGGCAGCGCTCCTCAGCCTCCTCAAACTCGGGCCTGTCGGTCGAGAATCGGGGCACGGTGATTTGGTCGCTGAGGTAGTTCTGGATGGTGTAAGGAAGCACGAAATATCCGTCGGCCAGACCCTGCATGAGAGCCGAAGCGCCGAGGCGGTTGGCGCCGTGGTCGCTGAAGTTGCACTCGCCAATGGCGAAGAGGCCCTTGACGCTGGTCTGCAGCTCATAGTCCACCCAAATACCACCCATCGTATAGTGGATGGCGGGATATATCATCATCGGGTTGTAGTAGTCGACGCCGGCGATAGTGCTGGCCTTCTCACCCGGGTTGACATCGGTAATCTCCTCATACATGTCAAAGAGGTTGCCATAGCGCTGGCGAATCACATCGATGCCCAAACGGTTGATGGCCTCACTGAAGTCGAGGAATACGGCCTGGCCAGTATTGTTCACACCGAAGCCCTTGTCACAACGCTCCTTAGCAGCGCGGCTGGCCACGTCGCGAGGCACGAGGTTACCGAAAGCGGGATAGCGGCGCTCCAGGTAGTAGTCGCGCTTCTCCTCGGGGATGTCACTGCCCTTGATTTGGCCAGCTTGCAGCTTCTTGGCGTCCTCAATATCCTTAGGCACCCAAATGCGGCCATCGTTGCGCAGCGATTCACTCATGAGCGTGAGCTTCGACTGGTTGTCGCCGTGACGCGGGATGCAGGTGGGGTGAATTTGCACGTAAGCGGGGTTTGCGAAATAGGCACCCTTGCGGTAGCAAGCCATGGCGGCGCTCACGTTGCAGCCCATGGCGTTGGTCGAAAGGAAATAAGTGTTGCCGTAGCCGCCGGTGGCGATAACCACGGCGTGGGCGGCGAAGCGCTCGAGCTTGCAGGTGACCAGGTTCTTGGCGATGCTGCCGCGCGCACGGCCATCAATCATGACCACGTCTTGCATTTCGTAGCGGTTGAAACTCTTCACCTTGCCGGACTTGATTTGGCGGTTGAGACTCGAGTAAGCACCGAGCAGCAACTGCTGGCCGGTTTGCCCCTTGGCATAGAAAGTGCGGCTCACCTGAGCGCCACCGACCGAACGGTTGGCGAGCAGGCCACCATATTCGCGGGCAAAGGGCACGCCCTGTGCCACGCACTGGTCGCTGATGTTGTTGCTCACCTCGGCCAAGCGATACACGTTTGCCTCACGGGCACGGTAGTCGCCACCCTTAACGGTGTCGTAGAACAAACGGTAAACCGAGTCACCGTCGTTCTGATAGTTCTTAGCTGCGTTGATACCGCCCTGTGCCGCAATCGAGTGGGCGCGGCGAGGCGAGTCCTGAATACAGAAGTTGAGCACGTTAAAGCCCATCTCACCCAGCGTGGCGGCGGCGCTGGCACCAGCCAGTCCGGTACCCACGACGATGATGTCGAGGCGGCGCTTGTTGGCGGGGTTGACGAGTTTCTGGTGTGCCTTATAGTTGGTCCATTTCTCGGCCACGGGCCCCTCGGGAATCTTGGAGTCGATTACGGCCGTCGTTTTGATTTTTTCTTCCATAAGACAATCGTGTTTTAGCAGTTGATAATACCGTTAAAATGCAAAGTGAAATAGACGGCTTCCACAGCAAACAGCAGGAAGACGATGGTGGCCCACCACATGGCGGCGCACTTCCAACGAGGAATCCACTTGTCGCCGGCGGTGCCCAGCGTCTGGAAAGCACTCCAAAAACCGTGGCTGATGTGGAACCACAGTGCGGCAAAGCCCAGCAGATAAACGGGAAGAGTGATGTACCACCACTGCGGACCGAAGGCGGTCGCCAAGGCTTGCACGCCTTTCATCGCCGTTTTCCCTGCAATCTCGGGCAACTGCATGTTGGCCCAGAACTGAATCAGGTGCAAGACCATGAAGCACACGACTATCAAGCCAAGCACGAGCATGTTTTGCGACGCCCAGCTCACGCCCTTGGGACGCGCGCTCACGGCATAACGGTCGTCGCCGCGCGCGCTACGGTTCTGCAGGGTGAGCCAAAAAGCGTAGCAAATGTGGATGACAAAGCCGGCGGCCAGCACCAAAGTGCCAACCAGGGCATACCAGTTCGCGCCAAGGAACTCGCAGATGGCCTCGTAGTACTTAAACCCGAAGAGCGCCACCAGGTTCATCAGCGCGTGGAACGTGACAAAGAGGACGAGAAACAAGCCAGTTACCGACATGACTATCTTTCGTCCTACCGATGAATTAGTTAACCACATAGTTGTTAAGTAATTTAATAATGAATTAGTTATAAAATTTATTGTTTATTGACTTAAGATAACCGTTAGGCCGACGCTTGCACGGCGCGGCAAAACAATCTGCAAATTTAACGATATTTAGCTAATCGTGCAACATCCACGCCAAAAAACACGAAAAAAAGGCAGTGAGCCTTGACCGCTTGCACGGGTGGCAAAAAATTCGTAACTTTGCGGTTGAGTCGCATTTGACGGCCCTATAATGTGAATTTTAACTCATTAAAACCCCATAACGATATGTTTGAAAAAAGTGTGTATATTGAGCGCCGCAACGAGCTTAAGAAACTCGTTTCCAGCGGCTTGATTTTGTTGCTCGGCAACAACGAGTCCCCTAACAACTATCCCAACAACGCCTATACGCCCTTCCGCCAGGATTCCTCGTTCCTCTACTACTTCGGGCAGCAGCGCGACGGGCTCGCCGGCGTGATTGACGTAAATAGCGGCGACGAATGGCTGCTGGGCGATGACATCGACATCGAAGACATCGTGTGGTATGGCTCGGTTGACAGCGTCGCCGACATGGCGGCACAAGTAGGCGTGGCACACAGCGCCCCCATGGCACGCTTCGAGGAAATGGTAAAGCAGGCCGTTTCGCAGGGCCGTCCCGTGCATTTCCTGCCACCCTATCGTCACGATACCATGATTAAGCTCATGGACCTGCTCGGCATACACCCCACGAAACAACGCGAGGCGGCCTCGCTCGAGCTCATCCACGCCGTGGTGAAAATGCGCTCCACCAAGAGTGCGCTCGAGATTGCCGAGATGGAACGCGCCTGCGCCATCGGCTACGAGATGCACACCACCGCGATGCGCCTCATCAAGCCGGGTGTCACCGAAAAATATATAGGTGGACAAGTCGATGGCATCGCACGCTCGTTAGGCGCGCAGGTGAGCTTCGGCACCATCTTCTCGCAACACGGCGAAATCATGCACGGAAACCCGTCGATGGCACTCCTGGAGGCCGGAAGGCTTGCCCTGTGCGACTGCGGCGCCGAGACGATGGAAAACTACTGTAGCGACCACACACGCACGATGCCCGTGAGCGGCAAATACACACAGCGTCAGCTCGACATCTATAACATCGTGGTCGATTGCCACGACCTCGTACTGAAAGTGGCGCGCCCGGGCGTCAAATACTTCGACGTGCACATGGCCGTGTGCCGACTCATGACCGAGCGTCTCAAGGAGTTGGGGCTCATGCGCGGAGACGTTGATGAGGCTGTGGCCGCCGGTGCCCACGCCATGTTCCTGCCCCACGGCTTGGGACACATGATAGGCATGGACGTGCACGACATGGAAGGACTGGGACAAATCTACGTGGGTTTCGACGAGGAAACACGGCCGCGACTCGACCAGTTTGGCACCAACGCCCTGCGCATGGGACGCCGACTTGAGGAAGGCTTCGTGGTGACCGACGAGCCCGGTATCTATTTCATTCCCGCGCTCATCGACGACTGGCGTGCCAGCGGCCACTGCAAGGAGTTCCTTAATTTCGACATGCTGGAGACCTATAAAGACTTTGGCGGTATTCGCATCGAGGATGACGTGCTCATCACGGCCGACGGCTGCCGATTCTTGGGCGAGAAGCAAATTCCATATTATCCGCAAGACATTGAAGCCTTCATGGCACAATGATTGACTTTACACCCATCATGCGAAGGCGAGCGCGGGCACGATTGCTCGCGCAGCAGCGCTACATCACCCACGCAGCCAGCGTGCAACAGGAGCAGCTGGTGAAACTCATCGAGCGCGCCTCGCTCACATGGCAAGGACGACGCTATGAGTTCTCAGCACTGCGCACCTACGACGACTTTGCGTCCGCCGTGCCCCTGTCGCGCTACGAGGACCTGCGCGAGGCTATTATGCGCATGGTGCACGGCGAAGCCGACGTGCTGTGGCCAGGCCGTGTGCGCCACTTCGCACAGTCAAGCGGCACGAGCGACGGCAAAAGTAAATACATCCCCATCACTACCGAATCGTTCCGCTCCAACCACTATCAGGGCGCCAGCGACGTCGTGTCGCACTACCTTAACCTCAACCCCAAGAGCCGACTTTTCGCCGGCAAAGGATTCATTTTGGGAGGCAGCTTCGCTAACGAGGTGAAAGACCTGCCGCGAGGCGTGCGCGTGGGTGACCTGAGCGCCAATCTCATCGAGCATATCAACCCCATCGTGAACCTCTTCCGCGTCCCCGACAAACGCACAGCACTCATGCCCGACTGGACCGAGAAACTGCCCGCGCTCGTCGAACGCAGCCGCCACGAGCGGAATATCACCAACCTGAGCGGCGTGCCCTCGTGGTTTCTCACCGTCATCACCGAGGTGCTGCGCGCCGAGGGCAAGGAATGTATCCATGACGTGTGGCCCAAGCTTGAGGTGTTCTTCCACGGTGGCATCAACTTCGAGCCTTATCGCGCGCGCTACGAGCAACTATGCGACATGAACCGCATGCATTTTCTCAACACCTACAACGCCAGCGAAGGCTTCTTCGCCACCCAAAGCAGTTGGGAGAGCACAGCCATGTTGCTGCTGCTTGATGTGGGTGTGTTCTATGAGTTCATTCCAATAGATGAGATTGAGAGCGACGAACCCCATGCACTCCCCATCTGGGAAATAGAGAACGGAAAAACCTACGAGCTCGTCATTACAGCAGTCAACGGACTGTGGCGATACCGCATCGGCGACACCGTAAAGGTCGAGCAGGTAAACCCTGTGAAAATCTCCATCGCCGGACGCACCAAAAGTTTCATCAACGCCTTTGGAGAAGAACTCATGGTGCACAACGCCGACGAGGCCATCACCGCCGCCTCGCAGCAGACTGGCGCGCAAGTGCTTAACTACACGGCGGCTCCCGTCTATGCATCCGACGGCAAGCGAGGCTGCCACCAGTGGCTCATCGAGTTTGCCGTCAAGCCAAGCGACATGGCGGCGTTCACACGCATCCTCGACGATACCCTCAAGCACGTCAACAGCGACTATGAGGCAAAGCGCACTGGCGACATCTTCCTCGACCCGCCGCAAGTGGTGACAGCACGCCACGGCATCTTTGAGCAATGGCTTGCCGCCACTGGCAAGCTAGGCGGCCAACGCAAGGTGCCTCGCCTGTGCAACGACCGCAAGCTGATGGAGACGCTTTTAAACTATATCAACGATGGACATCTTTAAGCTGCACATACTCGGATGCGGCGCCGCCACCCCCACGGGGCGGCACAACCCGTCGTGCCAGGTAATCGATGTACGCAACAACTTGTTCATGATTGATTGCGGCGAGGGAGCGCAAACCGCATTCCGCCTCCAGAGGCTCAAATCAAGTCGTTTGGGACACATCTTCATCAGCCACTTGCATGGCGACCACTGCTTCGGCCTTTTCGGCTTCATCTCCACGTTGGCACTGCACGACCGCCCACGCAGCCTCACCATCCACACTTTTGCCGAGGGTGCCGAGATTTTCTCAACGGTGCTCGATTACTTTTGCCGCGAACGCTCCTTTGAGCTGAAATTCAACATCATTACCACGCGGAAACAGGTCATCTACGAGGACGATGCCATCACCGTCACCACTTTTCCCCTGCTGCACCGCGTGCCCGCCGTGGGTTTCCTTTTCACCGAGAAACCCAAGTTGCGGCACATCAACCCAGTGGCAACCAAGCAATACGACGTGCCGCAGCACTTCATGCCCAGCTTGAGGCAGGGGCAGGACTACGTCACCCCCGAAGGGGTGGTCATTCCCAACTCGGTGCTTACCACCGACCCCGACCCCTCGTTCTCCTATGCCTACTGCAGCGACACGCGATACTCGAAGCGTGTCATCAAAGCCGTGACGGGCGCCGACTGGCTGTACCACGAGGCCACCTACGACGACACCCTCGCTGTCAAGGCCCACAAGCGCTACCACAGCACGGCCACCGAGGCTGCCCGCGTGGCCGCCGAAGCCGGCGCTAAAAACCTTATCTTGGGCCACTTCTCGAAGCGCTACGAGAACGAGAGCTTGCTGCAAGAGCAAGCTCGTGCCACTTTCCCCGCAGTAATTACCGCCAACGAGGGACAATGCATTGACATCACTAAAAACATCGAATAATAATGAAAAAGCTTTTAACCCTTCTTCTTGCCGTGGCAGCAGCCATCAGCGCCCAGGCCGCCACCATTAATTTTGACTTCACCTCCGGTTATACCGACCAACAGGCTAATGTCACCGTAGAAAACAGCGGCGTCACCATCGCCTTTGCCAAGGGGACCGGCAATGTGCCGCCTGTGTGGCTCACATCCTCTACCAACATGCGTGTTTATCCCGGGAACACCATCACCTTCTCGGCCACAAACAAAATAACAGCCATCGTGATTACCTTTGCCAGTGATGACCGCACTTTCACCAAGGGCACCTCGACGGCTCCCACGGTGAGCACCGGCGAATATACCGAGAGCAATACCCTGGGAACCTGGCAAGGCAGTGCAAATACCATCACCCTCACAGCCAACGGCAACAAGGGACACGCGCGCATCAACGCCATCGCCGTCACCATCGAGGGCGAGGCGCAGGGCACCGTTCCCAATCCCGTGATTTCGCCCGACGGCACCTTATTCAGCAAGTCCATAGAGGTGAATATCACCTGCGAGGACACCGATGCCAGCATCTACTACACGCTCGATGAGAGTGACCCCACGGCCGAAAGCACCCTCTACAACGGGCCATTCTCTCTCACCGAGACGGCTACCGTCAAGGCCATCGCCATCAAAGGTGAAGCGAAAAGTTCGGTGGTGACCGCCACCTATACCCTCGTCGACGGCGTGGCAAGCATCGCCGAGTTCCTCGCCCTTGAGGAGGGAACGACCGTAGTCTTCGAAAATCCCGTCATCGTCACCTACCCCACCGAGAAACACCTCTATGTGAAAGACGAAACGGGGGCTATGCTCATCTGGGGCGACACTGGACAAACCTACGAGCAGGGCGACGTGATTCCGGCAGGATTCTACGGCACCTCAGCCATCTATGGCGGCGAGCCCGAATTGAGCGTGTTCCGCACTTATAACTTCAAGCCAGCCACCGAACAAGTGGAAGTTGAGCCGACTTATATTAAGGTAGAGGACATCAACACGTTGCACTTCGCCGAATATGTCACCATTAACAACGCCACCATCGAGGCCATGGGCGACGGCTATTGGTGGATTACCGATGACACGGGCGACGGTATGCTCTACACCGAAAACTTCGGCGTATTACCGCCTGAGGACCTTGACCAGCATTACAATGTCACGGGCATCGTGGGCTCGCATTACAACATTGGAACCATCTACTACCTCCAGCCCACCAAATTTGAGCGTTACATCCCCGCCATTTGGGGTGACGTCAACGGAGACCTCCTGGTGAACGGCGCCGATGTCACCGCCCTTTATGGTGTGCTGCTCGACGGCAATGAGGTGGAAGGCGAACCCGACGTGAACAGTGACGGAGTGGTGAACGGCACCGATGTCACCGTCCTATATAACATCCTGCTTGACAATTAAAAATCCACTTAATACCCTACATTATGAAATCCAAATTGTTTATAACGGCTATTGTTGTTCTTGCAATTGCCATCATGCTGCCCTCCTGCAGCAAAACCAGCGAAACCGATGTCGAGTACATCGCCGTGAAACTGAGCGAATCGAAGGATAAATGGAGCATCATCGACCTGAAAACTGGCGAAGTGATCGCACGCGACGAATTCAAGAGCCGGCCATCGGTCATCGTCGACGACATCTTCTATGTCAAGAACGACAAAGGGGAATATGAATACTACAACATCAACGACCTCAACACCCAGATTGGCAGTAGCTACGAACAAGGTACCTACTTCCAAAATGAACGGGCCATCGTGAAGAAAAAGGGAGGAAAACTCATGGTCATCAACACCAAGGGGGAGACCGTGAAAACGCTCGACAACAACATCATAGCGGCCAAGCCATTTAAAAACGGATTTGCGGCAATCGTTAACGAAGATGGCAAAGGAGGATTCATCAACACTGATGGCGATGTTGTCATCAAGCCAACTTTTGACATCGCAGCCAACTTCAGCGAGGACGGATATGTCGTCGTAGGGAAAAGGGGCGAAGACAACATCACCTATAGCGTCATCAACGCTAAGGGAGAAAAAATCTTCTCGTTCAACAGCGACAAGTATTCCGATGTGCTCACTGGATTTGTGGGCGGCTCGATGGCCGTCGTCAAGGATGATAAAATCGTCTATCTCGACAGCGAGGGTAAGCAAAAACTCAAAGTGGGCGAAGCCAAAGGACACAAGGAAGACTATGGCATCTACGAAGGTCTCACCATCTTTGCCAACGAAGAAGGTAACTTCGGTGCGAAAAACGCCGAGGGCGAAGTCGTAATCCGGGCAAAATTTGAAGAACTCAAGCCTAACCGTGACGGCTCCTTCCTCGCCAAGAAGGACGGCAAATATCATATCACGAACGATCAGGGAGAGCAAATCTCGGCCGACGAATACAAAGACATCGTGCGCATCAACGCCGACCGCTTCATTGTCAAGGAAGGCAACTCCTACTCCATTATTGACAAGAACGGTAAGGAGATAGGCACCGAGACATTTGCCGACTATTCCTACGCCTTCGACGATTCCCCCGCCTTGAACGAAGCCCAAACCGTGCACTTCTCGACCGACGACGAGGACGGGAGCGGATTGAGCGACGTGGCACAAGGCATCCTCGAGGACTTCGCCTCGCTCTTCTCCAATGCTATTGAAAATGACGAGAGTGGCCACTATACCCTCGTGGGCTCAATTGCTGGCGTAGCCGCCACCATGAATATCTTCATCGAAGATGGCTCCATTTCAGGAAGCTACTACTATAACAAATATGGCCCAGGAAACCAATTGGCGCTGACGGGCGAAACGAGCGACGGGTACCTCTATATGTATGAGTTTAACGAATATGGAGTAAACACCGGCACATTCTCGGGCATCATCGAAGGCAACCTATTCAGCGGAATGTTCACCAACGAAATCTCGGGCCGCACCTCCAACTTCAACTTCGCTGCACAATAGCCCCCCTGATAGAATGAGGAATTAGGAATGAGGAATTAGGAATTATCTAAAAACCAACAACTAAAAACTAAAAACTAAAAACCAACCCACATGGTCACTATCGCTCACTTCCATTCTCCTTTCGGCTCAAAGTTCGGGGCGCCGAGGCAGAGCGGCGTCGTGCCATCACTTGAAGGGCACATCGTCTTTGAGCCGCCTTACCGCAGCATGGACGCCGTGAGGGGAATGGAAGAATTCGACCATCTGTGGCTATTATGGCTCTTTAATGCGAATAAGCACGCGGCGGCTGCGCTCACCGTGCGGCCACCGCGACTGGGCGGCAACGAACGTGTGGGTGTCTTCGCCACGCGCTCGCCCTATCGTCCCAACCCCATCGGGCTCTCATCGGTGGTGCTCGACCACATCGAGCACCACCCCACCCTGGGACCCGTCATCCACGTGCGAGGCGCCGACCTCATCGACGGCACCCCCATCCTCGACATCAAACCATATATCGCCTATACCGATGCGCATCCCGACGCACGAGGCGGTTTCACCGACACCCGCCAGTGGCAACTGCTTGACGTGGAAATCCCGCCACAGGTGGCCGCCATGTTCACGACACAACAACTCGACGCCCTGCGCGACGCCCTTGCCCAGGACCCCCGTCCCCACTACCACGACGACCCTCACAAAATCTACGGCATGCTCTTCGACGGCCACGACCTCCACTTCACCGTCGCCGGCAATCGCCTCACAGTCCTTGAGCTTTGAGAGCAAAACAACAAAAATGGCGCAAGGTAGTGCCCAATTAAAAAAAAATCTTTACCTTTGCGGCGCATTTTCCACGGAGTGGTGCTCGAGTGGCTGAAGAGGCACGCCTGGAAAGCGTGTAACCGTCAAAAGCGGTTCCCGAGTTCGAATCTCGGTCACTCCGCGAACAAAGCCGCTGACCAACACCTGATTAATCAGGATGGCCAGCGGCTATTTGTTTATATTGGGAGGTCGTTTGTTTTGATCTATACTCCTTTATTTTGCCACTTTCTCGAGGCGTTTCATCATCACGAACATGAAGAGTGCCGAAACGACACACACGCCGATGAATACACCCCACACAATCCACAGCGGAAGGTCGCCCCACAGGTAACCACACACGCTCACGAGGAAGTTGCCTATGGCAGTGCTGGCAAACCAGCCACCCATCATCAAGCCTTTCAGCTTGGGAGGAGCCACCTTGGTCACAAACGAAATTCCCATCGGGCTGAGCAGCAACTCGCCGAAAGTGAGGACGAGATAGGTTGAAATGAGCCAATTGGGCGACACAAGCGTCGCTGCATCGCCGGCGGCAAGCTGCTCGTTGGGCGTGGGTAACCCCATCGACCCAATTACCATGATGAGATAGGCCGAAGCGGCCACAAGCATGCCCAAAGCTATCTTGCGCGGCGCACTGGGTTCTTTGCCTTTACGGGCCAGCCACCCAAAGAGTGCCATCGACACCGGCGTCAGAGCCACCACAAAGCAGGGGTTGAACTGCTGGAAGATGGGTGCGGCCACATCGACGGGTCCGTCAAGGTTGAAGTAGCGATAGATGAGCACAGCCACACACGCCACAATTACGCCGGCCGCGATGCCGCGCGTGCGAATGTCCTTATTGTCATAGATGGCAAATCCCGCATACACGATGAGGATGCACAACACCAGGTTCCACACGTCGAACGACATGGCCTGCAACCCCGTTGAGCTATGGGCCGTAAACTCGTTGGCAAAGAACGTGAGCGTCAAACCATTCTGGTGGAAAGCCATCCAGAAGAAAATCACAACGATAAACACAAGAATCAAGGCCACCACGCGACGCGACGTTTCACCGGGCGGCAATTCGGCTGCGGTATCCTTTTCCTTCTTATCCTTTTTGCTCGAACGCGAACTTTTCTCCACATGACGGAAAGTGGAACGGAAAGCATAGTAAATAGCGATGGAGAGGATGAGTGAAGCGCAAGCCACGCCAAAGGCAAAGTGGTAGCTGTCGCCCACGCTCACGCCAAGTTCCTTTTGGGCAAACTCCATAATCTTCACGGCGGCGGTGGGCGCAAACATTGCGCCAATGTTAATCGCCATATAGAAAATGCTGAATGCCGCGTCGCGTCGGTCACTGTACTTGGCGTCGTCATAGAGGTTGCCCACCATCACCTGGAGGTTGCCCTTGAACAAGCCCGTGCCCAGACTGATGAGCAGCAATGCGCCCATCATTGCCACCAGTCCCACGGTGTCACCACCCAGCGGCACCGACAGCGCCACATATCCAAAGAACATAATCAGGATGCCGGTGGTCACCATCTTGCCATAGCCAAAGAGGTCGGCGAGCAAACCGCCCACCACGGGCAAGAAGTAAACCAGCATCAGGAAGCTGCTGTAGATGAGGCCCGCAGTGCCCGGTTCCAAGCCGAAGTTCTCGCGCAGGAAGAGCGCGAACACGGCAATCATTGTGTAGTAGCCGAAGCGTTCGCCAGTATTGGCCAACGCCAGGGCATAAAGGCCTTTCGGTTGATTTTTAAACATAGCTAATAATGTTTCGAAATTTTATTGACAAAGCCGAGGGATGTGGATAGCGCGCCCCTCGGCTTTGTGCGTTATTGGTGTAAGGTTATTTTGTAACCTTTTCGAGCCATTTGACCATACCCAGCATCACGCCCATCGAGATGAGGCAGAAACCGGCAAACACCGCCCAGCATTGCCACTGATACGGGAAACTATTGAGCATCGTCACTCCAAGTGCGATGAACAGGTTGCCGATAGCCGTGGCACACAACCACAGGCCTTGGCAGATGCCCTGCAGGTGCTGAGGCGCAATCTTGGAAACGAACGACAGACCCAGCGGCGAGATGAACAACTCGGCAACGGTAAGGAAGAAATAGGTCACTATCAGCACCCAGGGACCCGCTTTCACAGCTTCCTTAGAGGCTTCGGCCCAACCCTTGAATTCTTCGCCCGAAGGATATTCGTTGGCTACAGAAATCATGATAAGGAAGATGTAGGCACATGCAGCCACAAACATACCAAGTGCAATTTTCTTGGGAGTGGAAATCTCTTTGCCTTTCTTGGCCAGCGCGCCAAACACTATCATGATAATGGGGGTTAGCACAATCACGAAGAACGGATTGATGCACTGCCATATTTCGGGAGCAATGGCGTTAGTATCACAGAAGTCGCGGGCAAACACCGAAAGCGACTGGCCGTTCTGGTGGAATGAGAACCAGAAGAACACGGCCACGCCCAGCACGGCAAACAGAGCATACAAGCGTTGCCTGATTTCCTTGGCATCGGCGGCAGCCTCTGCCTTAAGGTTCGCTTGGACTTCCTTAACTTTCTTAATGGGGTTGGGCAACACTTTGCGGGTGGCCACGAAGATGAGGAATGACAAAATCATTGCCAGTGCCGACGCAATGAACGAGTAGTGCACACCTGTGTTGAAACTCTCGAGGTAGCTCGTGCAGAAAGTGGTCATGTCGCCCACCGGACCACCATCCAAGATAGAACTCTGGGCCAGGGTGGCGAGGTTCTGGGCGTCATCGCCTTGCAACGTGCCCTTCAAGAAACTATGGCACAAGCGGGGCAGGTCGGCATTATAAACAAATCCATCCAGTTTCAACATTGCGCTACGCAACAAGGGCGCGACAAAAGGCGCTATCACACCGCCAATGTTGATGAAGACGTAGAAAATCTGGAAACCGCTGTCACGACGCGACTTGGCGACGGCAAGCTCTTCGGGACCCTTCTTTGCCGCCTCGGCCTCATAATTGTCGTACATTTGGCCCACGATAGCTTGCAAATTACCTTTAAACAGGCCGTTACCTGCGGCAATGAGCACAAGGGCAATACACGTCACCACAAGCACCCACATGGGCACCGCGCCAGGATTGCCGCCAAACACGGGTAACGACAGGATGATATAGCCCGTGGCCATGACTATGAGACCAGCCATGATAGTGCCCTTGAAGTTTTGCAACTTGTCGGCAACCATACCGCCGGGCAGGCTGAGCACATAAATCAAGAAATAAAACACGGCATAAATCCAGCCCGCCGCATCGTCGCTAATGCCAAATTTTGAACACAGGAAGAGCAGTAGCACCGCATTCATGATGTAGTAGCCAAATCGCTCACCCATATTTGACAAGGCAGCCGAGATAAGGCCTTTGGGGTGTTGCTTCCTTGCCACAACCACATAGTAAATGAGAAATGGCAAAACCACAACTAATATCGCAAGCAGCATCGCTACCATGCGATTGTTGTTCCATAAATCTTGTAACATAATCAGTTTGTTTATTATTAATGGTTAATGTAATATCATTAAATTGGCATAATACGGCAGTGGAAAGTGGATGTCAATTATGCATTGCTGAAGGCCAGGGCGTAGGCGCGCATGCGCTTGAGCATGGCCAGCAGGCCGTTGCTGCGCGTTGGCGACAAGTGGCTGCCGAGCCCTATACGGTCGATAAAGTAGAGGTCGGCATCGACCACCTCCTGCGGCTTGTGGCCGCTGAGAGCCCTCACGAGGAGGGCGGCGATGCCCTTGACGATGGAACTGTTGCTGGTGGCCTCAAACTGGAGCAAGCCCTCATCGTCAACGTGCGCGTCAATCCACACGTCGCTCTGGCACCCGTCTATCTTATTGTCGGGCACCTTGAGGCTCTCGGGAGCCTCGGGCATCTCGTTGCCGAGGTCGATAATATAGGCGTAGCGGTCGAACCACTCGTCCATCGAGCTGAACTCCTCGATGATTTCGTCCTGGATTTCGTTAATGGTCATGACTGGTTTTCGCTTCAAGTGAAACTAATTTGCAAATTTACGCCACTTTTTTGTTTTTGGCAACCCTTTCAATACTTATTTCGCGAATTAGACCCATTTCGCGATTATTTTCACGATTTGAGATAAGCAACCGGCCGTCATGCACGAGGCTGACGGCCGGTGAGAATGGTGGAGAGAGAAGTGAGTGGAGGGATTACAAGGTAACGTCGGTACGCTTCATCAGTTCGCGATAGATAACCGCGTCGAGTCCCAACGTTGCAGCCAACTGGATGACAAAAATCACCACGCAGATGATGCCGATAATAGCCGCCACCACCTCGTTTTCGAGAGCTGCGGCTATGCCGATGAAGATGCCATAGAGCACCATGAAGACGATGCCAAAGAGGAACTTGATGCAGAAAATCTTCATCTTGTAGCCGTAGGTGAACTCATTGCTCTTGCTCAGTGCCTGCACAGCGTTCAACTTCTTGTCGAGCAACAGGTAAATGGCAATGCACCACGAATAGGACAGCACGATAGCCGGAATAATCAGGAACGCCATGGCTGCTATCATTCCTATCGACATCAGTGCACTAAAAATGAAGAACTGGCCCATGTACTTGCGATAGACCGACTTAAAGATGAACGCGGGGCTGATGACACGGCCCTTGCTCAGCTCAACGGGAATCGAGAGCATGGCGATGGTGGTGCCCACATTAATGTAGGGAATCCAAATGGTGAGCACATAGAGGATGCTGGCCACGATGAGCGAGGCGGCATTCTTCAGGCCTATCGTGATAGCCTGGGTGATGGAACCCACCACGGGTAACAGACCCGTGTTCATCGAATTCACGTAGTTGCCCATGGCCTGGCCAACGGCCTGACTGGGTGACGGTACACCCTGCGGTGGCTGTTGATAAGCGCCTTGCGGTGGCGGCACGGGATTTCCACTAGGTTGCTGGGGCTGATTAGGCTGCCCCACGGGAGGTGTTGGTTGATTCTCCATACTTACAAATTTTAATTGGTTTTTGGTTAAACCCGATTTGGGATAAATAGTCTCTTTCGTGCAAATTTATACATAATAATTGAATTACACAAATTTTGTGGCACAAAGCGACAAACATAGATTACGCACCCACTGGAAGAATCCGGATGTGAAACCGGCCGCCAAGCACGAGGCTGGCGGCCGGTTTAGAGTTGTTTGTTTATGAGAGTATTCTTTTACTGAAATCTCAAGTTAGAAGAACTTGGTGGGGTTCACCTTCACCTTGCGGCTGTGGGTGATGATGCCCTGGTTGAGACCCATCATGCTCATAGCCTGTTGCGTAAGCATCTGCTTGGGCGCAGCGGCCATCTTGCTGTCGATCTTGTCGCCCACCTTGACAACGACCACCGAGCGGTCGCCCACGATTTGCTTCTTGGCACCCTTCTTGGCACCGGCGATGAAGCCAATCACCTTGGGCTCACCGGCGAGCTTGCCGGCACGTCCCAGGAATGCCACAGTGTCGGTCTGCACCTCAATGCCAGCTTTGCTTGCGAAGGCGTTCACGTCGTCGGTCTTGTTGCCCTTGACAATATCCTCACCCTCTTTGCGAGCCTTGATGCGCTGCGAGAGCATTTCCTTCACCTCGGGATCGGTGACGGGCTTGTAGTCGTTATAGATGTCGTCGAGCATAGCCACGACAAGGACGTTGTGGTAGTTGTCAATCGAGATGTTCATGATTTGCGACACATCGTCCTTCTTGGCGTCTTGGAAGACCCATTTGACCACACCGCGCGTCTTGGGCACGCTACCCAGAGCGGGCTGGGTGCTGACGAGAACATCCTCGAGCATATAATCCTTATACAGCTTGGCTTTCGCGTCCTTGCCGTCGGCAATAGCCTTCTCGAGGTCAGCAGCCTTCTTGTGGTTGTTAAGCACCTTTTGGAGCTCGTTCTGCGTCTTGCCGGCAGTGCTTGCGCTGGGGATGAAGTTGTATTGTGCCACGGCTACCTCATTGAAAGTCTTAGGCGCATTGGCCTCGAGCACTTTCCAGCAAAGTGCAGCCTCATTGTTGTTGCTCATGATGAAATATTCCCTTGTGGTGTTGACTTTCTCACGCAACGAATCGGGAATCTCAAATCCACGAAGAACCTGATCCACATGGTTGACGGCAAACTTTTCTTCACCAAGCTTTGCGGCCAACGAATCAGCGTTAGCGCCGCTGTTGAGCAGGGCCAGAATCGAGTCTTGATATTGCTTGTTGCCCACAATCTGGACTACATCCAACTTGATCGAATCAACCATGGTGAAGCGGTCGACGAGTTTGTAAATGCTGGCGACAGTGCCCATGCGGCGAGTCGACACAGTGTTGCCCACGCTTCCGGTCAGCACTCCGCGAGCGATCGAATCGCTGGCGAGGGAGCGCAACATTCCGGCAAGGTCGTTGTTCTGGGGACGAGACTGCAACACGCCGTCGCTGGTGAAGTAGTTTTGCTCGCTCTTGACGAAGTTGTCGTAGTTGCGCAACACGTCAAAACCGCGCGATGTGCTGTCACCAAGCTCCTTCACGGCCTTGTTGAGTATCTTATCGGACTCGGCGATGTCTTCGTCACTGGGATTGACGGGCACCACAATCAGGTGTACGGCGCGCTCCTCATCGTCGATGCGGAACATTTCTTTGAGCTTATCATATTCGGCCTTTAGCTCGGCATCGGTGGCATTGTACTTGTCGTCGCCGGTATAGTCCACTTGGGCATACTCAACAGCATACTGGGTCGACATGCCGTTCTGCACCTGCTCGCGATCAAAGTCATTGGGAGTGAAGCAGTTCTGAACCAGCCACACCACCTTTTGCGTCTTGATTTCCTCTTCGGTGGCCTCGATGGTGCTCTGCCACAGGCTCTGGATTTCGGCACGTGCGCCGCCGTCTATCGGCTGTCCGCCCACGGTACCTTTCTCGGCAGCTTCCTGGATTTGCACAGGGCTCATCTGGTAATGTCCCACAAGCGTCTGCAGTGCTTGTGAGGGATTGTAGGGCGTGCCGTCCTCTTTCATCTTGAGGCCCATCATGGCAGCGAGCTCATCTTGGCCCGCGGTGATGGCGGCGTCCTTACATTCCTGGTCGATGATGGAGTTGATTACCAACTGCTGCAGGTACTGCTGGTTGAGCATATCGGCCGATTCCGAGCTTTGATTGTCCTTGTTGAGCGCGGCTTGGGCTTGCGACATCTTCATGAACTGCTCGTAGTCAATTTTTTCTCCTCCCACCTCGGCAAGTGTCAAATCTTGGCCGGTGCAACCGCCGGTTTTGCTGCCAGCATTCATCGTGAGGATGAACATTAACAGTGCACCGCCAATCACAATCGTGGTGAGGGCTTTTTTCTCTCTAATTTTCTCTAATATTGCCATTATTCTGTAAATTAAGTTTTTATGTTCAAGTTAGAGGATATTTGTTCAAAGAAACACGCAAAGGTAACAACTTTTCGCTTTACCACCAAAAAGTTGACAAAAAAAGTGGAAATGTGAAGTCAACTGGCAATTGCAAAATTATGAAAAATATTTGTTAAACATAGCGATCGGAGTCAAGAATCCGAGTTTTTCTCTTGGCCTGAGGTTGAGTTTTCGTTGAATCTCGTCAATATCTTCATCTGTAAAGAGGT
>JAGCUP010000148.1 GCA_017962765.1 Muribaculaceae bacterium | reverse complement strand
TCACGGCGCCGAAACGGTAGGGGGCGATTTCGTCCCACGCGTTGCTCTCGGTGGAGAGTTTGGTGGTGAAACCGAACCAGGCGTCGCCGCCGCAGTGGATGGTGGCGGTATAAACTTTATTGGACTTGTCGTACTGCATCTCAAGACCCTTGTTGGAGTCCCATCCGCCGGCGGGTTCGCCCAGGATATAAACCTTATCGACGGGCTTGTCATTGAGTAAGATGTTGTAGAGGGCCGTCACATCGGCACCGCTCACCACACCGTCGCCGTTGACGTCGGCATCGCCGTTGGGCGTTGCGTCATCGAGCAGCACGTTGTAGAGTGCGGTCACGTCGGCACCGCTCACCACGCCGTCGCCATTTACGTCGCCCTGCTCAAAGCTTGAGCCCTTGACGGTGAAGTGGACGCGGAAGGTGTTTCCGTCAGTGCGATAGAAGAAGTGATTGTTGCCGTCCCATCCCACGAGGTTGAACTCGAAGGCGTACTTCTTGCCCGGAGTGAGGCCCTGGAGAATGTTGAGGTTGACGTTATCGGCAGCCCATTCGCCCTCTTCGTTGTGGAGGTTGGTGAGGCTGATTTGGTTCCATCCTTCAACAGTCTTGCCCAACTCGTAGATGTGATAGTCAATCCACATCGATTCCAAGAGACTTTCGTCGTCGATGGTCCAGGCCGAGATCTTGTTAATCTTGAACTCGCTCACCTCGCCCACGTCTTCGCCGTTGAGGTCGGTGTGGTCGATGTAGCGGTCATCGGTCTCGCCGTTGAAGGTCGAGTTGATGATGAGGCTCACGATTTGTGGGAAACTGCCGCTGCCGCCCAAGGTGAAGTAGAACTTCGATTCCTTGCCGTCGTCCTTGCCCAGGAAGTGATACTTGCCGTTCTCGTCGATGGCCTGAATCATGATTTCCAAGACGTAATCACCATCGCCGTAGGTGTTTTGGAGCAAGTCGAAGTTGAGCTTTGAGCCGATGAACACCTTCTCGCCGTCGTCCTCAAACGACTGGGTGGCATCGATGCGGCCCCAACCGCCACTGCTGCCCACGGGATAGACTTTGTATTGAAGTGACAAGTCGTTGACGTCGTGGCCTTCGGCACACTTGAGGACGACATCGAAGCCATCGAGCACGAGCGAGTTGAGCGTGCCCAGTTGGTTGCTGGGACCATAGAAACCTTGAGAGGTGAAACCAAATTCAAGGTAGTCGCTGCCGTCACGCACGATAGTCATTGAACCCGAGAGGAAATCCACGTCCTTGGTACCGTCACCCTTGGTGAACTTGAGTTTGTAGTTGCTGCCGCCGTTGCTGTAATAGAACTTGTTGCCGCTCGTGTCGGTACCTTCAACATAGAATTCGAAGAAGTAGGTTTCGCCCACAGTGAGGTCTTCGAGGATGTCCACGTTGAGGTCTTCCAGTCCCCACTCGTCGGTGCGGAGCAACTTGCCGCCGATGCTACGCCATCCATCGGGCGTGCGAGAGGCTTTATAGACTGTGCCCACGAGGCTCACGTCCTGCACGTTACCAGAGGTTTGCGCCACGAATCCGTTGATGATAAAGGTGGCGTCGGTCTCGGTGCCGCCGTCAGTGAGGTCAATAACAGGCATACCCTGCGAGGGGATGTCTTGCACTTCGGTTCCTTCGTCCATCGTCACTGTAACCTGGAGGCTGTTGATGGACGCGGCCTGCACTTGTGCGAATACCAAAAATGCGCACAAGAACATGCTGATTTTGAGTAATTTGTTTGTCATAATAGAAAGGATTTTAAGAAAACAATGGTTTTAATAATGCAAATTTACACATTTAATTCAAAATGTGGCAATTTTGTCGCAAAAAAAACAAAAAAATATTTAAAAAGAGAGGAAAAATGGGGCGGGGTAGGCATGGTTGAAGAAGACGAAAATAAGGGTGGCTAAATTTGTTACCTCAAAAAATAGTCGTAATTTTGCACCACAATAACGCGATTATGACAACAAAGAAAGAACTTACGTCGGTTGATGTTTTCAAGTTTGTGGCGGCATTGATGGTCGTTGCGCTGCACACCAAGCCTTTCGCTTCGTTTCCTGAGACCGATTATTGGGTGACGGCGCTGTGCCGCATAGCGGTTCCGTTTTTCTTTGTGGTGAGCAGTTTCTTTTATTTCAAAAGCAATAAGCCCATCGCTGGTTATCTCAAGCGGCTTGCGCAGCTCTATGTAGTGTGGTTGGTGATAGAATCGCCCATTGTTTACATGCGCTTTTTCGCCAATAGCTCGTTCATCGAAGGCCTGAAGAATTTTATGATAGGGCTATTTTTGAACAACACTTTTTTGGCCTCGTGGTATCTCATGGCCTTGTTGCTGGGCATGTGGGTCGTGTACCTATTGTCGAAGTGGTCTCCGGCACTGCTCTACGTGGTGGGAGTGTTGTGCGCGGTGCTGAGTGTGTCGCACTCGGCTTATTTCCATTTAAGCGACAGTGAAGGTTGGAGTACGCTCACCGCTTTTGCCTCGAAGTGTTTTGCGAGCAACTCGTTTATTGCCGCCATCCCCTATTGCATTTTAGGGCGATATTTGGCACTCCGCGAGGAGTGTCTGCTCAAGAAATCGGGCTCTTTCTGGTTCCTGCTTGTGGCTTTTGTGGGACTGGCTATTGTTGAGTTATCGCTATGCAAGCATTATCGTTTGTGGTCCATGAGCGATTCTTATTTCTTGACAGATTCTTTCCTATCGCTCTATCCAGTGGCACTGGTGTTAACCGTACTGTTGCTGGCTTACAACCTGCCTGTCAATAAAGAGGCCTCGCGCATGATGAGAAAGATGTCGATACTTGTCTACCTCTCACATCCAGTTATTGCCACCCTTCTGATGAAGGCTTGCGGCATGGAGCATGGGATGACCCTGTACCTGTGTTCGGCGTTAATTTCGGCTCCTCTCTCATTTGCCATAGTAAAACTCTCAAACAAGATACCCTTGCTCAAATATTTGTATTGAGCCCGAATCGGCCAGTTTGGTCATAGATGGGGTCTCATTTTGGGCAATAGCTATTTTTTGTGCTGTATCGTAATACACGGGGCGGTACACAGGAACATGGTGGGGAAGAGGTTGAAAGAGTCCCGAAAATTAAGGTTGTTAAATTTTGTTGCGTCAAAAAAAAGTCGTATATTTGCACCGCTTTAAGGCACTTCGCGCCGTGTTAAGCCCCACTGTTTGGGCATAATGTGGTGCAAGTAAGTGTTATAGGGCAAATTAAGGAACAACAGGTGATGACAATGGCACATATCATAGTAAACAAGCCTCTCGCGTTGCGGGCCGGCTTGTCGTGCCATAGCCAGGCCTGCCCCCTCCTTTCCACACAATTATCTATAGACCGGAATGAGTCATAGCCGCCCCGGGTGCTCGTGCACCGGCTGTTATGGCTCATTCTTTTTTGTGAGTAACTGAAAAATAAAAAGATAAAGAATTATGGTATTATTGGCTATTGGGAGCTCGACACTCTCCGTGACGGCGGCGCTCACCGGCGTGGTGCTGGTGGCCGCTGCGCTGATTATCGCGGGCTTGCTTGCTCCACGCAGCTTCACCCAGAAGAAGGGTGAGACCTACGAGTGCGGTATTCCCACGCGCGGCGACAGCATGGCGCAGTTCCACGTGGGGTACTACCTGTTTGCAATCCTTTTCCTCATGTTCGACGTGGAAACGGTGTTTCTCTTCCCGTGGGCCAAGGTGACACGCGCCTTGGGACCCGCCGCGCTGCCCGCTGCCGGCACGTTCTTGTTCATTCTCATTTTAGGTCTGGCTTACGCCTGGAAGAAAGGAGCGCTGCGATGGAAGTGAAAATCAAGAGCATGAAGCACGAGGACTTCAAGAACAACGAATATATCGACAACCTCGTGGAGCAGTTGCGCGCCGGTGGCACCAATGTGGTGGTGGGCAAGCTCGACCAGCTCATCAATTGGGGCATCAGCAACTCGCTGTGGCCTTTCTGTTTCGGCACGAGCTGCTGCGCCATCGAGTTTATGTGCTTGGGCGCGGCACGTTACGACATGGCTCGCTTCGGTTTCGAGGTGGCGCGCAACAGCCCCCGCCAAGCCGACTATATCATGTGCCAGGGCACCATCACCTACCGTATGGCGCCGGTGCTCAAGCGCCTCTATGAGCAGATGGCCGAGCCCAAGTATGTCATCGCGTGCGGTGGCTGCACGGTGAGCGGTGGCCCATTTAAAAACAGCTACTGCGTGGTGAAGGGCATCGACGAGATTATTCCCGTTGATGTGTACGTGCCTGGCTGCCCGCCGCGTCCCGAGGCCATGTTCTACGGCCTGATGCAGCTGCAGCGCAAAATCAAGGTGCAGAAGTTCTTTGGCGGCGTCAACCGCAAGGAGAAACGCAAAGAGTTCTTTGAAGGACTCACCGCCGCGCCTGTTGAGGCCGAGACTGAAACCCCGCAGGCCGTCGAGAACGAGAAAACCGAGCAGTAACCCCGTGACTAATAATAATCCCATATATGGCAACTATACAAGAACAGATAAGCAACCTTTGCCCCGCCGCACAATTTGACGCCGACGGCGAGTTCCTGCTGGTGACTGTACCCGATGCCGAGTGGCATGCGCTGGCCGTGGCACTTAAGCAGGAGTTGGGCTTCGACTACCTGATGGCCCTCGTGGGCGTCGATTGGAAGGAGGAACTGGGCTGCATGTATTACCTTTCGAACAGCCAGACGCTCGACATTATCCATGTGCGCGTGGCAACCGCCGACCGCGAGCAACCCCGTCTGCACAGCGTAAGCGACGTGTGGGCCGTGGCCAACTATCAAGAGCGCGAGGTTTATGACTTCTTCGGCATCGAATTCATCAACCACCCCGACATGCGCCGCTTTTTCCTGCGCAACGACTGGGTGGGACACCCGCTGCGCAAGGACTACGACGCCTCGCCCGAGCTCAATCCGCTCCGTCTTGACGACGAGCAGAACGAGGATGACACCTACACGCTTGTCGAAGACGAGGAAGGTAATGTGACGCGCGTGGACAAGAAAGTGTTCGACGACGATGAATATGTCGTCAACGTGGGACCGCAGCACCCGTCGACGCACGGCGTGATGCGCTATCGTGCCTCAATTGAGGGCGAGATGGTCAAGAAGGTGGACGTGGTGAGCGGATATATCCATCGCGGCATCGAGAAGATGTGCGAGGACCTCACCTATCCCCAGACGCTGCTCTATCCCGAGCGCCTCGATTACATGTCGGCCCATATCAACCGCCACTGCCTGTGCTTGTGCATCGAGAAAGCACTCGGCCTTGAGGTGCCTCACCGCGCCGAGCTCATCCGCATGATGATGGACGAGTTGATGCGTCTTTCGAGCCACTTGTTGAGCTACGGCTGCCTCACGATGGACCAGGGTGCGACGACGGCCTTCTTCTACGGTTTCCGCGAGCGTGAGCTCATTTACGATATCTTCGACAAGACATGCGGTGCCCGCATGTCGATGAGCTACATGACCATTGGCGGCGTGGTGGCCGACGTGCATCCCGACTTCGTGGCCGACGTGCGCAAGGCTTGCGACCAAATCGAGAAGGCCCTCAAGGAATACCACAAGCTGTTCACCGGAAACGTGATTGCTGTGAACCGCATGACGGGCGTGGGCATTCTCAAGCAGGACGACGCCCTCTCCTACGCCATCACCGGCCCCAGCGGGCGCGCAAGCGGCGTGCACTGCGACGTGCGTAAGACTCACCCCTATTCCTTATATAATGAGGTGGAATTTGACGAAATCATTGAGCAGGGCGGCGACAGTATGGCTCGTTACATGGTGCGCATGCGCGAGATGGAAGAGAGCATCAAAATCTTGCGCCAGGCTTGCGACATGCTCGAGGCCGAGGAGGGCAACGAATTCGTCGCCCCCAAGGTGCCCAAGATTATCAAGTTGCCCAAGGGACACTGGTATCAGCAAGTGGAAGCCAGCCGTGGCACTTTTGGTGTTTATTTGGAGAGTGACGGCGAGGGCAAGCCTTTCCAGCATCCCTACCGTCTGCATTTCCAGAGTCCGTGCTTCAACCTCGTGGGCATCGTGGACCTCACTTGCAAGGACAATCTTATTGCCGACCTTATCACCATCACTGCGAGTATCGACTATGTGATTCCCGATATTGACCGATAAGCGACACATCAATCAAAAAGCGATAATTCATTAACGACAAGATATATTATGTTTGACTTTTCAGTGGTTACAGGGTGGATCGACAATTTCCTCACGAACACGTGCGGGATGGCGCCCTGGTTGACGACAACCATCGAGTGTGTGCTCGTGGCGGTGTGCCTGTTGCTCATGTACACCGTGCTGGCCATGTTCTATATCATGTATGAGCGCTGGGTGTGCGCCTGGTTCCAGTGTCGCCGCGGCCCGCTGCGTGTGGGCCCGTGGGGCTTGTTCCAGATTTTTGCCGATGTCATCAAGATGCTCATCAAGGAGGTTATCACGTTGTGGGGAACCGACAAATTCCTCCACAAGTTGGCACCTTATTTCGTAATTGTGGCTTCGATGCTTGTCTTCGCTTGCCTCCCCTGGGGCAAAGGATTGCAGGCTATCGACTTCAACGTGGGCATCTTTTTCATGATGGCGGCATCGTCGCTCGGCGTGGTGGGCATTTTGCTTGCCGGCTGGTCGAGTAATAGCAAATATACGTTGATTGGTGCCATGCGCAGCGGTGCCCAGATGATTAGCTACGAGCTGTCGATAGGTCTGGCCATGCTCACCATCGTGTGCCTCGCCGGCACCATGAGCGTGAATGGCCTAGTGGAGGCACAGAGCGATACGTGGTTCATCTTCAAGGGCCATGTGCCGGCCTTTATTGCCTTTGTCATCTATGTTATCGCCGCAACCGCCGAGACCAACCGTGGCCCCTTCGACCTTCCCGAGGCTGAGCACGAGCTAACGGCCGGTTATCACACTGAGTATTCGGGTATTCACTTCGGCTTCTTCTACCTGGCCGAGTACCTGAACTTGTTCATCGTGAGTGGTATTGCCGCGCTGCTCTTCTTGGGCGGCTGGCAGCCGTTGCACGTGATTGGTTGGGACGGTTTCAATGCTGCGATGGACTACATTCCGTCATCGCTGTGGTTCCTGGGCAAGGCCATCTTCGTGTCGTTCATCATCATTTGGTTCAAGTGGTCGTTCCCGCGTGTACGTATCGACCAGATGCTGGCCCTCGAGTGGCGTTACCTCATGCCCATTGGGCTGGTGAACTTGGTGGTGATGGCTGTGCTGGTGAGCTATAAGCTGTATTTCGGCAATTAATAAAAGAAAATTCAATAACAGATATAATAACGTTTCTTATGAACGAAAAGTTTGGAAAAATAACCCAAGTCATCGGCCCGGTCGTCGATGTCACCTTTGAAGGCGAAGGAAACGCCGTGCCCGAGATTTACACCGCCTTGTCGGTGGCAAGGCACGACGGCACCGAACTTATGCTCGAGGTGGAGCAGCACATTGGCGAGCGCACCGTTCGCTGCGTGGCCATGGACTCGACCGACGGACTGCAGCGTGGCGTGCCTGTCAAGAACCTGGGCACCTCCATCTCGGTCCCAACGGGCGAACAGGTGAAAGGCCGTTTGCTCAACGTCATTGGAGAGCCCATCGACCACCTCAAGGACCTTCCCGGTGGCGACCGCCGTCCCATCCACCAGCCTGCTCCCGATTTCAGCGACCTGTCGATTTCGCAGGAAATCCTGTTCACGGGTATCAAGGTCATCGACCTTATCGAGCCGTTCTCGAAGGGCGGTAAGATTGGCCTCTTCGGTGGTGCTGGCGTGGGCAAGACGGTGCTCATCATGGAGCTCATCCACAACAGTGCCCACGGTCCCAGCGGTTTCTCGGTGTTCACCGGTGTGGGAGAGCGCACGCGCGAGGGTAACGACCTATTGCGCGAGATGATTGAGAGCGGCGTTATCCGCTATGGTGACAAGTTCAAGGAGAGTATGGCCAATGGCGAGTGGAACCTCGACGATGTTGATATGGACGAGGTACAGAAGAGTCAGGCCACCCTCGTGTTCGGACAGATGAATGAGCCCCCGGGCGCGCGTCTGCGTGTGGCCCTCTCGGGCCTTACCGTGGCCGAGCAGTTCCGCGACCAGGACGGTGGTGGCAAGGACATCCTTTTGTTCATGGACAACATCTTCCGCTTCACGCAAGCTGGTAGCGAGGTGTCGGCTCTATTAGGCCGAATGCCCAGCGCTGTGGGTTATCAGCCCACGCTGGCCAGCGAGATGGGTAAGTTGCAGGAGCGCATCACCTCGACCAAGAGCGGCTCCATTACTTCGGTGCAGGCCGTGTATGTGCCCGCCGACGACCTTACCGACCCGGCTCCCGCCACGACGTTCAACTTCCTTGACGCCACCACGGTGCTTAGCCGCAAAATCACAGAGTTGGGTATCTATCCGGCTGTGGACCCGCTGGCTTCGACCTCGCGCATCATGGACCCGCATATCATCGGTGAAGAGCACTATGACGTGGCCCAGCGCGTGATTCATCTGCTCCAGAAGTACAACGAGTTGCAGGACATTATAGCCATCCTCGGTGTGGATGAGCTGAGCGACGAAGACAAACTCGTCGTGTCGCGTGCCCGCCGTGCCCAGCGTTTCCTGTCGCAGCCCTTCTTCGTGGCCGAGCAGTTCACGGGCGTTCCCGGTGTGATGGTTCCGCTGAGCGAGACCATCCGTGGCTTCAAGATGATTCTCGACGGCGAGGTCGATTACCTGCCCGAGCAGGCGTTTCTCAACGTGGGCACCATCGATGATGCCATCGCCAAGGGCAAGAAGATTCTTGAGCAAGTGTAATAAACAGTTCACTATTCATTCTTAAAACGATAAACGCATGACACTCAAAATCATTTCGGCCGAGAAAATCGAGTTTGAAGGCGAGGTGGACCAGGTGACGCTGCCCGGCGCGCTCGGCTCGTTCCAGGTGCTGCAAAATCATGCCGCGCTCATCTCGGCGCTCGTGCCCGGTACTATGAGCTACCGCCAGGGCGAGGAGGTCGTGGAGCGTGAAATCGCCGGCGGCGTGGCCGACGTGAAGAATAACATGGTGAACGTGTGTCTATATTGAAAAAACGAGATAACCCTTTTCGCATGAAAAAAGTTATTACAACGATAGTCGTCCTGGTTCTCGCCGCGCTCATGGCTTGGGGATTCATCGAGAATGCCCGCCATCACAAGGACGAGGCGAACCACGAGGTGAACGCCAAGGAAATTATCTTTGAGCACCTCGGCGACGCCTACGGATGGGAGGTGCCCTTCAACCATGGGCGCCGCATCCCGTTGCCCATCATCGTGCGCGACAAGGACGGTGGCTGGCACGCTTTCCTCTCGAGCCGCATCACCGGCGGCGAGACCTACGAAGGTTTCAAGATTGCCGCCGAGGGCGCCCACAAGGGTAAGGTGGTGCAGGACGACGGTACGGCCGACGGATATCGCCCCTGGGACTTCTCCATCACCAAAAATGTGGCCGGCATCATGATTGCGGCCCTGCTGGTGGTGCTGATGATGTTCAGCGTGAGGAAGTGGTATCGTCGCTATGGTATGAAGGCGCCGCGCAAGGGCACAGCCTTCCTCGAGCTGATTGTGGATTTCGTTTATACTGACACGATACGCCCCATCATGGGTCGCGATGCGAAGAAATATGCCCCTTACCTGTTGACGGCCTTCTTCTTCATCCTCACCATGAACCTGTTGGGCCTTATCGTAATTTTCCCAGGCGGTGCCAACCTCACCGGTAACTTGGCTGTGACCATGGTGCTGGCGCTCATCACTTTCGCCATCACCAACCTTACGGGTACCAAGCATTACTGGAAAGACATCTTCTGGCCCGACGTGCCCGTGGCGCTCAAGTGCCCCGTGCCCATGATGCCCATCATCGAGTTCTTGGGAATTTTCACCAAACCCTTGGCCCTCATGGTCCGTCTCTTTGCCAATATGCTGGGCGGCCACATGGTGGTCATCGTGCTCATCCTGCTTACCTTCATCTTTACCGAGAAATTCTCGTTGGGAGTGGGCATTGGCACCTCGGTGGTGAGCGTGGCGCTGGCGTTGTTCATGCTGGTGCTCGATACGCTTATCAGCTTTATCCAGGCGTATGTGTTCACCCTCCTGAGCACCATCTTCATTAATATGGCACACCTCCACGAGGAAAAGCATGAGGAGATCGCCGAAGCCTAAATGATTTTTAATTAGAGAAATAAATAACAAAACTATAAACAATTTAAAAAGTAAAAGATTATGTTATCAACAATTTTAGCTATTTTGGCCCAAGCAGCCGACGCAGCAGTCGACTTGGTGAGTGCTAACGCTGGACTCGCAGCAAAATTGGGCGCCTGCATCGGCGCTGGTATCGCAGCTATTGCTGCAGGTATTGGTATTGGCCGCATCGGTGGCTCGGCAATGGAATCCATCGCCCGCCAGCCCGAATCGACCGGCGACATCCGCAGCAACATGATTGTGATTGCCGCTCTTATCGAAGGTGTGGCCCTTATCGCCCTTATCGTGTGCCTGCTCGCCCTGTTTGTGTAATTCGGTAGTGTCCCCATTATTCACACATTCAACTTACAGAGAGTAAATGGAACTATTTCAGCCTGAATTTGGCCTGGTGTTTTGGATGTTTGTGGCCTTTGCGCTGCTCTATTTCATCCTCGCCAAGTTTGTCTGGCCCGTCATCATTAAGGGCATGGAAGACCGTGCCGACTTGATTGACAAGGGTGTGGCTTATGCGCAGGAGGCGAAGTCGAAACTCGACAACGCCCGCGCCGAGGCCGACAAGCTGGTGGCCGAAGCCCAGAAACAACAGGCCGACATATTGCGCGACGCCGCCAAGATGAAGACCCAAATCATCGAGGAGGCCAAGGAGCAAGCCGCCGTCGAGGCCCGCAAGGTCACCGAGGCCGCGCAAGTTTCCATTGAGCAAGCCCGCAAGGAAAGCGAGCACCAGTTGCGCCAGGAAGTGGGTGCCTACGCGTTGCAAATCGCCGAACAGGTGGTGCGCGAGCGCATGGCCGACGACAAGGCGCAGCGCGAGCTCGTCGACAAATTGCTCAACGAAGTGGAGAATTACAACTGATAGCCCCTTGACCCGATGAATGACGGACTGATTCCTAACCGATATGCGCGCGCCCTCTACAAGCTCGCACTCGAGAATGGCGACGAGCAGCGTGTCTATGGCGAAATGAAAGCCCTCGACCGCAGCTACCAGGAGGCCTCGCAGCTCAAAAAGGCTGTGGGCAACCCTTTCCTGCCCATCGACGAGAAGATGTCGCTGCTGTGCAGCGCCGCCAGCGCCGCACCTGACGGCTCATCGGCGAAGTTCATGCGCTTGGTGGTGGAGAAAAAGCGTGAGGACTTCTTGCGCGCCATTGCGCGGGCCTTCCTCAAACTCTACCGCGAGAGCTACGGCATCGCGCGTGTCGAGGTGGTCACCGCCGCCAGCCTACCCCAGAGCGAGGTCGACAAGATTGTGGCCATGGTGTCGCATAAGCTCGGCGACAAGCAGTTGGAACTGAGCACTGCGGTCAATCCCGCGCTCATTGGCGGTTTTGTGGTCAATATCGACGACAAGGAACTTGACGCGTCGGTGAAAACCCAAATTGATAAATTGCGATTAAAACTCCTAAGTTAACAATAGTGAGATGATTAACCCAAGTGAAATATCCGACATACTGAAACAACAGCTCAGCAACCTCCAGCAGACGGTAGCCTTTGAAGAAGTGGGAACCGTGCTTGAGGTGGGCGACGGCGTGGCGCATGTCTATGGCCTCGACAACGTGGAGGCCAACGAACTCGTGGAGTTTGAGAACGGCGTTACTGGCGTGGCCATGAACCTCGAGGAAAGCAACGTGGGCGTGATTCTTATGGATAACGTCGACAGCGTTGCCGAGGGAATGAAGGTGCGCCGCACAGGCGAAATCGCCTCAATTCCCGTGGGCGAGGGACTGCTGTGACGCGTCATCAACGTGCTGGGCGAGCCCATCGACGGCCGTGGACCCATCGAAGGCGATCTCGTGCGCCTGCCGTTGGAGCGCAAGGCTCCTGGTGTCATTTTCCGCCAGCCTGTGAACCAACCGTTACAGACGGGCCTCAAGGCCATCGACTCGATGATTCCCATTGGACGTGGGCAGCGCGAGCTTATTATCGGTGACCGCCAGATTGGTAAAACAGCCATCGCCGTTGACACCATCATCAACCAACAGGCGGGCTACGAGGCCGGTAAACCGGTCTATTGCATCTATGTCGCCATTGGACAGAAGGCTTCGACCGTGGCTGCGCTCGTCAATAAGCTCACCCAATATGGTGCCATGCCCTATAGCGTGGTCATCGCCGCCACCGCAGCCGACTCGGCTTCGATGCGTTACTATGCGCCCTTTGCCGGTGCCGCCATTGGCGAGTATTTCCGCGACACGGGCCGCGATGCGCTCGTCGTCTATGACGACTTGTCGAAGCAGGCTGTGGCCTACCGCGAGATTTCGCTCATCCTCAAGCGCCCCAGTGGCCGCGAGGCTTATCCCGGCGATATCTTCTATCTGCACAGCCGTTTGCTCGAGCGTGCCGCCAAGATAAATGAGAACCAAAAGGTGGCCGAGGCCATGAACGACCTGCCCGCCGTGCTCAAGGACCGCGTGAAAGGCGGTGGTTCGCTCACCGCCCTTCCCATCATCGAGACGCAGGCCGGCGACGTGAGCGCCTATATCCCCACCAACGTGATTTCGATTACCGACGGCCAGATTTACCTCGAGACGGGTTTGTTCAACAACGGTATCCGTCCGGCCGTGAATGTGGGTATCTCGGTGTCGCGTGTGGGTGGTAACGCCCAAATCAAGTGCATGAAGAAGGTGGCCGGTACGCTCAAGATTGCCCAGGCGCAGTTCCGCGAGCTCGAATCGTTCACCAAGTTTGGTGGCGATATCGACCCGGTGACCGCACGCACCATTGATACGGGCCGCAAGAACGAGCGACTGCTCGTCCAGCCGCAATATCAGCCGGTGGCTGTTGAAGACCAGGTGGCCATCATCTATTGCGGTGTGAACGGCCTGCTCGAGAAGGTGCCCCTCGACCGTGTAGCCGAGTTTGAGAAGCTATTCTTGCAGTATCTCCATGCCAAGCACCAGACCGACGTGCTCGACGTGCTTGCGGCAGGAAAAATTGACGACGACGTGATGGCCAAGCTCAAGAACGCGGCCGCCGAGATTGCCGGTAAATACAGTGCTTAATCCTGCAAAAAAACGAACGAAACGAACAAATAATTTATGTCAACACTTCGCGAGTTAAAGGGACGCATTGGCTCGGTGGCCTCCACCCAGAAAACCACCAGCGCCATGAAGATGATATCTTCGGCCAAGATGGTCAAAGCCGTCGCCCAGGTGCAACGCCTTTTGCCTTACCGCAATATGGTGCACGGCTTGCTGGCACACTTGCTGGGAACCGACGTGGAGTTCTCGTCGCCGCTACTCGAAGAGCGTGAGGTCGCGCGTTTGGCCATTGTGGTCATGGGCAGTGACGACGGCTTGTGCGGAGCCTTCAACATGAACATCTTCAAGCAGCTAACCACCATTGTTGATGAAGCTTGTGCCGCCCACGGCAAGCAGCTTCGCATCGACATCTATCCCGTGGGAAAGAAGATGCGCAAGGCTGTGGCTAAGCTCGCCAGCAAAACCGTGACGGTGCAGGAAACGCCCATCGACACGCGTAGCAACGGTGACCAGTTGCACGACTTCACCGAGTTGTTGCGCCAGCGTTTCGTTGACCACGAGGTCGATGCCGTCAAGGTGGTGTATATGCACTATGTCTCTTCGAGTAGGCAACGCCTCAGCGTGGAGCAATTGCTCCCCATCTCGCCGCAGGCCTTGAGCGAGGCGGCAGCCACGGTGAAGAACCCGTGCGAGCCCTGCCTCTTCGAGCCCGACGCCAACACCATCTTCAATAGCGTGCTGCCGCTTCACCTGCGGGCCACCATGCAGGACATCTTCACCGAGAGCACCGCCAGCGAGCAAGCCTCGCGCGTGATGGCCATGCAGACGGCGAGCGACAATGCCGCCGAGCTGCTCGACGAACTCAACCTCGAGTATAATAAGTTGCGCCAGCAGAGCATCACCACCGAGTTGCTCGACATCTTGGGCGGCCAGGTGGAGCGATAGGCAGAAACAAGTATTGACAATCATTCAACAGCACTTAACAGCAAAACAACAGAATAATGAATATCAAGGAGTATTTCTCTTCAATTTTCAGAGGGGTCCACAGTCTGCTCAAGGGCATGCAGGTGACCGGGAAAGAGCTCTTCACCAAGAAGGTGACCGAGCAATATCCCGAGAACCGCGCCACGTTGCAGATTGCCGACCGCTTCCGTGGCACGCTACAGTTTGTCTATGACGACGAGGGCTACCACAAGTGCACCGCGTGCCGCACCTGCGAGCGCAACTGTCCCAACGGCACCATCACCATCACCACGCGCTCGGTTGATATGCCCAACTGCAAGAAAAAAATGAAGCTTGACAAGTATATGTACGACTTGGGAAGCTGCACGTTCTGTGACCTGTGCGTCACCTCGTGTCCCTTCCACGCTATCGAGTTCAGTAACGACTTTGAGCAGGACGTGTTTGAGCGCGACGCGCTCGTCAAGCAGCTCAACTACTTGCCCGAGAAAGAGAAACCCGCTCCTGAGCCCAAACCTGCTCCCACGGCTCCCAAGCCCGCCGTTGAGCCTAAGCCCGCCGCTGAGCCTAAGCCCGCCGCTGAGCCTGCTCCGGCCCCCAAGCCCGCTGAAGCACCGGCTCCCGCCGTTGATGCCGACAAGAAAGAGGTTGCAGTACCCAAGGAAGAAAACGAAGAAAAAGACCAATAAGCAATTATGGAATCACTAGGTAATATAATTATGTATGTTATCATCGCCCTCTCAATAATCGTGTTCTCGGTTATGGCGGTGACAACCAAGAAAATATTGCGCGCGGCCACCTATCTGCTCTTTGTGCTGCTGGCCACCGCAGGTATCTATTTCCAATTGGACTACCAGTTCCTCGGCACCACGCAAATCGCGGTGTATGCCGGTGGTGTGGTAGTGCTGTTTGTCTTCGCAATCCTGCTCACCCACAAACCTGGACACAACGCCGAGCCCATCACCAGCCACAAGAAGGCGCAAGGGATTCTCGCCGCCGTGGCCTGTGTGGTCCTGTGTGGTGTGGCGCTGTTCAGTTTCGGCCGCTTCTGCTTTAAGACGCTGGGCGGTGGCACTGATGTGCCTATGGGCAAGTTGGGCATGTCAATGCTCAGCACGGGCAGCGACGGCTATCTGTTGCCTTTCGAGGCCTTGAGTGTGTTGTTACTTGCATGTATCATAGCCGGTGTGGTAATTGCTCGCCGTCGTTAAACCCTGAAAGGAGAAAAGAATTATGGAACTTACCCTTCTCATGTATCTCATTCCCAGCCTCATCATGTTTGGCTGCGGCATTTACGGTTTCTTGACGCGCAAGAACATGATTGCCATGCTCATTTCGCTCGAGCTCATGCTGAACGCTGTCGACATCAATTTTGCCCTGTTCAACCGTTTCCTCTATCCCGGTAAGCTCGAGGGTATGATGTTCTCGCTCTTCGCCATCGCCATCGCGGCCGCCGAGACCGCCGTGGCCATCGCCATTATCATCAATGTGTACCGCATTGCCAAGAACGTGGATATTAACCAAATCAACAAGCTCAAATTCTAATCCGCGCCTCGTGCGGTAACTCAATACGACATTCAACTAAAGCATTATGATTACCAATACAGTATTAGTGCTCGTCCTGCCTTTCGTCATGTTCCTCTTCCTGGGACTGGCGGGCGTGAAGATGCCCCGCAAGACGGCGGGCGTCATTGGCGTGGTGGGCATGCTTATCACTACCGTGCTGGCCTACTGGGTGGCCATCGACTATTTCATGCACCACCCGGGCCACGAGCAAATCTCTGCCGAAGTAGACTGGCTTAACTTCACGCCCAAGCTTGTGGCCCGCATGGGCGTGCTCATCGACCCCATCTCGGCCATGATGCTGGTGGTGATTTCCACCGTGTCGCTCATGGTGCACCTTTATAGCTTGGGCTACATGTGTGACCATCACGGCCATGCCGAGAAAGGTTTCCAGCGCTATTATTCGTTCCTGGCGCTGTTCACTTTCTCGATGCTGGGCTTGGTGGTGGCCACCAATATTTTCCAAATGTTCATCTTCTTTGAGATGGTGGGACTCTCGTCCTACCTGCTCATCGGCTTCTATTATAGCTTGCCGGCGGCCAACCATGCCAACAAGAAGGCGTTTATCGTCACTCGTCTTGCCGACCTGTTCTTCTTGCTGGGTATCATGATACTCACTTTCTCAACGGGCACCTTCGACTTCAAGGAGCTCGTGGGACTGGGTGACATGGCCGCTTCGCAGCGCGCCGCAGGCACGATGGACGGCCTTACCTTCTTGGGTATTCCTGCCGTGGGGTGGGCGCTGGTGTTCATCTTCATCGGCGGTGCCGGTAAGAGTGCCATGTACCCGTTGCACATCTGGCTGCCCGACGCCATGGAAGGCCCGACGCCCGTGTCGGCCCTCATCCACGCCGCCACGATGGTGGTTGCCGGTGTTTTCTTGATTGCCCGCATGTTCCCGCTCTATGTGTTGGCACCAATGGCCATGAACGTAGTGGCCGTGGTAGGCGCTTTCACCGCCTTCTATGCCGCTGCCGTGGCGTGTGTGCAGAGCGATATAAAGCGCGCACTGGCCTTCTCGACGATTTCGCAGATTGCCTTCATGATGACGTCGCTGGCCGTGAGCGCCGACGGCGGTCAGCTAGTGGGAGGTCATGAGGCCGGTTTGGGTTACATGGCCTCGATGTTCCACCTGTTCACCCACGCCATGTTCAAGGCCTTGCTGTTCCTTTGCGCCGGCGCTATTATCCATGCGGTCCACAGCAACGAGAACGACAAGATGCACGGCTTGCACAAGTTCATGCCCATTACCTCCATCGCTTTCCTCATCGGCTGCTTGGCCATTGCGGGTATTCCGCCTTTCGCCGGCTTCTTCAGCAAGGACGAAATCTTAGTGGCCTGCTACGAGCGTGGCCTCGGTTGGGGCTTGTGGATGAGCATGGTGGCCGGCATGACGGCATTCTATATGTTCCGCATATACTACCTCATCTTCTTCTGGAAGAAACACGAGGTGCACACCGAGCACGAGCCCAGCGACCAGCCCTGGACGATGACGCTCCCGCTTATCATCCTCGCCTCCATTTCGTGCGTCGCCGGTTTCTTGCCTTTCGGCAAGTTCGTGACCTATAACGGTGAAGTGCTGGAAACCCACATGAATTGGACCGTGGCAGGTTCCAGTGTGGGCATCGCCCTCGTGGGCATCGCTCTGGCCACATGGCTCTATTTCAAGGAGAATCCCAAGCCCGAGCGCATGAAGAATGCCATGAGCGGCTTGTGGGAGGCTGCCTACCGCCGCTTCTACATGGACGAGCTTTATCAGTTCATCACCCACAAGATTATTTTCCAAGGCATTTGCAAGCCCATCGCTTGGTTTGACCGCATTTTCATCGACGGTTTCTTCAACAAACTGGCAGACTTGACGGGCAATGCCTCGTTTGCCATCCGCCGCGTGCAGGGCGGTAACGCACAAAGCTACGTCTTTGTTTACCTGCTGGGTGCGCTGCTGCTGGCTGCCGTAACGGGTGTAGTGATATTGATGATTTAACTAATGTGCCTAATGATGAATTAAATGTAAAAGACTATTATGGAAATATTTTCTAACATACTCATTTATTTCGTTATCGTCCCCCTGCTTACGCTGGGTGGGCTGGCCCTGACATCGAACAAGGGCATCAAGGCCATTAGGGCCGTCGCCGTCGCCGGTGCCTCTGCGCTCATGGCTTTGGCCATTTGGCTGGTGGTGATTTTCCTGCGCGAACGCGGCGCGGGCAACAATGCCGAAATGATTCTCACCGGTTCGTGGATGTGGTATGAACCGCTCAACGTGAAGTTGGCCCTTGGTGTCGATGGTGTGAGCGGGGTGATGATACTGCTGAGCGCTTTCATCGTCTTTGCCGGCGTCTTCGCCTCGTGGAAGATGAACCCGCTTCCCAAGCAGTTCTTCCTGTGGTTCTTCCTCCTCTCGACGGGTGTGTTCGGCTTCTTCATCTCCATCGACCTGTTCACGATGTTCATGTTCTATGAGGTGGCCCTTATCCCCATGTACCTCTTGATTGGTGTGTGGGGCAGTGGTAACAAGAACTACAGCGCCATGAAGCTCACGCTCATGCTTATGGGTGGTTCGGCTTTCCTCATGCTGGGCATCATCGGCATTTATTTCCACAGCAGTGCCGATGGCCAATTCACAATGAATATCCTCGAAATCGCAAAGAATAACGCTATTCCCGAGAGCTGGCAGATGTGGCTCTTCCCGCTGACTTTCATCGGCTTTGGCGTGCTGGGAGCCATGTTCCCGTTCCACACTTGGTCGCCCGACGGCCATGCCTCGGCGCCCACCGCGGTGTCGATGTTGCACGCTGGCGTGCTGATGAAGCTGGGAGGCTACGGTTGTTTCCGCATCGCCATCTACTTGATGCCGGCCGCCGCCCAGTCGATAGGGTGGATATTCCTGCTGCTTACGGGCATCAGCATCGTGTATGGCGCTTTCAGTGCTTGTGTGCAGACCGACCTGAAATATATCAACGCCTACTCCTCGGTGAGTCACTGCGGCATGGTGTTGTTCGCAATATTGATGTTCAACCACACGGCCATGACCGGTGCCGTGCTGCAAATGCTTTCGCACGGCTTGATGACGGCACTCTTCTTTGCCCTCATCGGTATGATTTATGGTCGCACCCACACGCGCGACATTCGTGAGATGGGCGGCTTGATGCACATCATGCCTTATCTGGGCGTGGGATATGTCATTGCCGGCCTCGCCTCGCTGGGCTTGCCGGGCTTGAGCGGTTTCGCTGCCGAGATGACCATCTTCTTCGGCTCGTTCCAACATCCCGACATGTTCCACCGTGTGCTCACCGTGGCGGCTACTTGCTCCATCGTTATCACCGCAGTCTATATCCTGCGCGTGGTGGCCAAGTTGCTCTTTGGCGTGGTGCAGGATGAGCACCACCGCACGCTCACCGATGCCACCTGGGAGGAGCGCCTCTCGACGGCGACGTTGATTCTCGCTGTGGTGGCCATCGGTTGCTTCCCCAACTTCTTCTCCGACATTATCCGCGCCAGTTTCGACCCCATCGTGGCAGCCCTGGGCGGAATGCGATACGTGTCAGCACAGTGACAATAATTCTCAGTATTGACAATTAAGATACACCACATTATATGGATTATTCGCAATTTTTAATGATGCCGCAAGAAATAGGCCTCCTGGCCGTTTTCCTGCTCGTGTTTCTCTACGACACCTTCATGCCACGCACCACGCAGCGCGCGCTGCCACTGGTGACAGTGGTGCTCTTCGGCGTGTATATGACTTGGGCGTTCCTGCCCCCGTCGATGGGCAAGTGTTTCGGGGATATGTTCGAGGCCAACAATGCTACGTGGGCCATGAAGAACATCCTCAACATAGGTGTCTTTATCGTGCTGTTGCAAAGCGTCAAGTGGACCAACGACGACTTCGTGAGCGTGCGCCGCGGCGAGTTCTATGAGCTCATTCTGCTCACCTTGCTGGGCATGTTCCTCATGGTGTCGGCACGTCACTTCCTCTTGTTCGTCATCGGTCTTGAGACGGCGTCGCTGCCGCTGGCTGCCCTCGCCGCCTTCGAGAAGCGTTACTACGAGTCGCGTGAGGCTGCCGCCAAGTATGTCATGACCGCCGTGTTCTCGTCGGCCATTCTGCTGATGGGCCTCTCGCTCGTTTATGGCGCATGCGGCACACTTTATTTCAGCAACCTCTCGTTTGGCGTGACGGCAACTGGTGGTGTTAACTGGATGCTCATCGTGGCATTGGCCTTCGTCATGGCTGGTGTGGGATTCAAGATTTCGCTTGTTCCCTTCCACCTGTGGACCGCCGATGTCTATCAGGGTGCGCCCACTGCTGTCACTAGCTACCTGAGCGTTATCTCTAAGGGCTCGGCCGCTTTCGCTTTCATGGTGATTCTCGTGCAGGTTTTTGGCTCGCTTTATCAAGAGGTGTGGCAGTGGATGCTTTATGCGCTCATCGTGCTCACCATCACTGTGGGTAACCTGTTCGCGATGCGTCAGCGCAACCTTAAGCGCTTCCTCGCGTTCTCGAGCGTCTCGCAAGCCGGCTACGTCATGCTGGGTGTCATCGCCGCCAACGAGGTGGGCATGGCCAGCATGATGTATTACATCCTTGTCTATATCTTCTCGAATCTCGCCGCCTTCGGAGTGGTGATGGCCATTGAGAACCACTGCGGCAAGGTCACCATCGACGACTACAACGGCCTGTTCAAGACCAACCCGTGGCTGGCGTTCACTATGATGCTCGCCATGTTCTCGTTGGGTGGCATCCCGCCCTTCGCTGGCTTCTTCAGCAAGTTCTTCATCTTCGTGGGAGCGGCGAGTACGGGCAGCGTGGCCATTTATGTGTTGGTGTTCATCGCATTGGTCAACACCATCATCTCGCTCTACTACTACCTGCTTGTGGTCAAGGCCATGTTCATCCGTCAGGAAGAGTGCGCCATCGACCGCTTCCGTAGCCACTGGACCGAGCGTTTGGCCATGGTGATTTGTGTGGCAGGCATCATCTTCGTGGGTCTTGCCAGCTGCATCTACACCTCGCTCACCAAGCTCGTCGAGGAGAGCCCCAACCTGTTTTTGATGATATAAAATTTGTTTCATTTGTAATAGTTTTAAATTTAAATGTGTTTTTGGATTGCTTAACTTAACCTTAATGAAGGCCGTAGGAACACCTACTGCCACGTGAAAAATAACGCAAGAAAGGAGAAGTTCCCACCCTGGAACTTCTCCTTTCCAATTCTCATTCTCATTTAGTAATGGATTAGTCAACCATCAGTTTATGTGTCTCTAAATGTTAAATTTTATTAAAATTGGGGGGGTGATAAAATTATTAAATAAATATTGTAATTTTGCGGATATGATTCGAAACCGCATTTAATTTTATAAAGTTTTCTTCAAATATGACACAAATTTGGAAAGATTAAATAAAGGACCTTTAAAACGAGAACGGATATGAAGACATTAAGATTATTGTTTGTTTTATTTGTTGTTTCGCTTGTCAGCGGTCAACTTAAGGCTCAGAGCGATTCTTATCGTCCTTTTGTCGAGGATGGAAAATCCTGGGTCGTTGAGAATATGGTATGGTGGCCCCTTGAGATAAAAGAATACTTCATTGAGGGCGATACTGTGGTGGCCGGACAGGCCTGCAAGAAAGTTATGCTGCGTGCGTTCAATCTCGAAACCGATGTGGAGACGGTTTCGTTAGTGTATCCAATCTTCGAATACAACCGCCAAGTGTTCTATTATCCTAACGGGTCTCAAGAGCCCATCATGCTCTACGATTTCGCCTCCAAGCCTGGCGACATCGTCACGTTAGGCGGCTTTGAAGATGACCCAACGCGCACCGAGCGTTTTGAGATAGTGAAAACTCTCACTCCTGCGGATGGCTTTCCTTTCAACGGCCTTCTTGCCAACGACATTGACGGTCACATTTCACCTGACATGGATGTGCCCTCTTTTACATGGGTTGAAACCATTGGATGTGTTTTGGGTCACACTCCATTTGAGAAGCATCCATGGAACGACCAAATGGCGGGATTGTTCGGTTGGCTCCGAGAGTGCCGCGTAGGCGATGAGATTCTTTATGAGAATTCCGATATGATAACCCGTTGGGAAGATGGCGACATGAATGGCGACTTCATTGCAAATGGCACCGACGTGACAACGCTCTACGACTATTTGATTGGTCCCAAGTCTTCCTTGCTGCGTTATCGGTGTATAATTGACCGTATCGACCTCAACGGCGATGGCGTGGTGAACGGCGCCGACGTTACGGCGTTATACAACTTACTGCTTAGGCAGTAAGTTGTGATTAACGATTGACGAATCTTGAGTTAACATCATGCTTAATGAGGAACAGATTTAATTAGGAATGAGGAAATAGGAATGAGGAATTAATAAGTGGGGGCGCGGCAGAGCATTAGCGGAGCTGCGTCCCTGCAATTTGCTTGTGTGGCAGGCATCATCTTCGTGGGCCTTGCCAGCTGCATCTATACCTCGCTCACCAAACTCGTTGAGGAGAGCCCCAACCTGTTTTTGATGATATAAAATTTGTTTCATTTGTAATAGTTTTAAATTTAAATGTGTTTTTGGATTGCTTAACTTAACCTTAGTCATACCGTGGTGAAACTCACCGCTCATGAGAAATAACGCAAGAAAGGAGAAGCTCCCACCCAGGAACTTCTCCTTTCCTTTGCGGTATATCCTTTTCCAGCTGCAGGCTCTTTTAGGGTATTCATTCAGATGTAGTGAAAGCAAAGAAATCCCCGTCAGGAGAACAGAGCTCCTGGCGGGGAAATTCACTAACCAAATCTAACTTTCCGTGTTGATGAATTAATTGGCTGAGCTGCTAATCGTGAAAGTGCCATCGGCAGCCACGGTGACGTAAACATCGGCTTGGAAATCATAGTTTGACATCAAGTCAAATTGGCTACCGCCGCCGTTGTTGTTGATAATCCAGTTGGTGTCGTTGTAGCTCGAGTAGGCTTTTGTCATCTTGAAGACAATCCACTGCTTGCCGTTGATGGTCTTGGTTTCAGCGGGCCTCACACCGGGCCAGCCTGCCTCCACATTGCCACCGGCAGTGTTTGACCACACATACATAGCGTAAGCATCCCAACCAAGAGCGCTGTTGACATAGACGGTGTAACCCTCTTCGGGATCGGGCTCAACGAATGGTTGGCCATCGTCGATGCGATAAGCGATAGCGCCAGTCTTGCATTGATACACAACGACATAAACGGGTTCATCGCCCAGCGTATATTCGCTCATGAGGTCGACTTGTTGACCATTGTCGTTGTTGTTGGCGATGAAGTTGAGCGGCGTGCCGAAATAGTTGTCATTCATGTCAAACTTATAATAAGTCTTGTCATATTTCTCAACAGTGCCGCTGGGGGTGATGCCGGGCCAACCGGGCAACACCTCATTCTCGGGCCATGCGTAGAGAGCCACTGCATCCCAACCAGCTTGGTTGCAGATGTAGAGACCACGCTCGGCGGGAGTGGGGTCGGGCTCGTCCTCACCGAGGAGATGCTTGTAAAGGGCTGTCACGTCGGAGCCGTTGACTACGCCGTCGCGATTGACGTCAAACCTATTTTGTGCATTGCCGGTCATGAAGGCAAGCACCATGATCATTGAAGAAAGTAAAATCTTTTTCATAAAAAAATGGATTAATTTAGATGGTGAATAATTAAAGAGATTTCAAGATAGTATAAATTATTGCTTTACATAGACCGCATAGCCTTTTGCATCGAGCGTGATGGCAGGCGTGGAGGTCATTGATACAACTTCGGCTTTTGAGGCCACTCCCGCCGAGATATCTTTGCTTGAGAGCCATTTGGCATAGTTGCCTGCCGAGACACCATTGAGCTTCACGGTCACGTCAGATGCACTGAAGTTAATCACCACAAGCACGCGCGATGAACCGCTGGTCTTGGTGTAGGCAAGGACGCCGGCATTGTCGCTCGAGTGGAAATAAGGCTCCACATTGTCGGCAAGGGCAGCTTGAGTGTGCCGCAGCGCGGCCAGGGTGCGGATCGTATTCTTCATCTTGTTATCGACGCTGCTCCAATTCACTTTCTCGTCGGTGAAGTAGTTAAGCGTTTGTGCAGTGCCTATTTCCTGGCCGTTGTAGAGCAACGGCATTCCATAAATCGTGAACTCGAGAACGGTAAGCGCATGGCGATTAGCACCGTAGAGGGTGATAAGGTTTTTGCCGCCATCGTTATAGCTCACGTCGTGGTTGGTGAGATATACCATGCGCCCCAGGTGGGCATTTTTGCTCACGTTAACAAAGGCCTCGCAGCGCGAGCGCATCGTTTCACCGCTGGTGCCATTGGGACCGAAACCGGCAAGTTGGCCACCTTGGAAATTCCAAGCGTAATCGTAGTCAAATCCTACGTTGGCAAGACGGGTCTCGCCCTGGACGACATCGGCCTCGGCGAGGAAGGAGATGGTTTTGCCGCTCTTGTAGTTTTTGATGAGAGGAATAGCGTCTTGCCAGTAGCTGGTGGGGATGGCTTTGCTCGACACGAAATCGCATCGGTAACCGTCCACATCGGCCTGGTCAATCCAGAACTTGAGACAATCGTTCATCGCATTGCGCAACGCAGCGCTGTTGTAGTCGAGTTGATAGACGTCGCCATATCCATTGGGATGGACAAATGCGCCACCATTCCTGGTGTAATACTCTGGATGCTCGCTAATCCACTTGGCATTGGTGGCCGTGTGGTTAGGCACCCAGTCGAGCCACACTTCCATATTCAAAGTGTGGGCCTTTGCCACAAAATTCTTAAGGTCGGCAATTGTGCCATAGCTGGGATTAACCGCCTTGAAATCGGTAGCTGCATAAGGGCTGTTGATGCCGCCGCCGCGCGGATAGATGGGCATGAGCCACACAATGTCGACGCCCAGGGTCTTGAGGTCGCCCAGTTTGTCTTGAGCCGCTTTAAGCGTACCTGCGGTGGTGAACGCACCCACGTTCATCTCATAAATAATGCGGTTCTTTGAACTTACGGGTGTGGTGTTGTCAATCGTGATGTTGACACTTGTGTTACCACCTCCCGAGCCAGAACCACCCGAACCGGAGCTACCTGAGCCAGAGCCTCCCGATGAAGGCTCGTCATCACCACCACAGGCAACGAATGCCAAGCATGTGGCGAGAGCAAGAGTAAACAATAAAAATTTCTTTGTCATGATTTATTTTGGTTAGTTTAGATAAAGTGCCGTGGGGCATCCTGTTGCAGAGGCATTTTGCCCCCACGGCACAATGAAGCAGATTTTTTATTTAGAATGTCTTAACAACTTCGTAGCTGTTGTCGGATGCAATCTTGATGATAATATCGGAGTTGCCATTGATATCGGGTGATTGGCTACCGGCACCGCTATTGTTAGGAATCACGTTGACGGGCACATTGGCCGTGAAAGTGTGGTAGTAGTAGCTTGTGCCATTAATGGTGAACGGGCCGCTTGCTGCCACTCCGGGCCATCCGCCACACAATTCGCCCAGGTCGCCCCACACATAGAACGACAGACTTGTCCATCCGCTGTCATCGATGCTGGCATAAACGGTGAACTGGTTTTCATCGTTAAGCACTGGTCCATTGCTCAGCGTGAAGGAACCATCGGCGGCAATGCGCACGAATGTGTCGTGGTCGAACGTGTAACCTTGCATCAGGTCACACTGGCTTCCACCGCCATTGTCGTTGATAATCCAGTTGGTCGATGCGGTCTTGGAGTAGGCGCGCGGCATGTCAAATTCATACCAGGTCTCGCCGTTAATGGTGATGACCGTAGTGTAGTGCACACCGGGCCATCCGGCTTCCACATCGCCACTACCAGCCCACACATACATACTGTAGTCGCTCCAGCCAAGGGCCGAATTAACAAACAGCTTTGGTGCGGGATCTTCGTCAATCTGGTAAGCCAGCTCGCCAAATTCATTGATGAAGACCGTCACATAGACATCTTCTTCACCCATGGTGAAGTCGCTCATGAGGTCGATTTGCTGGCCGCCGTTATTGTTGTTGGCGATATAATTGAGTGCGGCTCCATAATACTCATCACTCAATGTGAACTCGTAGTAAGTCTTGCCGTTCTTGCTTGTCGTTCCGGTTGAGAGCAATCCGGGCCAGCCAGGCATAGAACCGCCTTCGGGCCATGCATAGAGCGCGACATCACCCCATCCGGCCAAATCGCAGATGTAGAATTTGCCCTTGTCTCCGGTCACGGGAGGAATAGTGGTGAGCGTGAAGGGTACGGCAATCACGTTAGAGAGCACACTTGTACTCTCGTTACTGCCGTATGTGGCAAGCAAGCGGAACTCCAGATCGGCATCCGAAGTCTCGTCAAAGCTGCGTTCCATGCCGAAGTTTTGCATCATGACCTTGGCGATGTCTTCATAGGCAATAGCGAGATAGTTCTTGCCCACGGTAGAGCCAAAAGTCACCGGGTTGGCAAACTCGTTGCCTGCCAAGTCACCTTGCAGGGTGTATTGGATGCCCTGATATTCATAGGAACCCACACTTGTCGACTGGCTGTTACCGTCCATGTAGAATTTGGCGGCGTCCCAGTTGAACGTATAGACAGTGGAAGTTCCGTCAATAGCCGGAGTGGCGAGCTCGTTAAGCTCGGGCGGCACAAGTTTCGTTATTTGCGGCATATCGTCGGGCGAGCACGATGTCATCGCCGCAAGAACCATCACTGCCAGTAATGAAAATATATTAAATTTCTTCATTTTTCAGTTGTTTAAAGGTGAAAAATTAGTAGCCTTCGTTTTGAGTGAGATTGCTGTTCGACGAAAGGTCGGTCGATGGTAACGGATATAGCAAATACTTGCTGTCGATGCGCTGTGTACCGGCAAATGCTCCGTTCTTCCACGACCACACCTTGTTGTCGATAAAGCGGTTGAAGCGGATAAGGTCGGTGCGGCGGTGGCCTTCCCAATAAAGCTCGCGCGCGCGCTCATCGAGCAAGTCGTCAAGGCTGATTTCGCTCAGCGAGCTAATGTTGTGGGTCGTGTTGCCAAAGGCTCGTTCTTGTACCCTGTTATAATAAGTGATGGCGTTGGCCGAAGTGGCATCGCTTGCACCCTTCAGGGCACATTCCACATAGAGTAGATAGGCATCGGCAAGGCGATAGAAGGGGAAGTCGGTGTCGGGGAAGGTATTGTCGCTGCCCTTGCCGCCGTCGCGTGTGAGATTGGTGTATTTCACTACCGAATATCCTTGCTTGAAGTCGTTCCACTCGTGAATTTCTTGCGAGCGGTTGTCGGTGAAGAACAAAGCGCGGCTGTCACCATCCTCGAAGAGCTGGCTCAAGTCGTGAGGCGCACGGATACCACTCCAGTACTGTGGCAGGCCATAGTTGTCACCAGGGGCCATGTCATCACCGTAGGCACCAGCGCACAAATAGGTGGTGCCACCATAGGATTGTGCATACACGCCGTCGTAGATGATGGGGAAAATCATTTCGGGCGAGAGATGGTTGTCGGCCTGGAAGTTGTATTTGTAGGTCGGCTCCAGCATGTATCCGCCATTGTTGATGATGTCGGCGAGACAAGTTGCGGCATCACTGTAATGATTGCCTTGACCGAACACTTCGGCATTCATATAAAGATTGGCAAGCATCATTTGAGCCACGTAGCGATTTACCTTGCCATAATTATCGGTCGTCTTGGCGGGAAGGTCGTCAATGACATCCTTGAGTTCTGCCTCAATCCACGGGAAAAGGAAGTCGCGTCCGCGTTGCTCGGGCAGATAGGCGCCAATGCCGCTATTCTCGTCGGTGAAAGGCACGTTGGCATAGAAGTTCATCAGTTGATAGTAGGAAAATGCCCTCAAGGCTCTCACTTCGGCACGGTTTTCGTGCACGGCGGCAATTTGCTCGCTGCTCAGTCCGCGTGACGAGAGTTTGTCATCGGTGGTCTGTGACAGGAACTCGTTGCAGAAAGCGTTGATAAGGCACAGGCGGTCGTAGTTGAGCATGATGAAGCGGTTTGTGGCGCTCCACTGCACAAAATTGAGACCATTCAGGCCCTCATCGCTCCATGCCACGAGTGCTTCGTCGGTGGGGAGTTCTTCGAGATTCCAGAAGGAACGGGTGAACGTGGCTTCGCCTTGGTCGGCACCCACGATGTCGCCTGAGGCGGGTCCGTCGTTGCCGGGGATGGCGAATGCCGAATAAATCTTAGCCGTGTAAAGCTCATAGGCTGCGGGGTCGCTCCATGCCGCATCGGGCAGTATGGTGGTGGGCGTCAATGGTTTGGTGTCCAAATCATTGACACACGAAGCAAGTGCCATCAAGATGACCCCAGACCCTAATAATAGTTTATTAAATATATTCATTGTTTCGATAGATTATTATGTTACGATTATTAGAAGTTAAGCGACAATCCCAGCATATAAGTGACGGGACGAGGATAGAAATTGTCGTCAAATCCACCGCTGATTTCGGGGTCAAGGCCTTTGTACTTGGTGAAGACAAAGGGATTCTGAACTGTGGCATAGACACGGCCACCCAGGCGTGAACTGAACAGGTCCTCAAACGAATATCCTAACGTGATGTTGTCGATGCGGAAGAAGGAGCCATTCTGCACATAGTAGTCGCTCAGCACCTTTGAGGTTTGCCAGTTGGTGTCGAATGCATAGCTGGTGCGGTTGCTCAGGAATGCGTTGGCAAAGAGGCGTGCCCTGGAAAGCTCGGCGCTATTGCTTGCCACCGAATTGTAAATCCAGTTGTCGACATTGCCGTGGCCAGCGATAGAGAAGTCCCAATTCTTGTATTGCAGTTTCGTGCTGAAACCGTAGGTTACACTCGGGTCGGCATTGTGATAGAAATAGAGGTCGTTCTCGTCAACCACACCATCGTCGTTGCGGTCAACAAACACACCCTCGAGCGGCTTACCATTGCTGTCGTACACTTGCTCGTACACATAGAACATACCGGCGGGGTGGTCCACGGCGTGAGCCTTGAGCTGGAATGAGCCGTCACCGCTGCTGGTGCGTCCAAAGCGGCGGATTTCGGTACTGTTGTCTCCGTTAGAGAGTTCCACAATGCGGTTCTTGTTCCATGCGAGGTTGGTATTAATTTCCCAAGTGAGGTCATTGTTGCGGATGGGCACAAAGTTCATTGTGAGCTCGAGACCGGTGTTGGTGAGTGAACCAATGTTGGCCACCACATACTCGGCGAAGTTAACACCTGCGGGCACTTTGGCCTCGGCATTAATGAGGTCGGTGGTCTTGCGGTGATAGAAATCGATGGCACCGTTGATGCGGTTGTCGAGGAATCCAAAGTCAACACCCACGTTCCAAGTGGTGGTTGTCTCCCATTTCAGGTTTTCGTTATAAGCATTGGGCTTGAGCAGACGGCTCCACTCTCCACCGCGATAATAGCTGGCGGCGTTGCTTATACTATAGGAATAAGAGCCGAGGTAGGGATAGTCTCCCTGGTTGATGTCCTGTTGACCGGTTTTACCCCAGCCAAGACGCAACTTGAGGTTGCTCAACGTGTCCTGGTTCTTCAAGAAGCTTTCTTCTGAGATGCGCCATGCCAGTGCCAGGGAGGGGAAGAGACCCCAACGGTGTTTCTTGGCAAAACGCGACGAGCCGTCGTCACGAAGGGTGAAAGTGGCAAGATAGCGGTTGTCGTAGCTATAGTTGGCACGACCGAAGAAAGACACGATATAATGTTCGGTTTTGCCTTCACCCTTGTTGATTGAAGTTTCTTTGGGCACGAGGTTGCCGTCTACGTCACGCTCAAATTGTCCGATGGTGTACCAATCGTTACGCACAAAATAGTGTTGCCACGAGTAACCGGCCATTACATCAAAGTGGCTCTTGATGCTTGCAAGATCCTTGGCATAGGTGGCATAGAAATCTAATTGCTTGTTTGTGCGGTGGTTGGTCCACTCATTGCTGTAACCGAGATTGGTGGCGTGGGTGGGTGCATCGTAGGGGGCCGTTGTGGTTCCCTTGCTGCTCGACGCGTCAATCGAGAGATTCAGGTTGGCTTTCAAGCCGGGCACATAGAACGCGTTATATTCGATTTGAGCACTACCGATGAAATTCCACACCTTGGCTTGGTCGTCCCAGCATTCGAGAATCGAAACGGGGTTTTTAGTGGCCACATTAATGAGGTTGCCATCATCTCCCACCCATGACCAGAAGCCGTGATAGGGACTGTCGGGGTCGCGGACGGGTTTGGTAGGATCCATGAAAATGGCGGCGCCCACAGCTCCTCCATTGGCAAAATTGCTCTTGATATTCATCAACTTACCATTGAGATTCAGTTTCAGATGGTCTTTAAAAAATGATGGTGACAATGCCAAGCTGGCGGTGTAGCGGCGCATGTGGTCGGTTTTAAGGATACCATTGTTGTTGGTGTAACCAATCGAAACGCGATAGGGCATGAATGTGCCCACCGAGCCGTAGGCACTGATGTTGTGCTCGGTACTGACCGCAGTGCGGAAGATTTCCTTCTGCCAGTCGGTATTAGCGTTGCTCACGCTTTCCCATTCGCCAGTCTCGGGATTAATGGCAAGTCCCAACTTGCGGTAGACTTCATCCTGATTGCTCGCACCAGCAAAGGTGTTTTTAATCAGTTTTTGGAATTCATTGCCACTGAGAACGTCAATCTTTTTCTTGATTTGGCTCACCGATACGCTACCATCGTAAGTGATTTTGATTCTACCTGCTTTTCCTTTCTTGGTGGTGATAAGAATCACACCATTTGATGCGCGGCTACCATAGATGGCGGTGGCACTTGCATCCTTGAGCACAGTAAAGCTCTCGATGTCATTAGGGTCAATGGTGCTTAGCATATTGCCCACACCGCCAATTCCTGAGTTGTCGAGATACACGCCATCGAGAATGATTAACGGGTCGTTGCTGGCCGAGAGCGACGAGCCGCCACGGATGCGGATGCTTGAGCCGCCAGTGGCGCTACCACCTCCACTTGTGACTGTAACACCGGCAATCTTACCCACCAGCATATCGTCGGCGGTCGATGCCACGCCTTTCATTTTGGGGTCGGCTTCAAGTGTGGCCAGCGAACCTGTGGCATCTTTCTTACGCACCGAGCCGTAACCAATCACCACCACTTCATTCAGCATTTCGCTGTCGTCAAGCAGGGTTACCACCATTCCGTTGGCGGCGGCGACCTCTTGGGTGATATAGCCGATGTAACTCACTTCGAGCAATGTGCCTGCGGCACACTGCAGTTCAAACTTGCCATCCACATCGGTCGCAGTTCCCATGGTGCTGCCTTTCACTTTGACGGTAGCACCAGGAAGTCCTTCGCCCGATGAATCGATGACGCTGCCCCTAATCATCGCTGCGCTTTGTGCCATGGCGCTGGTGAAGCCCAATAGCACGAAGCAGCAAATCATAGTTAAGCGGATGATCTTTGCTGTTTCTTTCATCTTGTAGATTTTAAGTTAAACATTTTTTTTTGAGATGTATAGGAAAAATTTTTGCAAATTTATACGATATGCATAAACATGACGTTATCCTTATAAAGGGATGAATGTTCCATTTCAACGATTTTTCGGTGAAAAATCATTTTCTTTGTCTTTTGCCCCTATTATTTATGGTAAAAAATATTGACCATCTAAACTTACAAAAGATAAGTACTCTTGCAAAAGAGCAAGATGCTATCTATGTAGATGATAATCTATATATCACAACAAGCATACAAGGATTTGCATTACAGAATCTTAGACGTAACCAACCTTATCGTGTGGAAGAAGGTCGTGTGTTGTGTGTTTCGGCAGGCTGGGTGCGATGTTTAATTAATCTTGAAACTTTCAATCTTGAAGAGCATTCGGCTGTTATCGTATTGCCAAATTCAACTTTTGAGGTACTTGAAAGAAGTGAGGATTTTGATTTTTTTGCCTGTTCTTTCCCAACCGATTTGCCTATCATCGCTGAATTTAACAATCAAATTGATATTACGCTTGACGATGAAGAGTGGGCGCTCATCAACGAATATTTCAACCTCATGTGGCATGAGGTAAAAAGGAAACCGGTGTTGCCCGAAGTGTTGCAACACTTACAGATGGCGATGATGATGGAATTGAGCCGGATAAATAAGATGAGGGCTGTTATGCGAGAAATCGGTCAATCAAGGGAATATGCCACTTTGCACCATTTCATTCGACTGGTAAACGAGCATGGTAGAACCCATCGTAATATTCCATTTTACGCCGACAAGTTGTGTCTTACACCGAATCATTTTGGGGCTGTCATCAAGCATGCCAGCGGACTCACTGCCATGCAATGGATTAACCGTTTTATAATACAGCAAGCAAAGGTGTTGCTTAAATACGGCGATAATTCCATCCTTGGAATATCTGAGCAACTCAATTTCCCCAATCCCTCGTTTTTCTCTAAGTTCTTTAAGCGAGAAACAGGTCTGACTCCAAACGAATATCGCCAGCTTTCATGTTAGGCTTTCGGGCCGTTTTATTGCTTTTGAGGGGTGGTGGGCGAAGCGATGGCTGCAGGCTGCGGCACGCTGTCGAGCGGCGCGGCGGGGACGGTGTCGTTCTTTTCCTTGCGTGAGCGGAACTGGAGCAAGTTGTCAAAGTCGCGCTTGAAGACGATGCCCACGCCCTGCGTGGTCATGGCATTGCGCACGTAGTAATAGCTCTGGTCGTTGAAGTGGTTGTAGGCCTTGAGGCGAATGGTTCCTTGACGGTTGAGGAGATACTCAAGGTCGAAGTCGCCAATGAAGTTACTGTTGCGCGGGTTGTAAGTGTTATCGCGGTAACCGATGTTGCCGTTGAGGATGAGGCGGTTGTTGAGCAGTTGGCTGGAGAGAGCCACATCGACTTCAACGTCGCTGAAGTCGCCACGGTCGGTGCGGAAGTTGGGCGCGATGGTCCAGTTGTCGCTAAGCTGGCCCAGCATAGAGGAAAGCTGCGACGAAATGGTGGAGGATGCCACCGAGGTGAACTCGCTGCCGGTGGTGGTGGAACTGGCGTTCATGTAGTCGGGCGTGTAGAAGCGGTTGAGGGCGAGCAGATAGATGATTTGACGGTTCATCATGTCGTCGGTGCTGATGACGCTTTTCACCTTGCGGTAGGCCTCGGTGGTGAGGGTGGGGAACTCGAGGTCGAAGGAGAGCTCGGGCTCGGTGATGTCGCCCTTGATGCGCAGCAAGGCGTGCACGGGTACCGTGGTGCGGTTGATGTCGCGGTCGGTGGCGAACGATTCGTCGAGGTCGCGGATGTTTGCGTTGAGCGAGTAGATGGCCTCGATGTCGAGCATAGCATTGTAGGGATCTCCGTCGAAGCTGATGGTGCTTCCCTCGCGGATGGTGAAGTCCTTGATGATGATGTCTTGCAGCGTGAAGTTGTAGTTGCCCTTGGTGAGTACATAGCGGCCAAACATCTCAAACTCGTCGTTGGTGCTGTCGTAGTTGAGGCGCAGGTTGCCATTGCCGTTGGCGCGAATCTTGTCGCCGCCCACAGGGTCCATGACGAGTATGAGTTGCGCCTCGGGGGTGATATCAACCCGCAAATCGACAGCGATGGTCGATGGCGCCGACTGGTTCTGCTGTTCGATGCGCCGCGTGAGCAGTTTCACGATTTCGGGCACGGTGTCGACTTCCTGTTGCGCCACTTCCTGCAACTCGGGCTCGAGGGCCTTGTCGCGGTCGCGGAAGGTGATGAAGTTGTATTCGTTGGCCACTTCGGCATCGCTCAGCACGAAGGTGAACTTGCTTCGGTCGGCACTCTGCATATTGACCGAGATTTTCACCAATCCGGGTTCGCCGCTGATGATGGCGCTCCCGTTGCCGTAGATGGTGCCGTACCAATCGGGGTTCATGGCCTCGGTGATGTCGTAACACAGGAGGTCGCGGGCCTCGGTGACGGTGAAGTTAAACACGGGGTCGTGGAAAGCGTTGTGCTTGAGGTAGCCGTTGAGGCGCGCCTCGTGTCCGTCGCGGTCGTGAATCACCACGTTGTCGATGGGGATATATCCCGGCACGATGTGGATGGAGTCGGAGCACGTGTAGTAGCAGTTGGTGTAGTCGATTTTCAATTTCAGGTCGTGGGCATAGATGTCGCCCTTCAGGTCGATGGTCTTGAAGTTGCCGAAGAGCACGGCGTGGCCGCTCACCTCACCATCGACATCGCTGGTGAAGGCCGCCATGAAAGGCTTCATGAACTTGACGTTGGCGTGGTCGGCGTCAAAGGTGAGGTATAGCGAGTCGGCGGCGGTAAAGATGCTGCCGCCGATGGTGGTGTGCTTGCCGTTTTGCTGCGCAAGGTCGCAGTTGAGGACCACGGCCTTGTTTTCGTTGTCCCAGTGGCTTTCGATGTCGGCGTCGCCCATCAGCGCCCCGTTGTAGTACATGTTTTCAACGTGTAGGTTGGGCGTCATCAGACGCGGCTGCTTCGAGAAGAGGTCGGCGAGGGTGAAGTTTCCGGTGGCGCGTCCGCCAAAGGTGACATGGTTGATTTGCAGCGTATTGAAGATGTAGTCGAGGCTGATGTCGTTGAGGACCACCTCGAGTTCGTCGTTGGGGTCGCTCGACACGTTGCCGTGGATATTGATGAACTGCTTGTCGCACGAGGCATTGAGGCCGCTCACGCTGATGGCGTGGCCATCGTAGCCGATGTGTCCGCCGTTCACGTTCCAGGCAGTGTCGTTGAAGACAAGGGTGGCGGGGTTGATGTTGACATCGGCGGCCAGACGGCCGTTAAGGGCACGCGAAAGGGCAGCCGTGAGGCTGATGTCACCGCGAAACTCGCGTTCACGCGCCACGTTCCATCCGAGATTGGCGTCGATGGCGTTGTTGTGGCCGCTGGCATCGACGGCGAGCGTGAGCTTGCCACTTTTCATGGGGATGTGCGTGGCAACATTGGCTACGAGGGGCTGGTTCGAGCCGTCCTTGGTGATGCGCACACTGGTGGCATCGATGATTTTGTTGCCTTGCTGCAGGTAGGGCACGTTGAGGCGTGCCGCCAGTGAGCCGTTGCGTTCGTTGAGGTGTCCGTCAAGTGTGGCGCGATAGACGAGCTTCACGGGCAGGTTGAAGCGTTCCTGCCATTTCTCATCGGGGTCGATGGTAAAGCTGAAGTCGAAGTCGTTATCGCCACTGCTTGCGCGATGCGAGAACATGGCGGGGAACGAGGCGGCGAGCATATTGTTGATGGCGGTGGGCAGGGTCGCGAAGTCGTAGTCACCCTCGATGGCGCCGTGCACAAAGGGCGAGGTGAGGGCCACGCGGTGGTCGGTGGCGCTGAGCTCTACGCCATTAAGCTCAAGAGGCTCGCCGTGCTTGTCGAGCATAGTCAGATTGTTGAGGCGCACATCGCCTTGCAGGTTGTGTGCGTTATTGCCACGCAGGTGCGCCTCGAGGTCGAGAGCCGTGATACCCTCGATGGGCACGGGGCGCTGCAGCAGGGTGGCGAGGTGTACGCCGCTGGCTTGCACGGTGGCGTCGAAGGTCGAGGCAGCGCCGGCGAGCAGAGCTTCTCCCTCAATATTGATTTTGCCGTTGGGGTCGTTGAGGGTGACGTGGCCGTTATAGTGGTTTTGGGTGGCGCTCACGTTGGCGGTGATGTCGTGATAGCGGTATCCCTTTAAGTCTACATGGTCCACGTGGCCGTCAAAATTGCCATTCACGCTGCCGCCTGATAGCGTGGCATCGACTGTAGCATCAAGGGCGACCGAGCCGAGCAAGTCCTCTTTAGCCAGCAGGTGGCCTAGTTCCAGCCCACCGGTGGCCACGTGGCCTGCAATGCGACGTGTGTCGCCGGTGCGCTCGAAGTGTCCGCCGGTCACCGTCACCTCTCCCAGCGAGGTGTTCACGTCGCCGGCGAAGTCGAGGCGCATGGGCGTGCCGGTCACCGAGCCGTCGAGGGCTATGTCGCCGCAGCGCGACAGGATGCCGGCTGCTTGTGGCGATAGTGCTGGCATCAGTTCCATCACGCGTGCCATCTCGCCTCGCGAGGCGTTCACCTTAACGTAGGGCACGTCAATAGCGAGGGCGTTACCGTCGTGCGGCAGGTCGAAGGTGCCGTTGAGCGACACGTCGAGGCCGCCGTCCTGCTTCTCAAGCGAGAGCACGGGCACGTGCAGCCGGTCGAGGGTGCCATCGACGGCCAGTGTGAGGTCCATCTTGTCATCGTAGCCGGCCAGCTGGGGCGCGAAGCATCGCAGGTCACTGGGCGTGATGTAACTGCCCGAAATCCTTAATTGGTGGCTACTCTGTTTCAGGTCGTCGAACATCGTCTTGAGCGATGAATAGCGCAACGTGATGTCGTCGGGATGGATGAGCGAATTGGGTAGTTCGATGCGCAGGTCGTTGACGGTGGTGACGGTGTCGTTGATGGCCACGCGTGCCGCCAGGTTGTTGAGCATGAGGCCAGCGCGTTCGTCCAGTGAGAGGCGTTTGAGGTCGATGACGAAATCGTTGTTCTTGAGGCGTGGCAGCTCCAAGTCGGCTCGCAAGTTGTTGATGGCGATGTGATTGGGGTCGAAACGGTCATTAAGGCGTGGCTCGCTGAGCACGTCGTAGGTGATGTCGCTGTTGCGGATGATGACGTTGTTGATGCGCAGGTCGAAAGGTTTGGGCGGTTTGTCGTCCTTGGGCTTGAACGCGTCAAGGATGAATTGCAGGTTGGTGGGGCTGTTCTTGTCGGGGCGCGTAATACGTCCGTGCAGGCCGATGATTTCGCCGTAGGTGATGACGATTTTGCGGTTCACGAGCAGCTCGTAGATGCTTATGCCGGCCCCCAGACGCTCCACATGCAGCAGCGAGTCGCCCTGCTGGTCGGGGATGTTGACATGCCCCAATGTAAGCTCGTTAAAAGGCTCGAACGAGATTTCGCCGATGGTCACATTCGTGCCCAGGTACTCGCTCAACTCCTTCTCGCCCCGCTCTTTAACCTTGTTTTGCACCGAGGGCAGAGACAACAACAGATACAGGCCCACAAACAGCACCACGACGAGCACCAGCGCGGTCACCACCACGCTTCGCACCACAGTATATGTCTTCTTCAGCGCTTTGCCCATAGCCAAATTTTCGCTTTAACCTGCAAAATTACTGCAAACCAAACGCAATACAAAATGAAAAAAGAAATTTTTTCATTTTTATTGCTGAGGTGCCGTGTAATTTCGAGGACAACGCAGGGCAGCAAAATTTGATTTTTTTCATATAATAGCGGTTATATGGCAATAATTTGTTAATTTTGCCCATTGCAAAACATTATGTAGCATTAAAGTAATTAAATGAATATGAAAACTTGGATTTGGATTGCAGCGGCAGTGGTTGTCGTGGGAATGGTGGCGCTCGTGGCGTGTAAGAGCACTAAGATTGAGGCTCCGATTTATGATGATTTTGAGGCGTTGCCATCGGCCACGCCCGTCAAAGTGGAGGCTGGTCAGGAGAACCATCTGCGTGTGGGACAGACCATAGTGTTCAATGCCACGGTGCACGGCTCAGTGGGCCTTGACTTTGAACTCAATTATGACAAGGAGTTTTTCGACTGCAAATACAAGTCGGAGTGGGCCAACCCTTCAAAGAAAGATATGCCTGGTGGCGACCGCCAGGAGGTGACCTACACGCTCACGGCCAAGAAGGCGGGCACGACCACTATCACTTCGTACGAATTGTGGCGTGGCACCAAGCGTGACGAGAAGGTTTATACTATTGTGATACGATAGGTTGAGGCGTGGGCCTCGCTCAAGCATTGAGTAGCTTGAGGAAGTGGTCGGCGATGGCAGGATAACCGAAGCGCGCGGCGATGTCGTCGTGCTGTTGTTGGCGTGTGATGTGGTGGCGGGCGTCGTCGGCCCATGCGATGCCGTCGGCGATGCCTTGGGCATCGTTGGCGACATAGCCAGTGATGAGATGCGTGACGATGTCGCGCTGACCGCCATTGCCAGTGGTGACGGCGAGGCACCCGCTGGCCATTCCTTCGACGAGTGTGTAGCCGAACGACTCGAAACGCGACGTGGAAAGCGCAACGTGGGCGCACTGGAACACCTCGTTGGGGTTCTCCACTTTGCCGAGATATTCGTGACGGCATGGGAGCGTGTCGAGCAGCGACTTGTCGCGGATGTCGCCAAAGAGCAGCAATCGCAACCGTGCGAAGAGGGCGGGGGAGTCCCGCTTTACAATGGCGAGAGCCTCGCGCAGCGTGTCGAGTCCCTTGACGGGGTCGTCGAGGCGCGCGGCACCCATCGCCAGCACGAGTTCATCGCTTTCGTTGTCCGTGATTTGGCATTGGTATTCGTGGGCGGGAAACGGGTTAGGGATAACCGTGATGTCGCTGTCACGCATGACCGAACTGGCGCGGCAACGCTTGGCGAGGGCGTGGCTCACGGCCACAAAATGAATAGGAATCGCATCGTAAAGCCGTTGTTTGCGGCGTTGTGTGGCTGTGGTGATGTCATCACCGTCGCGGCCGATAATCGGGCATGCCGTGCAAGTGTTGTGGTAGCGTTCGCAATCGACAGTGTAGTGGCAGGCTCCGGTGCAGTTCCACATGTCGTGCATCACCCAAAGCAGGGGTTTGCCGAGCGCGGCGAGGCGCTCGATGCCTTCGAGTGAGAGCATCCCCTGGTTAATCCATCCCAGCACGATAGCGTCGGCAGCCTCAACCCACGGGTGTCGCGTAAGGTCCACACCGCGTGTGGCGGGGTCGAGCAGGAAAAGCGTATCGCGGCGGTGACCGTTGGCCAGCCACACATCGAGGCGTTCGCGGTAAAACGGCCACTTGGCACTTACGGCATCGATGCGTCCATCATCACGCTCTTTCTGCGCCACGACCATTCGGGCATCCACGCCGGCCTGACACAGCGCTTCCATGAGGCGGAACGAGGCGATGGCGGCTCCTCCCCGGCTATCGTTGCGGTTGATGATGACGACCTTTTTTAAATGCATAATTAACTCAATTCCTTGATGCTCATTTGCGTCCAAAGTCAGCCGGGATTTCGCCCCATAGCTGGGTGTTCCACTTGTAGATGGGATTGCTCCACCGATGGGTGCGCAGCCAGTTCTCGGCGCGCGCCACGATGTCGAGCAGCTTTGCCGACTGCTCGGTGCGCGCCAGTTTAGTGTTGGCATGACGCTTGCGCACCCACGCCAGCCCGCTCACGCTATCGCTGTAGATGGCGCAGTCAAGGCCGCGTTGTTGCAGCCACGCCAAAGCGTGGACGATGGCGAGGAATTCGCCTATGTTGTTCGTGCCCTCAGGGAACGGGCCTTGGTGGAAAATTTCGGCGCCGGTGTCGATATCCACGCCGCGATATTCCATCACACCCGGATTGCCGCTGCACGCCGCATCGACAGCAATGCTGCCGGGCATCACCTCGGGAGCCTGGGCCAGGATGGTTTGCTGCACGGGTGCGTGGGCGATGGCGCGCAGCACTTCCTGTGCCTCGCTGCTGTCGCCGCGAAAGGCGAGTATGGCCTCCTCCTGGTTGTCGAAAGCCTTATATTTGGCTCCTTCGAATCCTTTGGTGCGGATTTGGCACTCTTCCCAAGTGTCGCACACGCCGGGTTCCCAGCCGTTCCACACGACGTACCATTTGCGTTTCTTTGTCATATTGTCGCAAAATTAGTAATTTTCGCCGTTTTTCCCAAATATGGGGCCAAATGATTTGTGAATTGCGCCGTTTTCGCTACTTTTGCACCATAAAACCCAAAAAGATGTTTGCAAGATTTCACACCCTGTTACTCCTGCTTGTCATGTGCGCATTTGGCGCGATGGCGCAGGAATCGGAGAGCGAGACTATTGATTCGACCGATGTGTTTTATCGTCACCTTACACTCAAAGAGGTGGTGGTTACAGGGTCG
>JAGCUP010000147.1 GCA_017962765.1 Muribaculaceae bacterium | reverse complement strand
TGCTCAAGGCTCACAGCTTATAAGTGGTGATGGTGCGGGCTAGGGTGGCAACGGCGAGGGGCCAGAAGGCGGCGTTGGGCACTTGCAGGCGCGCGAGCCACACGGCCATGGTGGTGAGGGTGAGGGCGGTGAGCGCAAGGGCGACGTAACGTCGCGCGCGTGACCACTTGTCGCGCCGCACGAGGATGGCAAGCGCAAGCCACAGCGGGTTAAGCCACAGCACGTTGTAATTGGGCCATGTGGCCTCGTGGCTCGAGAAGAAAGCGACGAAGCACACGACGCCTCCCATCACAGCGAGGGCCACATAGAAGAGGGTGTCGAACCACCGCGTGAGGCGACGGCGACGCCAGTCGCGCCAACACATCGCCAGGGTGATGACGAGCACGACAAGCATGGCGGCCATGGGCGACAGGTACCAGGGGGTGGGCGGCAGCACGGTGCCCTCTTCGGGGCCATCAAGCAGTACGTTTGTTTCGTTCACGAGAGTCGTTTGCTTCCCGTTGCTGTCGCGCGTGGCGGTGGCCATGGCTTGTGCGAGGAGCATGGGAACGAACATCTGTTGACGCACGTTGATGATGGTGTCGCAGGGCGCGCCCAGAATCATGTCGATGCCGAACTGCTCCCACGGGTAGTTGGCGGTGTAATGGCTCATCACGTCGCGGAAAGTGACTTGGCCCATCAGGCTGTCACCGTAACGGAGCGAGTCGCCCACGGCGCGCTCGATGATGTCGCGCGGCCGCGTGGCGCAGTTGTCACTGAAGTAGCGGTAGCGGTATTCGCGGTTCTCGGGCTGCGAGTTCCACACCACGTAGTCGCGCAGCGCTCGCGCCTCGTCGTGGCTCAGGTCGAGTACTTGCTCGGTCATCTTGCGGCCCTCATTGTCGACGGCGACGAGGTGCGGCGGCACGGCCATGCACAGATAGTCGCTCTCTCCGCGCGCGAAACGCCAGAAGAATCCCGGCGTGGTGAAGTCGAACACGCCGTAGTTGATGAACCAGTCGCCGCAAGGGTTGGACGGGGTGGCCAGGTCACGGCTGATGACGCGCAGCTCGCTGTGTCCGAAGAGCTCGTAGGTGTCGGCTCCGGGCGCGAAGGTGATGAGGCTCACGCGGATGCTGTCGCCCGCAATCTCGGGCGCGGGTGGCACCTGGGGCGCGGCGTGCATCGTAATGGTCGAGAGAAAGGCCGCTATCAGCCCCAAAACGTATTTTGGCCTCAATCTCATTACTGCTTTGAAATCAATTCAATCACGTCTTGCGTGATGTCTATGGCGCCTGTGCCGCGATAGGCTACGGGTGTCTTGCTCACGTCAAGCACGTAGGTGTAGCCCCGCTTGTCGCCAATCTCCTTGATGGCGGCGCCGATGAGTTCGTAGATGGGCGCCTCGAGTTGCTGTTTTTTGTTGGCGAGCTCTTGTTGGCTACGCTCGAAAAAGTCGCCGATGGCGCGGTCGTCTTGGCGAATCTCGCTCATGCGACGCTCCTTGATGCTCTGCGGCACATCGCCGTCCAATTGCTGGTAAGCGGCAAACTTTTCGTCGAGTGTGCGCTGCATGGTGGCATACTCGGCCTTGAGTTTGTCGTTGAAGCGGTTGAGCTCGTTCTGTGCCAGTTCGCTCTGCGGGAGCGCGGCGAACACTTCCTGCACGTTGACGGTGGCGATACTGGTCTGCGCCAGCGCCAGCAGCGGCAGGGCAAAAGTGAGGAGGATAAGTGATAATCGTTTCATTCTTTATTGAAAATGAGGTTGAGAAGCCAGTTGATGACGATGAGAATCACGCTGTAGATGATGGCAGTGCCGAATGTGTCGACATGGAAGGCTGGCACGCAATAAGCGCACAGCATCACCATCGCGCCGTTAATCACGAGGGTGAAGAGCCCCAGCGTGAGGATGTTGATGGGCAAGGAGAGGAGTTTCACCACAGGTCTCACCACGCTGTTGATGAGGCCCATCACAATGGCTATCACCACCGTCCACCCCCAGTGGTCGATGGTCACTCCGTCTATCACTTCGGCTGCCAGCCACACCGCCACGGCCGAGAGTATCAATCTTGCAATCATAAGAATATCTTGTTATCATTCGGCGGAACAGCCGCCACTGGAGGGCAAAGGTAGCAAAAAAATGCGAAACGTGATGATGAAAAGTACAATTTTCGTCCACATCACTAATGCTGGATAGAAATATGACAAGAATTGGATGAAAAACCAGAAAAAAAGGGCCGGAACGATGAATTGATGGTGTTTTTTTCAAATAAATAATGAATTATTTGCAAAATAGGGGGGGCGGTGTAAATTTGCAAATTATTTGCCATTAATAATTTAAACTTTATTTCTTGCGAGGATAAAATTAAGAACCGTATTGTGTTTTTAGTGTTTTTAGTGGTTGGCTTTTATAGCGCTAATGCTATGGTCGAGCCATCTGGCACGCTTCCCGTGCTTTATGTCGATACCGAGGGTGGGGCTGAGATAACTTCGACCGAGGAATACTTGGCGGGGAGTTACTATCTTGATGGTATGGGATATGAGGGAGTACCCTCGATAGGCGACGCCGAACACCCGCTTCCGTTACAGATAAGGGGTCGCGGCAATTACACATGGACCAACTATGAGAAAAAGCCTTACCGTCTCAAGCTCGACAAGAAAGCCGACCTGATGGGCACCGGTAAGAGCAAGCACTTTTGCCTATTGCCGCATTGCGATGACTATTATGGCTTCCTGCGGAACACGGTGGGCTTTGAGTTGAGTCGCAGGATCGGCTTGGCGTGGACGCCCGGGCAGCAGCCACTAGAGCTGGTGCTGAATGGTGACTACAAGGGCATTTATTTCCTCACGGACCAAATCAAGGTGGCGGCGAACCGCGTCAACATCGTGGAGCAGGAAGACGGGGAGACCGAGGCTGCCAATATCACCGGCGGCTGGCTGATAGAATTCGACAACTATCTTGAGGACGGCCAAATCTATGTGTACGACGAGCAGGACCCTGACAAGTTAAGGTTGCTTGTCACGCCCCACAGCCCCGAAGTGCTGTCGCCTGAACAGTATGACTATATGTGGTCGTTGCTCAACAATGTGGAAAAAAGCCTAGACCAAATTCCCCGTCATCCGCATACCTTCACCGAGTGGGAGGAGTATATCGATATGGACACACTGGCCTGCTTCTATATCGTGAACGAGATCATGGACAACATAGAGTCGTTCCACGGCAGCTGCTGGATACACAAGCAACGCGGCGAGGACACCAAATTGCTATTTGGTCCCGTGTGGGACTTCGGAAGCTCCTTTAACCGTAGCATAGACCATCCCGATTTCATCTACAACCTGCCCGAGCCGCGCGGATATAGTTCACACTGGATCGACCGTATCGCTCTTTCGAGCCGTTTCCAGGCGTGTGTGTGGCGGCACTATGCCAAGTTCAGAGAGACAGGCGGGACCGAGATGAACGATTTTATAGGTGATTTCTACAATGAAATCAGTGCCGCCGTCGCACGTGACTGTGAACGATGGCCGTCGTTAGGGACGGCCTACCTCCAGGCGTGTCAAGATGCTTTTAAAGAGCGGCTTGCAGCCAAGGTGGCCTTCCTTGACGAGCAATGGCTGAAGAAGGTGGGCGTGGTCGAGCCCGTGATGGCTGATGACGGCATTGTGAGGGTGACCGACTTGAGCGGCCGCCTCATCTTTCAAGGCAAACGAGATGAGATGACACGCCTTGAGAATGGCCAATTCTATATTCTTGAGCAAAACGGGAAGGCTGTCGTCATAAGGATGCCATAAATCCCTCGCCGATGCTGCTAATCCCCAAATTTGGCATAAAATTGGGGATTATATTCCCAAAATTTATATGAAATTTGGGGATTAGAGCGTTTTGAGGCTTGGAGAAGGTGGCGTTACAGTTCCACTTCGCCGGTGAAGGCGATGGTGGTGGGGCCGCTGAGCAGAACATGGTCGTCGCTCTCGCGCCACTCGGCGTGGAGGATGCCGCCGTCCATGACGACGTCGCCGCAGCGGGGCACCAGTCCGGCTCGTGTGGCTGCTACCACGGTGGCGCAGGCTCCAGTCCCGCAGGCGAGTGTGATGCCGCTGCCCCGTTCCCACATGCGCACGCGCAGGTAATCGGGCCTGCACTGCGCAAACACGATGTTGCAGCGCTGCGGGAATCGCGAGTGGTGCTCCAATCGTGGTCCCTCGGTAGTCACATCGACCGCCTCGATGTCATCGACAAAGACGACATATAGCGGATTGCCCATCGATACGAAAAGTCCGTGGGGGAGAGGCTCGCCATCGGGCAGGAAGAGGTGCTCGTCGTTGAAGATGGGCTTATTCAAATCGACCACGACGTTCGACACCTTGTCTTGCTCATCGACGTCGAGGTCAATCAGCTTCACGCCCGAAAGCGTGGATAGGCGGATGTGGCGCTTGCGCGTCCAGCCCATTTCATAGACCAGCTTGCCCACGCAGCGAGAGGCGTTGCCGCACATCAGGGCCTCGCTGCCGTCGGCATTGAACAGTCGCATCGAGAAGTCGGCGATGGCCTCATCGGGTCGCCCGATGAGGACGAGTCCGTCGCCGCCAATGCCGAAGTGCCGATGGCTCCACTTGATTGATGCCTTACCTGGGTCGGGGATAGGGTAGCGTGTGGCATCGACATAGATGTAGTCGTTGCCGGCGCCATGCATCTTGGTGAATTGAATTTTCATTGATTTTTTATGATGAAAGTGAATGTTAGCGAAGGGTTTCGAGTTGCTGCTTATCGCCCACAATCCAAATGGTGTCGCCGGCGAGGAAGGTGAAGTCGGGGGAGGGGGTAAAGTATTCGTCGTCGCGTTGCACGGCTACCAGCAGTGAAGAGTAATTCTCGTGCAAATTGGCCTCAGACAGTTTCTTGCCTACGAGAGGGGAGCTCTCGGTGAGGATGAAGTGGGTGAACTCGGTCTCTAACTGCGCCTGGGCAGCCTGGGTTTCGTTGGCCTCAACGAGTGGCAGCATCTGCTGGATTTGGTCTTCTGTGCCGATGACGCCGAGCACATCTCCCGGGAAGATGCGCATATCGCTCTTGGGTACAGGGTAGAGCACCGTATTGCGCTGGATGCTGGCGACGTTGACGCCGTACTTGCGGCGAATGTCGGCATTCTTGAGGCGCTCACCCACGAAGGGGCAACTGTATCCCACCGTCATGTAAGCCAGGTGAAGGTCGCTCACCAAGTTGTTCTCGCGTCCTGTGCGACGGTTCTCACGCTCGTTTATGTTGCTCAAGAAACGCTGCTCAACGCTGCGCAACCGCTTGTAAAGCAGTGGCGAGAGCACCAGCACCATGAGCAGGAAGGTGCCCACGGCCACCATCAGCACCACGAGATTGCTAAACACGCCCACGAGCAGCAACACCATGAAGACCAAGGCGATCAGCGAGCCCACGATGTGCATCACGATTTGCGGCACGAGTGTGACGCGACCTCCGCGACGCAGCAAGATCTCGCGCTCGTTGCGTCGCGCTCCCGAGGTGATGATGGCAAAGAGGAAGGGCGATAGTCCCAGCAGTGATG
>JAGCUP010000146.1 GCA_017962765.1 Muribaculaceae bacterium | reverse complement strand
GTTGGCCAGTACGGTGCCCAGTTGAGGACACCAGTTGACCATGGTGTTGCCGCGATAGGCGATGCGGTAGTTCATCAGGCGGGCGTCACGCTCGGCCTTGCTCAGCGATTTCCACTCGTCGGCCGTGAATGTGAGTTCCTCGCTGCAGGCGGTGTGGAGGCCATCGGTGCCGTGAGCCTCGAGGTGGGCCACAAGCTCTTCGATGGGACGGGCCTGCTCGTGCTCGGTGTCGTAGTAGCTGCCGAACATCTTCAGGAATGCCCACTGCGTCCACTTATAGTAGAAGGGGTCGCAGGTTTTCACCTCGCGGTCCCAGTCGTAGCAGAAGCCTATCTTGTCGAGTTGCTCGCGGTAGCGCGCGATGTTCTTCACCGTGGTAACCTCGGGGTGCTGACCCGTCTGGATAGCGTATTGCTCGGCGGGAAGGCCGTAAGCATCGTAGCCCATGGGGTGCAGCACGTTGAAGCCGTTAAGCCTCTTGTAGCGGGCGTAGATGTCGCTGGCGATGTAGCCCAGCGGGTGTCCTACGTGCAGTCCCGCGCCGCTGGGGTAGTGGAACATGTCAAGCACATAGAACTTGGGTTTGCTCTTGTCAACCGTGGTGCGATAGGTGTGGTTGTCGCGCCAGTACTGTTGCCATTTTTTCTCAATCTCGTTAAAGTTATATTCCATAGTTTTGAGTTGATTTTCGTTTCAAGCCGCAAAATTACACATTTTTTGCCACACACTTTCGCTCGTGGCCACATTTTTTTGGCCACGCCTGTCTTCAAAGCCCTTCTTCAATGCTGCTTCTTTTAGTGATAAAATAAAACTACGGATTATTCTGATTAATCCTGATAAGAGGTTAAATATCAGAAAAATCAGATTAATCCGTAGTTTCTTAAATTAAAAAATTCGTGAAATTAGTAAAATTCGCGAAATTCGCATTTAAAGCTCATAGCTCAATGCTCAAACCTCATTTGACGATGAGTTTCTTGCAGTCCTCGATGACGATGCCGCGGTAGTCCTTGCCCACGGGCTGGCCCATGAGGTTGTAACGCTGGCCGCTGCGGCTATCGGCGTTTATCTCATCAATGGCGGTGGGCACTTTCTTCTTGAAGGTGGCGTTCACGGTTACGGGTTGGGCGGGCATCGCAAAGGTATAGGTGCCATTCTCGCCCTCGGTGAGCTCGACGGTGCCGCCGCGCAGACGCATCGGTGCGCCGTCACTTGTATTGGCGTCAACGATGGTCACGGTGAGCGTTTTGAGCTCATAGCCGTTGTCGGGGGTCACGGTGAGTGTCACGGTCTGGCCCTCGTATGCAGTCTGCTTGTCGCAGATTACCGTGCCGTGCTCGAACGATTCCGGCAGACTGATAGCGAAAGTGGCAACGGGGCGAAGTGTCACGTTGGTCAAAGTCCAAAAGACTTCTGTTGGAGTCGTGCTGTCATAGATGTTCTCGCCATCGGTGAATGCCTGTCCATCGACAATCTTTACGGGTGCAGCAATTTTACTGACGGTGAATTCATCATCAATGTTCTTCCAACCGAAGGTGACGGTGCCAGTATAGGTGTTGATGCCTAGATGGCCACCAATGGCAGAGAGTTTGCCGCCGAGAATGTCAATAATCCCATCAGGATATAGGGCATTTCCTTTAGCGGTGACATAGAGTGTGCCACCTGTGAAAGTGAAGTTGTACCATGGCACGACACCACTCGAATTGGTGGAGTTTGCGGTGACGTTGCCGCTGTGTTGTGCATAATCGCCATCAATATAGATGCAATCATCGTCGGTATTGATGTTCAGGTGTCCGGCAGTGTCGTCGTCGAGCGACTGTCCGTAGATGGTGAGTGTGGATTCATATTCACCGCCATCAATACCTTTGCCGCTGACGGGGGCTGCCTCGGTGCCGATGTTCATCACCGCGCCGTTGGCGAGGATGAGGTGAACATCACCGGCGATGTTGAGGGTTTCGGTGTAGTTGAGCGTGCCGCTGGCGACATACCAACTCTCCTGCCCATCCTCACCCAGCGAGGTCATGGTCTCGTCAAGCGGAATGGCCTGCACGGTGTGCGATTCGCCGTCGGAATCCACATACGAGGTGGTGACGGCGGGCGAAACGAGCGTCACTGTCAGGTCGAGTCCGTCGGTGATGCCAGCAGAACTATCTGAATAGAAGTATAGCGTCATGCTCTGTCCGGTGCTGGTAACGGTCGGGATGGCCGTCCACTCGTAGTAGTCAGTGCTTTCTGCGGCATCAAGCAGCTTGTTGCCACTGGCTTCGTTGTTGTCATAAACCGTAAGATAATCTTCTTGTGATGTCATGATGTTACCCGAAAGCTGAAGTTTGTAGCCTTCAGGAGCCGTCATCACGAGTGTTCCATCGCAGCTGAAGCTGTATCTTCCCTCCGAGCCGCCATCGTCATAGACTTTGAACGATGCGACGCTACTGGGTATGAAGGCTGTTTTGACGCCTGTCTTGAGCATATCGATGTGGAGGTTTGTCAGGTCGTTGGTGTACGAGGGCATGACGGTGACTGCCGAAGCGGGCATGGTGAAGGTGCCGGTTTTTGTGCCAGCGTACCACAACATGTCGGTCACAGCCAATTCGTTGTTGTTGACGTCGGTCACGACAAGGTTGTTGAGCACATAACCCTCAGTGGGCGCATAGGTGAGCGTGACGGTTTGGTTTACCACAGCCGTAGTGGGGTCGGCCGTGACCTCGCCGCCCTCGTCAGGGTTGACCACGGTGACGCTGTACGGTGTGTCGATGCTGACGAGTTCCACGGTCAGGTCAAGACCATCACATCCGCTATTGCTGCCGTAGAACCAAAGCGTTATGCTTTGGCCTGTGCTGGTGACGGTTGGAACTGCAGTCTCTCTATACCAGTTGGAACTTTGCGCTCCGTTGATTAGTATCGGCGCTGTATTGTCGGTACCATCATACGCTGACAAATGGTCGTAGGTATTCGTACCCCCAGCTGCGATGGTGCCTGAGACCCGCAAATTATATCCCTCGGGGGCGGTCAGTGTGAGGTAACCATTGCTGGTGGTGCTGTTGTAGCCGTTCTTGCCGCCGTCGTCATAGACCTTAAACGACATCAAGCCTTCGGGGACGGTGATGGTCTTCGTGCCGGTTGTTGGCATGTTGACATAGGGAGTATCACCAGTGACCTCCGGGTCGTCGGAGAACGTGGGGGTGACGGTGACATCCGAAGCTGGCATGGTGAAAAAGGCGGTATTGACGTAGGTAATCCAATCAACTGCGATGTCATTATTATTCTTATCCTTCGCGCTGAGACCGCTGAGCACATATCCATTAGCTGGCGTTGCGGTTAGTGTGATCAGCTCATCCGCCTTGGCCTCTAACTTGCTGCTCTCAACGCTTCCGTTATCAGCAGAGTTAACGGTGATACCAAAGTATGTGTCGGGGTTGAAGATCTCCGCTGTCAGGTCGAAGCCATCGTATTGTCCGCTGCCATCTGAGTAGAAGTAGAGCGTCATGCTTTGGCCAGAGCTTTTGACTTGATTGACGGTTATCCAAGTAGAGTTGTTTCCATTTACATTATCAAGCAGTATGGGGGCGCTGGTGTCGTTACCGTCATGAACGGTCAGTTTATCCCAACCTGTTTCCGTTTTGATGCGGCCAGACAGCTGGATTACATATCCCGTGGGTGCTGTGATGAAGAGCCGGCTCCTACAGCTGTTGCTATATTTGCCGTTCTTGCCACCGTCGTCATACACCTTGAAAGTGGTGATGGTGGCATCACTGAGCGTCAGACTGCTCTCTTGGTTGCCAGCCGGCATGTTCACATACCAGCGTGCGGGTGTGCCTTCAGCTTCTTCGGTGTCCTCGGTGAGGGTCACCTCGCCGGCCCACACCGAGAGGCTGGCGAACAAAGCCATAAGTAAAAGTAACGCTTTTTTCATACGCTTTAAAAAGTTTTATAAGTGAATAAATAAGTTAGTACAAAGCAAAACTCACTCCCCAGCCAAAGCCGAGATGTGCCGTAATAGGTTGGTTATAAGAAACCTTTCTTATAAAATGGAAGGGTAACAACGTATTGTTTGTCAATTGATTATAGCGCATTTGCGACTCATTGGCCGATAGGGCCACTGTGCGGATTGCTGAAATCATAGTCATAAATCTCCCAAAACACGTGCAAAGATAGCGCAAACCACCTTATTAAATTGAGTTGTAAGTTTAGGAAGGCAATCAAGAGTGGCAATCAAGAATTTGAAAGGGGCAGTAAGTTTTTTGTGGGAAATGTGTATTAGTATGCAAAAAATGACTATATTTGCAAATTAGTTAATGATTTAATGAGATGAAGATGCGAAAATTATTATTGTTTTTGGGAGGGCTGGCGATTGTTGCCGGGCTGGCGTCGTGCAGTCGCGACTTGCTTGCCGCCGCCGATGATGATGAGTACTCGACGTGGCAGTCGGTGATGCGCGAAGCCGATGCCGATAGCTATGAGTGGGAACTCAATTATAGCGAGTAAATGCCGCCTCAACCCGCAAAAATGTCGCAAAAAATATGTTTTACGGCATGTTATTGCTTTTTCTTGCAAAAAGATTTTGTCGTAAATTTTTTTATGTCTACATTTGCACACGAAAAAGCGTGTGAACTCTGTGCGGCTTTGTACGACAGAGCCGCGTGAAATCATTTAGTCTAAATTTCCCTATGTTGTTTCCGCCCTAAAGGGCGCATGTGAGATGTAGAATGGAGGAGCGGCATACAACAAGTGAGGGCTTTCCCGATGATCAGGGAGGGCCCTCATTGCTTTTGAGCTATGAGCATTGAGGTTTGAGCATTGAGGTTTTTGAGCATTGAGCCATTGGCAAAAGGGTGGATGCTGACGATTTTTTGCGTCATGGCGGTGCGAAGTCGTGAAAAATGCTTACTTTTGCACTATAATTTTGAGTACTAACCTAAACGTCATTTATATCTTATGGCACTTCAATGCGGCATCGTGGGCCTCCCCAACGTGGGCAAGTCGACCCTTTTCAACTGTCTTTCAAACGCTAAGGCCCAGTCGGCCAATTTCCCGTTCTGCACCATCGAGCCTAATGTGGGTGTGATTACGGTGCCCGACGAGCGCCTCAACAAGCTCGCCGAGCTCGTCCATCCGGCGCGTGTGGTACCCACCACGGTCGAGATTGTCGACATTGCGGGCCTCGTGAAGGGCGCGAGTCGCGGCGAGGGTCTTGGCAACAAGTTCTTGGCCAATATTCGCGAGACCGATGCCATCATCCACGTGCTTCGCTGCTTCGACGACGACAATGTCACCCACGTCGATGGCACCGTCGACCCGGTGCGCGACAAGGAAGTCATCGACACCGAGCTGCAACTGCGCGACCTTGAGACTATCGAGAGCCGCATAGGCCGCGTGCAAAAGCAGGCGGCGGCCGGTGACCGCGAGGCCAAGGTGGCCGCCGAGGTCTATGGCCGTTATCGCGACGCCCTGTCGCGAGGCAAGAGTGCCCGCAGCGTGGAGCTGCTCAACAAGGAAGAGGAGAAAATCGCTCACGAGCTGTTCTTGCTCACCAACAAGCCCGTGCTCTATGTGTGCAACGTGGACGATGCCAGCGCCGCCAGTGGCAACGCATACGTGGATGCGGTGCGTGAAGCCGTCAAGGACGAGAATGCCGAAATCCTCGTGGTGGCCGCGCAGACCGAGAGCGAGATAGCCGAACTCGAGACCTACGAGGAGCGCCAGATGTTCCTTGCCGAAATCGGACTCGAGGAGAGCGGCGTGAACCGCCTCATCAAGGCCGCCTACAGGTTGCTCAACCTGGAGACGTTCCTCACCGCCGGGCCCAAGGAGGTGAAGGCGTGGACTTATCGCAAGGGCAGCAAGGCGCCGCAATGTGCCGGTGTCATCCACAGCGACTTCGAGCGCGGCTTTATCCGTGCCGAGATTATCAAGTACGACGACTACATCCACTACGGCAGCGAGGCCGCCGTGAAAGAGGCGGGCAAGATGCACACCGAGGGCAAGGACTACGTGTTCCAGGACGGCGACATCGTCGTCTTCCGCTTCAACGTGTAAAGTGGCAACTAATCAAGCAATATCGGCTTGAACACTAATCCTGATTGACCGTCTCGCGGCGGTAGGCAAGGCGGTAGAGCTTTTGGATGGCCGCCGCCGTATATTCCTTGGGAGCATGGCTGGGGCTGCCGCTGGCGATGGCTTCGAGCGACATTTGCTCGATGGCATCCATATATTCTTCTTCGTCGATGCCGTAGTCTTCGAGCGAGGGCACGTTGATCTTGTCGAGCAGACTATCCACCTCGGCCACAAACTTCTCGCTGGCGTCAATCTCATCAACCGACTGGATGCGCAGGTGGGTAGCGATGCGCGCGAATTTGTGGCGCGAGGATTGTTCCAGGTCGCTCAAGCACGTGCGCAGCAACATGGCGTTCGACAGGCCGTGGGGTATGTGGAAGCGGGCCCCGAGGGGACGGCTCATGCCGTGGACAAGCGTCACGCTGCTATTGTTGATGCACACGCCGGCCTGCGTGGCGGCAATGGCCATCTCGCGGCGAGCCTCGCGGTCGGCGCCCTCGCGGTAGGCCTTGGGCAGGTAGCGCATGACGAGCCTGATGGCCGACAGGGCCAGGGCGTCGCTCATCGGCTGCGCCTTGACGCTGATAAACGCCTCGATGGCGTGGGTGAGCGTGTCGAGGCCAGTGGCCGCCGTGATGGAGGGCGGGCACCCGTTGGCAAAGGTGTAATCTACCATGGCGAGCTTGGGCAGCAGCGCATCGCCCAGCAGCAGCATCTTGGTGCCGTCGCGTTCGTCGGTTATGATGGTATATTTCGTCACCTCGCTGCCCGTGCCGCTCGTGGTGGGGATGCATGCCACCGGCGGCAGTTGGGCTTCATCGATGGGGATGCCGCGGTAGTCGCTGATGGCGCCCGGCAGCACCGTCATGGCGGCGATGGCCTTGGCCGCGTC
>JAGCUP010000145.1 GCA_017962765.1 Muribaculaceae bacterium | reverse complement strand
GCTCGATATTAAGCACCTTATCGAACGCCCCAGGAATGTGAAATCCGGCAGCATCGCGGCACGGAAACTCCTCGCCGGTGGCCATCTGTTCAGGCGTGAGCCATGACTTGTTACTGAAAGTGAACTCCAACTTATTGCGGTAGTGGGTAGTGTTGGCCGAACCCAGAATGGGGTTGATGGGCGGAATTTCCACCTTGGCAATGCGCTCAAGCGCATCAACCACCTGTTGTTGTTTGTAACGCAACTGTGCCTCATAGGGCAAGTGCTGCCATTTGCAGCCTCCACACGTCCCAAAGTGGGCGCAGAAAGGCTCCACGCGCATCTCGCTCGGTTTCACCATGCGCACGATACGCCCCTCGGCATAGCTGTGCTTCTTGCGCGTAATCTGCACGTCGGCCACGTCGCCCGGCGCCCCATAGGGAATAAACACCACCAGGTCGTTCCACCGCGCGAGGCTTTTCCCTTCGGCGGCCACTCCCGTTATCTCAAGCCCTTCCACCAAGGGCAGTTGCTTCTTCTTCCTCACAATTATTATAATCTTTTGTCGTCAGTCTTTTTATAAGGCCTGCCCTCGGGTGGGCCGGTCGTTATTTCGTGCCGCAAAGTTAGTGAAAAAATGGCCACTAGCAAAATTGCCGGGCCTTCTACGAGACTTCATCTCGCACTACGTTAATATGTCGGTGTATTGCTAAATGAGTTTCGTATCTGTCTCGAGCAGTGATTTTTCAAGACACAACCTTTCATTGTCCAAGCTGCATTAGATATTGCCAAGCATGAAGGTATTTCCGTAACCGAGCCACATCATCATCCGTAATTTCTTTCAACCGACGAATATCCATATTATCCTCCAAATCGGCAATCTTCACCTCTCGGCCGATGTCATTCGCAGCCGCCCTTTTCACAAAGTCGTCATAAGTCTCTCCATCCTGCTTCGTCACTGACAAAACGCCATTTACAATCGCCTCAGGAAACCCTTTCGAACGCAAATACGCCACTGTCACATCGGTATCCTCCACTGTATCATGCAATAATGCTACGATTTTTGCACGCGGGTCTTTACAGCGTTCCGCCACTCGAATCGGATGCATTACATATTCACGTCCCGATTTATCTGTCTGCCCTCGGTGCGCTTGTATCGCTATATTGAGAGCAAGGTCATACAACTCATCCCATTTCATTTGATTATCATTCTGCATAATGTTGTCAATTATTTATCTTCCATGTCGTATGGGAACTGTTTGAGAGTGAGAACGTAATGCCCGTCACTATATTCGTTAACGTATAGTGAGTATTTGTTCATTGAAATTCGTTCACTTGACCAATCTTTTATAGCTTCAGAAGTTTGAACCTTGGTGACGTTACCAACATTGTCGGTAAAAGCATAGGAGATAATATCGTAAGAATTAGTTTTTTTATTGTAATCTTTTATCATTTGCATTTTCCCATGCTGACTAGCAAAATCCATTAGTGGATGGGTCTTTGTTATTTGTGCCTCGATGATGTTTGGTTTGTTCTTCAAGTGCTTAACATAGTACCAGACAAATAGCATTAGTAGAGGAACCCCCACCACGCAAACAAAGCCAAGTAGGAGTATTTTCTCGTTATGGAAGCGGATACATGCAACCAGCCATACCAACACCCACAAAATGTATATCATCAAAATGATTTTCCGTTTCTTGGTAAAATGAAAGGAGCGTGAGGGAAGACCTGAGTTTGAGGGTGATTGAGACAAAGTTGGATTGCTCTCCAAATCTTTCCCACAGTGTTCGCAGAGATGCGCTTCTGCGTCAATTTCTTTTCCACAATGTTTGCAATTCATATCGATGCAAAATCAAAGATTGATGTCTTCTACTATTTGTCGCTTGTCAGGGTCAACATGCTCGGCTTTTATTGCAACAATTATCATCCTGAGGATAAAAACGACAGCCGCGCAAATCCATGCCACGACAGTAATCGTAATCATGTTTATTACAATGATTAAAGTAATCAATATATACAGAAACACTTTAACCCACCGTATCCACTTGGAAGAATATAGGGGTCCATTCTTTTTGGTAAAGTAGCCCCATACCATCAGTAGTTCTGGAAATGTTATCCGCACTCCGGAAAGCATTGCCAACAAGCGCTCCAGTTCGGAATCTTTAGGTAATTGAGGCTGGGTTGGAATATCATTTGGATTGCTATTTGGATTGCTTTCCAAATCATTTCCACAGTATTCGCAGAAATGCGAGTCGGTATAAATTTCTTTTCCACAATGTTTGCAGTACATAACGATGCGAAATTAAAGGTTCATGTCAACTTAGAAACTAGACATAGTCATTTTGTTTCAATGTGCAAATATAGACATAATTCCCGAATTATCAGCCAGCAGAGACAAAAAATGAGTAATTGATGTATTCTGCTTACAAAATTCGTTTCTCAATATCATGCTTGTTATTCCTGGTTTCATTTTTCACAAAGCTGTCGCTGAATAGTCACCTATCCACTGCGAAATAACTAATCTAAATATGTCTGAGTTGTAAGAACAGGATGAGAATTCTTTTAAAAAAAACTAATAATGTTGCGGTTTCGGGGATTTGTGCGTAATTTTGCAGTTTAAAAAACGATTTAGATTGAATGAGTGACCGAGTAATCGAACTTATATCGCACGAGCTGAACCTGCCGTTGAACAAGGTGCACGGTACGGTGAGGCTGTTGCAGGACGATAATTCCATACCTTTCATTAGCCGCTACCGCAAGGAAATGACCGGCAACCTTGACGAGACGCAAATCCAATCGATTGACACGCGCCTCTCCTATTACACCGAATTGCAAAAGCGCAAGTCGGCCATCCTCAAGTCCATCGAGCAGCAAGGGAAGCTCGACGACGAACTCACCGCCCGCATTATGAACTGCTGGAACGCCACCGAACTCGAAGACCTGTACTTGCCCTACAAACCCAAACGGCGAACGCGGGCACAGGCAGCACGTGAACTGGGCCTGGAGCCGCTTGCTAAGCTCATCATGGCACAGCGGGGCGGCAACTTCGAGGCGCTGGCCGCGAAGCTGACCGACGGCGACAAAGTAGCGACACCCGCCGACGCCATTGCTGGCGCACAGGACATCATCGCCGAATGGGTGAACGAGAACCTGGCGGTGCGTAACAGCGTACGCCGCATGTTCCGTCGCGAGGCCATGATTCGCTCACAATTCGTCAAAGGTAAGGAAATCGAGGGCCGCAACTACGAGAACTACTACGAGTTCGCCCAGCCCCTGCGCCGCGTGTCGTCGCACCAGCTGCTGGCCATGCGGCGCGGCGAGAAAGAGGGCTTCCTCAAAGTGAGCATCGACGTCGACACTCAGCGCGCCACCGACAATGTGTGCCGCATCGTCGTCAAGGGACGCGGACGTGATGCCGCCCTTGTCGAGGAGGCTGCTGTCGACAGTTACAAGCGCCTCATCCAACCCTCCATCGAGAACGAATTTGCAGCCCTGTCGAAAGATAAAGCCGACAGCGAGGCCATCAAGACCTTTGCCACCAACGTGCGCCAACTACTCTTTGCGCCGCCGTTGGGCCACAAGCGCGTGCTTGCCGTCGACCCCGGTTTCCGTACGGGCTGCAAGATTGTGTGCCTCGACGCCCAGGGCAACCTGCTGCACCACGACGTCATCTACCCCACCCCTCCCAACCACGACATCGAGGGTGCCACCGCCACACTACTTGACCTGGCGAGGCGTTATCACTTCGAGGCCATCTCGCTGGGCAACGGTACAGCGAGCCGCGAGAGTGAGCGTTTTCTCAAGAAAGTGAAGTGGGAGCGCCCAGTTGAGGTGCACGTGGTGAGCGAGAACGGTGCCTCTATTTATTCGGCTTCGCCCATAGCCCGCGAAGAGTTTCCCGACAAGGACGTGACAGTGCGTGGTGCCGTCTCCATCGGTCGCCGATTGCTCGACCCGCTTGCCGAACTCGTGAAAATCGACCCCAAATCGATTGGCGTGGGCCAATACCAGCACGATGTGGACCAGAACGCTTTGCGCGAGGCACTCGACTTCACTGTCGACAGCTGCGTAAATAGCGTGGGCGTTAATCTTAACACAGCCTCTAAGCAGCTGCTCACCCACATCAGCGGCCTTGGGCCTCAACTGGCGCAAAACATCATTGATTACCGGGCCGAGCACGGAGCATTCACCTCACGCCAACAACTGCTCAAAGTGCCCAAACTTGGGCCGAAGACCTTTGTGCAAGCAGCCGGTTTCTTGCGCGTGCCCGAAAGCGACAACCCGCTCGACAACAGCGCCGTTCACCCCGAGCGCTACGCCCTCGTAGAGCAGATGGCACACGACTGCGGCTGCACCGTGGCACAGCTCATCGCCGATAGCGACAAGCGCCGCCTTATCGACCGCCAGCGCTACTTGAGTGACGAAGTGGGTATGCCCACCATCAACGACATCATGGCCGAACTTGAGAAGCCCGGACGCGACCCCAGACAAGGCACCACCGACATTGAGTTTGACGATGCCGTGAATGACATCGAAGACCTTAAGATGGGCATGGAGCTCAACGGCATCATCACCAATGTGACGCAGTTCGGCGCTTTCGTCAACATCGGCGTTCACAAGGACGGCCTCGTCCACATCTCACAACTGGCCAAAAAGCGCGTACACGACGCTTCGGCTGTAGTGCGCGTTAACCAGCCGGTGCGCGTCAAGGTGCTCAGCGTGGACCTTGAACGCGGACGTATTGCTCTGTCGATGCGCGACTTGGACCAACCCCAATAATTTATTTACTAAATAGAACAAATCACAAATTTAACACTATATGACTGATACTGACAATTTGGCACAACGCATCATCGAAGGCATGCAGGAGCGCAAAGGACACGACATCACCATTGTCGATATGAGCCAGCTCGAGCACGCCAACACCAGCACGTTCATTATTTGCACCGGAAACAGCTCCATGCAGGTCGACGCCATCGCCGACAGCGTGCGCGACTATGTGCTCGAACACGCCGGCACCAAGCCCTACAACTACGACGGCTATGCCAACAGCGAATGGATCGTGATTGACTATGGCACGATTTTTGCGCATATCTTCCTGCCCGATGTGCGCGAGCGTTACAACCTTGAGCAGTTGTGGAACGACGCCTCAATCAAACGCATCGAGGACATCTATTAACACCACATCCCACTCCTCTTAACAATGAGCAACAACGACAACTCACTCAAGCCCCGCGGCTCAGGCTCCAAGAACAACAGCATGTTCTGGATGTACTTCATCGTCCTGGGCATTTTGGCTGTCATTTTCTTCTTCAATAACGACAATACGACTACACGCGACGTGTCGTGGGAAGAATTTGTCAAAGAAGTCAACGACGGCAATTATAACGAGGTTACGCTCTACACCAACACCAACGTGGCCGAGGCTGCCAATGTAGATACCACCAAGCGCGCCGCCACTCCCTTCTTTAGCGATGGACGCAAGGTCAAAGGCATCAAACTGCGTGCCGGCTTCCCCGCCTCGCAACAAGGCGACACTTATATCCAGACATTGCGCGCTTCGGGGAAATTCACTGGCGACATCTACTTTAAGGAGGCTGCCGGCAGCGCATGGACATGGGTGCTCTACTTTGGCCCCATACTACTGCTCATCGCTTTCTACTACATGATGATGAAGCGTGCCGGAGGAGGTGCCGGCGGCATCTTCAGCGTGGGCAAGTCTCGGGCGCGCCTCTTCGACAAAAAGAATTCGGTGAAAGTCACCTTTGCCGATGTAGCCGGACAAGACGAGGCAAAGGCCGAGATTGCCGAAATCGTCGACTTCCTCAAGAACCCGAAACGCTATACCGAATTGGGCGGAAAAATTCCCAAGGGAGCCCTCCTTGTGGGGCCTCCGGGTACGGGCAAGACGTTGCTGGCCAAGGCTGTGGCGGGTGAGGCCGACGTGCCTTTCCTATCAATGTCGGGCAGCGACTTCGTCGAGATGTTTGTGGGCGTGGGCGCCTCCCGCGTGCGCGACTTGTTCAAGCAAGCAAAGGAAAAAGCGCCATGCATCGTGTTCATTGATGAGATTGACGCCGTGGGCCGTGCCCGTGGCAAGAATCCCAACATGAGCTCAAACGATGAGCGTGAGAACACCCTCAACCAGTTGCTTACCGAAATGGACGGCTTTGGCACCAACAGCGGCGTCATCGTCCTTGCCGCCACCAACCGCGCCGACATGCTCGACAAGGCACTGTTGCGCGCCGGACGCTTCGACCGACAAATCCACGTTGACCTGCCCGAGGTGGCCGACCGCAAGGCCATCTTCCTCGTGCACCTGCGCAACGTGAAGATTGACGGCAGCGTGGACCTCGACCTGTTGGCAAGGCAGACGCCAGGCTTCTCGGGGGCTGACATCGCCAACGTGTGCAACGAGGCAGCCCTCGTCGCTGCCCGCCACAACAAGCGCGCCGTGCAGCGCCAAGACTTTAACGACGCTATCGACCGCATCGTGGGAGGTCTTGAGAAACGCTCCAAGGTGATGACCGAGGAGGAGCGCAACTCCATTGCCGTGCATGAAGCTGGACATGCCACCGTGAGTTGGCACCTGCGCTACGGCGACCCCCTCATCAAGGTCACCATCGTACCTCGTGGCAAAGCACTGGGCGCCGCATGGTATATGCCCGAGGAGCGCCAAATTACACCCAAAGAGGCCCTGCTCGACAAAATTTGTTCGCTCATGGCCGGACGTGTGGCCGAGGAAATGTTCTTGGGCATTGTCGACACAGGTGCCCTCAACGACTTGGAACGCGCCACACGCATGGCCTACGCCATGGTCACGTACTATGGCATGAGCGAGCGCATCCCCAATGTTTCCTACTACGACAGCAGCGACAGCTACGGTTTCAACAAACCCTACAGCGAATCGCGTGCCCAAGAAATCGACAACGAGGTACAGGAAATCATCAACACCCAATACGATCGCGCACGACAAGTGCTGCAGGAGCACATCGATGGCCACCACCAACTCGCCGAGCTGCTGCTCCAGCGCGAGGTAATCTACACCGAAGACGCCGAGCGCATTTTCGGCAAGCGGCCCTGGCAATCGCGCACCGACACCCTTGAGCAAGAAAACAACGCCACACCGGCTGTGCCTCCCGTAGCACCGCCCGCGCCGCAACCCGAGTCTCCGCAGCACATGCCACCACCATTCAAAAACTAAAGTAACATTAAATGAAAAAACTTCTTCTTATCATCGCACTCGCTATCGCAGTCACGACCACGGCGCAAATCACCGTGCGTGCCACCAAGTACCACCCGGGACAACGATGCGCCATGGCCACGGCAAGCGGCTCGTGCGTCGACAAGAAAAAACTTGACAACTACGAGCTGCGATGGATTGCCATGTCACCCGACCTATACAAGAAACTTGACGTCAAATTTGGCGACACCGTCATTCTTGAAAGTC
>JAGCUP010000144.1 GCA_017962765.1 Muribaculaceae bacterium | reverse complement strand
TTTAATAATGCTTTCGGTTCAGGAAGTTGGTGATAGCTTGTGTGAAGGGGAGCCAGTATTGTGCGGTTTTGGCTTCGCCAACGCCGTAGAGGGTGCCGAATTGCGCGCGTGTTGTGGGTTTCTCACGGGCCATGACAATAAGCACTTTGTCACTGAACACTACGAATGGCGGCACACCGCGCTTGCGCGCCAACTCCAGACGCAGAGCTTTGAGCTCCTTGAAAAGTTCTTGGTCTTCAACACCTTCGAGTTCAAAGGAGCACTGCTGCGCCTCTTTTGGGGTCTTATCGTAGTACTGGAACTCGGTGAAATTGATTTTAGCGCGGCCATAAAGCAGGTCGCGGCCATAGTCGGTGAGGACGAGCGCATTTCCCCTATCGTAGGCTATATCGAAAGCACCCTGCTGCAACATTTGCAGCATATAGTGGTGCCAAGCGGAGTGCGAGAGTGCGCGCCCCACCCCGTAAGTTTTGAGACGGTCGTAGCCGGCCGTGACTATATAGGCGTGGCGCGACGCCCGCAAGATATCGATAATAGTGGTGACACCGGCCTCCTCACCAGTGCGGGCGATAGCGCTCAGTGCCATTTGCGCGAGACGCGTGCCATCAATCGTCGCGGGAGGGTTATCACACACGTCGCAATGACCACAGTCCTTGTCGTAGCGCTCGTTGAAATAGCTTAGCAGGACACGACGGCGGCACACTGACGACTCGGAATACTGTTGCATTCGGCGGAGCTTCTCCACGTTCACCGCCTTTTGGTCCGACTTTCGAGCGTAATTCATCAATACAGACACGTCGCCAAAGGAATAAAACATTAGGGCCTCAGCCGGAGCACCATCGCGTCCCGCACGTCCTATCTCCTGATAGTAACCCTCCATGCTTCTGGGCATATTGCTATGGATTACCCAGCGCACGTTGCTCTTGTCGATACCCATACCAAAAGCGATGGTGGCGCATACCACCTGCACCTCGTCGTTGATGAACGCACGCTGCGTCTCCTTCTTTACAGCCGCGGGAAGCTCGGCATGGAACGGCTTGGCGCTGAAACCCAGCCGTTGCAGGTTAAGCGCCATAGTCTCAGTTTCTCTTCGGCGCAGACAATAGATGATGCCGCTCTCACCCTCGTGCCGCCCTAAGAAAAGCACTATCTCTCGCAATTTCTCGAGGCCAGCAACACCACTGCGCACCGCCAAGTGGATGTTGGGACGGTCGGACGAATTGATAAACATGCGGGCATCTTCGATGTGCAACTGCTTGACGATATCGTCGCGTGTGAGCTTGTCGGCGGTGGCAGTCAATGCCACTACAGGCACTTGCGGGTATCGCTCCTTGAGCACACCCAGTTGCGAATACTCGGGACGGAAGTCGTGCCCCCACTGCGAGATGCAGTGCGCCTCATCAATTGCTATAAGACTCACGGCGAGACGGCCCATCCACAGGTCAAGGTCGGCCATGAGACGCTCGGGCGAAATATATAGGAGCTTTATATGGCCGGCGAGTACCTGCTCCACTATTTCGCGGTTTTGGCTCTCACTATTTTCGCTGTTGAGAGCTGCCGCTGGGATGTCATTGGCCACGAGAGCCTCGACCTGGTCGTTCATGAGGGCCAGCAACGGCGATACTACGAGTGTGCAACCCTCGCTGAGTAACGCTGGTATCTGGTAACACATCGAGTTACCGCCACCGGTGGGCATGAGCACGAGGCTATCGCCACCTGCCATGATATGCTTGATGACTTCAAGCTGCACGGGATAGAAGGTGTCGTAGCCATAAAAGCGTTTCAACAGCGCTGTAGCGCGCGCCTCGACCGAGGCCTGCGATAATGCATCCTTTTCCATCATTTTCACAAGGGGTTACACAGCTTTCTCATCACCAAAGAGGACTTTGAAAACCGTAAGGTATAAAATCTTGAGGTCGAGCATAAACGTCCAGTTCTCGGTATACCACACGTCGAACTCCACGCGGCGCTCCATCTTCCACAATTGGTCGGTCACACCACGGTAACCATTCACTTGGGCCCAGCCCGTAAGTCCCGGCTTAATGCTATGACGCAGCATATACTTATCAATGAGCTTGCTGTAAATCTCGGTATGGGCCAGCATGTGGGGACGAGGGCCCACCAGCGACATCTCGCCCAGCCACACGTTGAACAGTTGTGGCAGCTCATCGAGGCTTGTGCGACGCAAGAAGTTGCCGAAGCGTGTCGTGCGCTCGTCATCGGGTGTGGCCTGCCGCGTGTCGCGCTCATCGTTAATCCGCATTGTGCGAAATTTGTAGCAGGTGAACGAGCGGCCACGATAACCCGTGCGCCGTTGCTTGAAGAACACCGGCCCAGGTGACGACAGTTTTATGCCTATGGCGATGGGTAGCCATATCAGCGGGAAGAGCACAAGCAGCACCGATGACACCACAAGGTCGAAAAGGCGCTTGGCGAAGCGGTTGAGCGGATTGTGCAGCGGATAGGAGTGAATGGCGAGGATAGGCACCGTGCCCACCTTGTCGAGGTCGAAGCGGCGAGTGACCTCACGCTCGATTTGCGGCACGAGGTAGAACTCTATATCGTGGGCCTCGGCAAGCGCTATCAGGTGCTTCACGGTGGCACTCTCGCTGTCGGGGATGGTGCAATACATCTCATCTACCACGTTCTCAACCACAAAAGCATCTATATCGGCTATTGTGCCAGTGAGCGCGCGGACGCCTGTAGAATCTGCATCATCGAACAGCCCCACAATCTTGTAGCCGTAACCACGGTCGCCCTCAAGCTCGTCAATAAGGCGCTCGGCTACGGGGCCGCCTCCCACCACAATGGTGCGTCGATAGTTGTAACCATGGCGGCGGTAGCTCTTAATGACCTTTCGCGATACAATCCACCAAAGTCCCAGCGTGAAGACCAACACTGGATAGAAACGCGCCAGCACTTTCCACTCGATGGGCACGGCCAGCAAGGCCAACATCGCGATGGTAAGCACACCATGCAGCAACAGTTCCTTGAGCATCTCGAGCAAGGCCTGGTCGAGATAAACAGTGCGGCGCGTGTGGATACCGCGCGTGGCGATGGTTGTCACCAACATGGCCGCATTGAGAGCCAGCAGCGACAATGGTGTAATGAAATCACCGGCATGACTCAGGAAGGCTACGAGCACAAAGGTTGCGTTCATCACCACGAAGTCGATGAACGTGAAAATCCACCCTATCAGGTAGCCGTACCTTCCTTTATTTTTCACCCGTCAAGCAAATGGGGGTCGGGCCGTGTGGCCCTCCCGTTATTGTTTTTACAATTTCACTCCCCACCCGCACCGCTATTGATGCCAATGGGGAGTGAATGTTGGGGTTAGGTTATTTATCTCAAGCCTTTTCGTCGAGGGTTTTGATTTTTTGCTCGAGAGCCACTATCTCGTCCTTGAGGTTGGCTATCTTGCGCTCCATTTCCTTGACGATAGAGTTGCCGTCCTTGCTGCGCGCGTTAAAGAAGCCCATATTGTTCTCGTAGGTCTTCAATTCGCCGCACTTCTGCTCATACTGCTTCACAAGACGCTCACGCTCACGCGACATCTTGTCGCCGCCTTCTTCGCGTGCCGGACGCTCATAGCTTGTTGAGCGGGCGCGTGAGCCGCGCATGTCAAGCTCGTCGAACGCCTTGTCGATCAATTCGCGGTAAGCGGCATAGAGCTTGTCTTTCTCCTTGTAAGGCACATGGCCCACCTGCTGCCACTCGTCCATGAGGGTGCGCACCTGCTGCGGTGCATCCTCGGGAGTTTCCTCCTCAAAGAGGGCTTTGAGCTTGGCGATAATGGCCTTCTTAGCCTTGAGGTTCTCGTGCTCGGCGGCACGAGTTCCCGTGGTTTGTTTCTTCTTTTGCTCGAAGAAGGCGTCACAGGCGGTGATGAAACGCTTCCACACGGCGTCGCTATGTTTCTTGGCAACGGGGCCTATGGTCTTCCACTCCTTTTGGAGTGCGACAAGGGCCTCGGTGGTGGCTTTCCAGTCGGTAGAATCCTTCAGCGCCTCGGCCTTCTCGCACAGCTCATTCTTGCGGGCGAGGTTGGCAGCCAGGTCTTCTTTCATTTTCTTGAAGAACTCAGCTTTCTGGGAGAAGAATTCATCACATTTTTTGCGGAAGCGCGTAAACAGCTCGTTGTTGAGGCGGCGCGACGCGAAGCCCAGCTTCTTCCATTCGTCCTGCAGGGCGATGATTTGCTTGGTGACCTCGTCCCAAGCAGCATAGCTCTTGAGATTGTCGGTGCTGATTTGCTCTATACGCTCGCAAAGCGCCACCTTGGCATCGGCATTCACCTTCTCGTTGGCCTTACGCTCCTCGAAGAACGCTTGGTATTTCTTGTTCACTACCGATGAAGCGTTCTTGAAGCGTGCCCACAGGTCCTCACGAAGGTCCTTGGCCACAGGGCCGGTCTCGCGCCACTGCGTGTGCAGGTCTTGCAACTTCTTGAAGGCTGCCACCACATCGGGTTCATCGTCGAGTTCTTCGGCCTCGACACACAGCTGCTGCTTGATTTCAAGGTTCTTCTTGAAGTCATAGTCGCGAAGCTCCTTGTTCATCTTGAGCAGGTCGTAGAATTTCTCCACGGCCTTCTGGTAGTCCTTCCACACCTCGGTGGCCTCGGTCGCGGTCACTTCGCCCACGGCCTTAAATTCCTGCTGCAGTTGCTGCAGCTTGTTGTATTGGCGATTGATATTGTCGGGGTCATCGGTGAGGCGGTTGATGCCCTCGATGATTGCTTTCTTCTTATCCAAATTCTCACGCTTGACGGCCTCACGGGCGGCCACAAGCTCGGCGCGCTTCTCCTTAATAACATTCAGGAGTTCCTTGAACGTGTTTTCGGCGGCATCCTCCATGGGGGCAAAAGCGGCTTCCTCGTTGCCTTTCTCAAGGAAGGCGGCTTTCTCGGCTGCCACCTCGTCTTTGCGAATGGCGTAGAAAGCAGCTTTCACCTGGGCCACCTCGTCCTTGATTGACTCAATGGCGCGCTCGGTGAGCTTGCGCATTTCCGCCACAAGCGCATCCTTGTCAAGCGAACTGTAGTCAATAGCATCCTCGGCTGCAGCCGGCTCTTCAACCACAGGCTCTTCGGCTGCTGGCTCTTCTGCCTTCGGTTCTTCTGCTACGGGCTCTTCGACCACAGGTTCTTCCACCACGGGCTCCTCTGCCACGGGTTCTTCAACCACGGGTTCTTCGACCACGGGTTCTTCCACCACAGGCTCTTCGACCACAGGCTCCTCTACCACGGGTTCTTCCACCACAGGCTCTTCGACCACAGGCTCCTCTGCCTTCGGTTCCTCTACCACGGGTTCTTCAACCACGGCAGGTTCTTCTACTTGTTCACTGACGGGAGCGGCTTCTTCCTTTGCCACTACTTCTTTACTCTCTACGGCGCTGTTATCCACGCTGGGCGCAGGCTGTTCAGCGTTCTGAGAAACATTGTTCTCAAGCTTTTCGTTCATTTCACGCGTCTCCATTTTTACTTTTATTTAAAGGCACTTAGCCTCCCAAAATGGGAAGTTTTTCACCCCTTATTTCAATTTTAACCCCAAAGGTAACCATTTTTTTTATCATGCAAGCACTTTTCACCTTTTTTTTAAAAAATCTTATGAAAATTAGTTTTTCGCAACACATAGAAAAGCCAGCGCGCCTCGTGAGGCTCAAGAGCCAGTCACGGGCGCGCTGTGATAAGAAATCCACACCAAAGGGATGTGATGAAACTCCGATAAAGACAGGATTTGAGAGCGTCCATACCTTTGTAATCCTCCGGTCGCGAAAGACACCTCACTGGTTGAGGCCCGCCATTGGCATGAACACCATTCTCGGCATTTCATAATTATTTGAAGAGTATCCCAATCAGCTTTGATGTGGATAATATTGTCAAAGACCTTCGTTTCATTCCACACCGCAAAATTAATCAATCACCATCAATTAAACAAATATCCGCACCAAAAAAATGAGTTTTATTACTCACCCCGAATCAAAAATACTCAAACCTCAACGCTCAAGCCTCAATGCTCAAACCTCACATCGGGTCGAGGAGGATAAAGGAGGCCCAGTGGGGATGGTCGGCACGTTCGAAGGAGGAATCGTAGCCATAATCGGCGTCGTGGTCCTTGAGATATTGCTGGGCAGCGAGGAAGGCGTCACGCTTGCTGCAGCCGGCAGTATAGGCCTTGTAGAACTGAATCATCATGTCGCGGGTGGCTTTGTCCTCCACTTCCCGTAAGCTCATCAGGATGGTGTGAGCTCCGGCTTTCTTGAACCCTCGCTGCAGGCCGAAGACGCCGTCGCCCTTGACGTCGCCCAGACCCGTCTGGCACGCCGAGAGCACGAGCAGATCGAGCCCGCGCAGGTCGAGTTGCGCGATTTCCTGCGCGGTGAGCACCCCGTCATCGACACCAGCAGGAATCTTTTTGCCATAGAAGGTGTTTTGGACTCCTGCAAAGAGGAGTCCCGAGCGCGTCAGCACCCTGTCCTCAACCTGACGGGCATGGGTGTCGCCAAGAAGCAAGAAAGATAAACGGTCGCGCTCGCGGTAGTACTCGGCATCGGCCTCATCCCAATAGAAACCATGCGTGGCGATGTGCAGGATGCGCCGTTTTTGGCCCGACAAGTTTTTGACGGTCGTTTCGGTAGCTCCGGCGCCCGTCAACTCTCTAACTTGGACTTTCGATTTACTAAGAATGTCGGCTATCGTGTCGGCCTCTTCCTTGGTGCCCTTTAACTCTTCCCAATATTTATTGCGGAGCGTGGCGCAAGAGGCAGGGTTCATGCCGCGAAAGGCGTGAAGCGACCCGGTCTCAGACCTGGGGATGCCCATCAAAGCCACATCGGTGTCATATTTGATGTCGCCGTAAACCGACGCGCCGACCGAAGGAGTCTCATCGCGGGCAATAGCCAGTTCGCGCGTCGAGGACAGGCGGTAGAGGTTGAACTTGTCGCTCATCATGCAATCATCAGCCCAATGCGGCATCGACTCAATGGCAATATTGTACAATTCGCCGCTCGGAGAGAAGTAAATGTTCTCCACCCCAGTCAGTTCATCGGCCAGGCTACCCCACACCAGGCCGCTAAGTTCTTTTTCATTATAAAAACTCGTCTCAACGGCTTCCAAATCTCCTTCATCAAACAGCCTCACCAAATGCGGCGAATCATAGCCCTTGCGCACCGTCAATGCAATATAGTTGGTAACATCGTCGCCCAATTCAGGGAACGACAAGAATTCCACTGCGATGTCCCGTTCGCCCATGCATTGTCGCACATCGTGCCAGCCAATTTTTAAGTTGTGCATTATGTCACCGTAAGTCTTGCTCAATTTTATAAGTTCACGCTCTTGTCGCTCGGCAACTTGCTCTAGCGCCTCAGTATCCTCGTCGCGTTCATCAATCGGCAGTGCATATAGCTCGTTGAGATGGCTACGTGTTGCCCGCAAGGCATCTAGCTTATCTATAACATTACTGTCCTCGCTATTCAGCAACAAATCGCGCAGTTCCATATCAGTAGCCAACAATAACCCTTTACCAAAGAGTGCCCCTTTGTCATACAATTCGGCGACAGCCTCCTTGGTGGGATGCTTTACCACTACACCGGGCAACATAGACTGAAACCCCTCGGAATACCGTTCCCACAATTGAGCCCTACCTGCGGAGGTCATGCTTGGGAATTCCCGCAACAAATACTTATGCATAGAGGAAATATATTCCGAGGAGCACTCATACATTCGTTCATAATTGCCGACATTAAAATAGTTTACAGACAAATTGCCCAAAACCGTAGCATAAATTCCCAAGTTATCTCCATAACACTTTCGGGCTATCTCCAACGCTTTCAGCGAGTAATCTATGGCTTCGTCGTATTTTCCAAGGTCGCCGCAACAAAGCGACAGATTGTGCAACACGTTACATCCAATTCTCATTTGAGCATTCTCATCCAGGACATGAAGATAATCCTTATAGTAATTATATGCTTCGCCTATCTTCCCTGCCCTATATAAACAATAAGCATGGTTGTTCAACGAAATCACATATTCAGGATGACTCTTCCCATAATAGTACCCATGGATATCAAGAGCAGCGCCGCTGAGTTCCACGGCCTCCTCATATTGTTTGGTTTCTACAATACAACCCGCCAAATCACTCATTGCAGTAGCATAATGGACCTTAAAATAGTCATCATCAATCGATGTGCCCTTGTGCGTCTCAAAAAAAGAAACAGCTTTTCGGCAGAAAGCCTCACTCTGTTCAAAATTTCCTAGTCTAGCCTCACAGCTTGCGATGTTTCCCAATAATATTGCGTAATCAAGCCCATCGGTTTGTTGCAACTCCTCCATTATTTCAAGAGATTGCCTATACAATTCCACCGCCTTGTTATCTTCATTGAATTCGGTGTAGCACGCAGCCAAATCATTCAAAATCATGGCATACTCCGTGCTTTTGGTCCCATAATTCTCAACCACAAATTTCTTCAATCGCTCAAGTGCTGCAAAGGCATTACTGCTGTCATGCAATCGCATATAGCTTCTTGCAATATAATTCAACAACGCCGAATAAGAAATATGGTCATTATTATCATTGTTCAGATTGTGAGCTTGCGCCAACTCGTCACAATTCGCCAAGCAAACGGCAGCCTTAACAAAATTCAATGATTCATATTGGGAACGTCCCTCGTAATATTCGGCCATCATATAATCTAATGACGTGGTTTTATTCATCATCATTAAGAAGCACTTCAACTCTTGACAATGCTTGATGGTCGCAGAATAGTCATCGTCATCAAAACTCTCCACAATGTCATGGACCAGTGCCGAAAGAGATTTCCGTTTGTCGTTTTCAACAGTAGTGCTGGCCAATGAATTACCATCGATGGCAATTGCCGATAATGGTAATAAACAAAAGATAGAGAGAAGGATTTTGATTTTCATCATGGTTGATTAGGATACAATAGGCGGATGAGGTCGGGACGGTGGAGGCGGCGAAGCGAGGCGATGATGTCGCAGCGGCGGGCTTTGTCGTACCAGAAGAAGTATTTCCTTTGGTTTTCTTTTTCGTCCTTGCCGTGGGCAGTGAAGAGGGGCTTGAGAGTATAGGGATGTAGGCCGGTGTAGTAGATTTCGGTGGCAACGGTCATGGGCGTTGGCGTAAAGTCTTGAACCTGCTCTAGGTGGAAGTTAAGGTCGCGCGTGATGACGGCGAGCTCGGCCATGTCAAGCTCGGTGCAGGCGGGGTGCGATGAGATGAAATACGGAATAAGTTGCTGGCGTAAGCCTTGCTGCTCGTTGAGACGGTCGAAGAGCCGCTTGAAACGGATGAACTGCTCGAAAGATGGCTTGCGCATTACCTCGAGCACGTGGTCGCAAGTGTGCTCAGGAGCCACCTTGAGACGCCCCGACACATGATGACAAATCAGTTCTTTATTATACTGTGCGTTGACACGATCCACAGTCGGGTCACCTGTTTTGTGCATCGACAGGTCGTAACGCACGCCACTTCCCACAAACGATTTCTTGACCTCTTTCATAGCATCAACGGCATGGTAGATATCAAGCAAAGCGGCATGGCTTGTGTTGAGATTGGGGCAAGGTTTAGGATGCAAGCACGAAGGACGCGCACACTGGCGGCAACGTTCCTCATCCCGTCCGCGCATGGCATACATATTAGCACTTGGTCCGCCCAGGTCGCTGATGTAGCCCTTGAAGTCGTCCATTTTCACCACCTGTCGTACCTCGCGCATGATGGACTCTTTGCTTCGCGAAGCAATAAACTTTCCCTGGTGGGCGCTGATGGTGCAGAATGCGCACCCACCGAAGCAGCCGCGATGCAAGGTCACCGAGTGCCGTATCATCTCGTAGGCAGGAATACGTTTCCCCTGGTAGCGGGGATGTGGCAAACGCGTATAAGGCAAGTCGAAAGAGGCATCGATTTGCTCGGTGGTCATGGGCGGGTTCATTGGATTCACCCTGATGGCGATGTTGCCTGTAACCTGCCACAATGTGCGCCCCTGCCAACGATTGCTCTCGACCTCAATATGCATAAAATTCTGCGCCTGACACCGCTTTGACTTGAGACAGTCTGCATAACCATGAAGCACTACGTTGGCTTTATCGCTTGATGTCGGCACACACGCAAGTGCCTGCCGCACCACGGTCTGCGGAATGCCTACGAGGTGGCCAATAGCTGCACCACCCGCTAGCCGGTCGGCTATGGTAACAGTGGCCATCTCGCCCATGCCGTATGTGATGATGTCGGCCTCGCAGTCGGCGAGGATGGAAGGGCGCAACGCGTCCTGCCAGTAGTCATAATGGCTGAGCCGCCGCAACGACGCCTCGATGCCGCCCGCCACAATGGGCACATCGGGAAAAAGTTGCCGCAGGATTTTCGAATAGACGATGGTAGGATAGTCAGGGCGTGCACCGGCACGCCCGTTGGGCGTATAGGCATCATCGCTGCGTCGGCGCCGAGCTGCCGTATAGTGGTTCACCATCGAGTCCATGGCGCCGGCGCTCACCCCGAAGAAGAGGCGCGGCGCGCCCAGTTTCTTGAAATCGCGCAGATCGTCGCGCCAGTTTGGCTGTGGCACCACGGCCACCTTATAACCATGAGCCTCGAGCGTGCGTCCAATGACAGCCACGCCCATCGATGGATGGTCGATATAAGCGTCACCCGTAAAAAGAATAACGTCGGCCTGCTCCCAGCCCAGGTGTTCCATTTCCTTGCGCGTGGTGGGGAGCCACTGACCTTCGATGTGGTTAGTCGGCATCGCTTATCTCCTGTTCATGCGTTTGAGTACGTTGTAACTGGGCAGCACTCCCAACTCGCCCGCCTTGCTCAGGTCGCTCATTCCCAACTCCTTATTTCCCATGCGCAAGTACATCAACCCACGATTATAGTAAGCCTCGCCCAAGTCGGGTTTCAGTTCTATGGCATGGGTAAAAGCGCTGATGGCCGACGTATAATCGTTCATAAGCAGGTACACGTAGCCACGATTGTAGTGGGCATACACGTTGCGGGGCGAGAACTTGAGCACCTGTCCAATGTCGTCGAGCGCACACTTAAGGGCCTCGCCGGCCTCACGCTCACGAAGCGTTGCCTCAGCCTGGGCAATCGCATCTTGTGTGGGAGCATCGTCATGTTGCGACACCGTCATTTCATAGCGCAACACCTCAGCATTGGCGCGCAGAAAATAGGCCAATGCAAAGTCAGGTGCCATCTCGATGGCACGTGTGGCATCAGCAATGGTGGCTTGAGGGTTCTTCACAAGCAAGTAGTCAACCGCGCGCCCCAAGTAGTCGATAGGCCGTGGCGCAGCAGTGGCCAATAGGCCGTCGTAGTAATTTATACTGGCGAATCGCTGCCCTATAGCTTCCTCCCCCATCCTGGTGTCACCGCTCACAAGTACGAGCGACGCGGGCAGTTGGCGCAACTCATTCACCTCAAGCATTTCGTTCATGAAATGCGTCTTGCCGTTGAGTTTGTTATCATTATTATAATAGGAGAGAACAAACATTCCCTCGGGCTTG
>JAGCUP010000143.1 GCA_017962765.1 Muribaculaceae bacterium | reverse complement strand
ATTGCCCCTATTTGGACCAACTCATGACGCTGGTGGCTGGCAAACTTACTTGGCTACTCATGATTGTGGCCCTCGTGTGGATTACTGTGCGGAAAGGATGGCGACAGGCACTCGTCGTGGTGGTGGCACTCGCCCTTACTATCCTCATCGCCGACCGTGTGGCCAGCGGCCTCATCAAGCCCTGGGTAGAACGCCTTCGGCCCACCCATGACCCGGTCATCGGCGGTACGCTGCACGTCATCGACGGCTATCGCGGCGGCACCTACGGTTTTGTCTCGAGCCACGCAGCCAACACGTTGGGGGCCGCCTTGCTCATGATGCTCTTCCTCAAAAACCGGTGGGCCTCACTCGCCCTCGCCCTGTGGGTGTCCCTTGTGTGTTACTGCCGCATGTACCAAGGCGTGCACTATCCTGGCGACATTTTAGGCGGGTTGCTCGTGGGAGCCGCAGCCGCCATCGCCGTTTACGCTCTATGGCGCGGGCTAAGCCGCCGACATCAAGCACTTACTGTGACGTTCACAGACGGCGAAGGAAAAGCACTTGCGACGGCGATTTTATTAAACATCCTCATTCTGTGCATCATAGCAGCATTTCCGCTTCCATAGCAAAAATAAAAGTGGCCAAAAAATTTGGTCAATTTAAACAATGTGACTAATTTTACTAAAATTTTCTTAATATATCCCCAAATTAACGACACAAGATTATGCCCAAGACCATAACATTCAATGAACTGAGGCGCATCAAGGACAGCCTTCCCGATGGCGCCACCCATGTGATTGCCGACAAGCTTAATTTGAGCGTTGAAACCGTGCGAAACTATTTTGGCGGTGCCAACTACGACCTCGGAACCATCATGGGCGTCCACATCGAGCCCGGCCCCGACGGCGGCCTGGTGATCCTTGACGACGACACCATTCTTGAGATGGCTCTTGACATCATCGAGCAAAAGAAGGAACAAATCAAGCAACCCCTCTAAAGCGCATCGCTTTCCCGAACCGATGGGAAAGAGTGGTGCGCAACGAGCGGGGACAAGAAGATTTTTCACACTTTTGACAGGCAAGGGACACGGTAATGGCAAGCCTCGACAACGAGGTCTTGCGGTATTTGATGTATATCCCTACCCCACTGCTTATTCACCAATATTTCATAGCAATGAAACGACTTCTCTTTATTATCTTCACTATGACAATGGCTATGGCTACTTTTTTGTCGCACGCCGGCGACAACTCTTGGAAGAAGAAATATGGCCTCGAAGGGTGTGACAACCCTGTGTTCACACAACCTGACCACGAGGTACCCGGAGGACGTGTCGCAGGCGCCGGCATCTGCATGAACGATGGCGAGGCTTACCAGGACTACGACATCGGCTTGAGCCGCGAGTGGCACTACGCTCCCAAACTCATATTCGGCAAACCCGAAGCAGCCACCATCCATCGCGTCATCGGCATTGGACGTCCCGAAGACGACAGCCACTTCGACAGCTACGGCCGAGCACTCAAGTTCAATGCCAAGCGCATCAACGATTGCGGCGCTCTCGTCGCCTACCGTGTGGGCGCCAACGGCCCTGACGACCTGGCGCAATACCTTGCCACCTACGACGCTGCCGGCAACCTACAGGATGTGATGATGATGGGCGACGAGCACACCGTCGACGGCCTCTTCGAGTTCGCTCCCCACGGCGACTATAAGCTCGTGGGTAACTGGAGTCGTTTGGGCGCACGCCTTGACGAGAAGAACCCGGGCAAGTTCGTGATTATGCTCGAAAACTATTACGAACAAGCCGGCAATCGGTCCACTTGGAAGATGAACCGCCATTACCATGTCGATGACGGCGGACACTTCGTCCTCGATAGCATCACAAGCGAGAATGCCCCGCAGTTCAACCCCGCCGCGCTCGAAGTGCTCGAACTGATGCTCATGCCGCTGGGCGGCGAAGGCAACTACGACAAGGCTATGAACGCCCTGCACAAACTGCAGCCCGTACTCAAGAAAAGCGACGACGGCAAGCGCACGCTCGCCCGCATGATGGAGCGACTTTACGCCTACGACCCCGAGGCATTCCTCGTGTGGGTGTGGAAATGCCCCAAGTGTAACCTTACCAACGAGGTGCGTGAAATGGTTGCCAATAGCCACTACGTGGGACAGCCTTTCGGGGAGCGTTACGTCGCCGAAGACATCCACAACCTCACCCACACCAAAGCCCGTACCTACTGGATTAAAATGATGCGCCGCTGGGCCGAAGAGTAACCGCCCATCTCCCACTCCCCAAATATCACGCGGGCAGGATTAAGCTCCTGCCCGCGTATATTGTTGTGGTAACACGAACTGCTTAGATACCGAGTTCGCGAGCGATGCGGTCGAGTTTCTCTTCGGCCCAGTCGTTCTTGGCATCGTAGTCGTTGCCATCCCAGTTGACGTCGTGGACTTCGAAGTAGAACTTGATTTTTGGCTCGGTGCCACTGGGACGGATGGAGATTTTGCTGCCGTCCTCGGTGTAGTACTGGAGCACATTGCTGCGGGTGGGCATGTCAAGCTTCGTCTCTTCGCCAGTGAGGATGTCTTTCTGAACGAGGAGGTCGAAGTCTTTGGTGAGGATAACCTTCGAGCCATCGATTTCCTTGGGCGGGTTGTTACGGAAGTTGACCATCATGGCGGCAATTTCCTCGGCGCCGCTCTTACCCTTGCGCACGACGCTGATGCCACGCTCCTTGCTGTAGCCGTAGTCCTTATATAGCTGGATGAGCATCTCGTTCATCGACTGACCGCGCTCCTTGGCCCAAGCTGCGATTTCGCACATCAAAGGAATCGATGACACCGAATCCTTGTCGCGGCAGAAGTCCTCGGGAAGGAAGCCGTAGCTCTCCTCGCCACCACCCAAATAGCGTGCGCTGGTGCCCTCGAGGTCGCGCATCACAGTGGCAATCCACTTGAAGCCAGTGAAGCAGTCATACATCTTGATGCCCTGCTTCTCGGCGATGCGACGGATGGTCTCGCTGGTAACGATAGTCTTGACGATATAGTCGTTGTCACGGTCGAGGCGTCCGAGCTCGGCGTTACGGGTGATGAGGTAGTAGTGGAAAATGAGCTGGATTTGGTTGCCGTTGACAAGGTCATACTCGCCCTTGTTATTCTTGAACACAACGCTGATGCGGTCGGCGTCGGGGTCGCTGGCCAGGGCGATGTCGGCCTCCACCTCGGTGGCCTTGGCGATGGCCATCTCCATAGCGCTGCGCATCTCGGGGTTAGGCTGCGGCACAGTGGGGAAGTCGCCGCTCATCACGTCCTGCTCGGGGATGTGGATGATGTTGTCAAAGCCCCAGCGCTGGATGGAACGAGGCACGATGTCGCGTCCCACGCCGTGGATGGGGGTATAGACAATTTTGAGGTCGTGGTGCTTCTTGTCAATATCGGGGCTGAGCGAAAGGGTGTGAATCTTCTCGATGTACTGGTGGTCAATATCTTCGCCAATGATTTCAATCAGGTCGGGGTTGCCCTCAAACTTGATTTCTGTCACGCTCTTGATGCGATTTACGTAGTCGATGATATTCACGTCGTGGGGCGACACCACCTGTGCGCCATCGTCCCAATAAGCCTTGTAGCCATTATATTCCTTGGGGTTATGAGAGGCGGTGATGTTCACGCCACTCTGGCAGCCCAGCAAACGAATGGCGAAAGAAACT
>JAGCUP010000142.1 GCA_017962765.1 Muribaculaceae bacterium | reverse complement strand
CACTGCGGTCCAGCCACGGTCGTCAAGATTAGGAACATAACCACTCACGACCATCACACGGCCCTTGGTGCCCTGCACCACGGTCACATAACCGCCGTCCTGCTCGCCTTGTTGCACGATTTTGCTCGTGTTGGTGATGCCGGCTGCCTTGCGCGCGAGAATCATCTTGCCAATCTCTTCCTTATGTGCCTTCCAATGGCCCATGAAGATACAGGGCGTGCCGGGCATAGCAAGGATGAAGGCATTCGCGGCCAGCACATTGCTGTTATTGCCAAGGTTGCTGCTGTTGTTGGTTTGGCCTGTATCGTGGTTGTCGACGAAAGTCACAGCCCATTGGCTCATATTGGGGTCGCCAGCGATACCTTTATCGCTCAGAGCACTCCAGTTTCCGTTACCGTAAGCCTCATTGAGGCGATACTTGAGGGGATAGTCGAAGGCGGCACAAGTCTTGCCGGTGCCATTAATCCAGTTGACCACCTTATTATAGTCGCCATCCCAGTATTCGCCCACATTAAATTGTTGTGCGCCATGACGCACGTAGCTGGCGGCATAACTGGGCGAGTAGCCCTTGCTCATGTCGAGGCGGAAACCGCCATAGCCCAGCTCGGTAGTGAGAAAATTAATGTAGGTTTTGATGTTGTTCTGCACCGTGGCGTTGGTGTGGTCCAAGTCGCGGCTGCCATCGAAGTCATCGCCCGTGTCGGCAGCGCCCGTGGTCTTGTAACCGTTGCGGTTGCACTCGTCGGTCGAGCAAATCTCGGCACGCGTCGAGTTGTTCCACGAAATCACGTAAGTGCCGTAGGTCTCATTGGGGAAGTCGCACCACGAGGTGCGGCCACTCTTGTGGTTCACCACAAGGTCTTCCATGATGGTCACGCCCTTGCTTTTGAAGGTCGAAATCATCGTCTTCAACTCGGCTTGTGTGCCGAACACCGTGTTGTGTTGCAGCCAGTAGCAGGGCGAGTAGCCCATCTGCATCGAAGTGGCGCCACCGCCTGGCGTGCCCGAGTTAGGCACCCAGATAATGTCGAAATACTGCGACAGTTCATCGGCCTGCGAAGTCAATTTCGTCCATTTTGTGTCGGAGTAGGAATCCCAATAGAACCCCTGTAACATGACACCACCGTAATTGGCGGGCCATCCTTGCGCACGCGAAAGGAACGGCACGACAATTGCCAGCGCGACAATAGCCAGCCGCACTAGAGAGAAACGAGTATTGTTCTTGTTCATAAAAATTTAGTAAAATAAGGATATTTTTTAGAGATTTTGAAATAAATGTTCATTGTGGTTTATGCACGCTACAAAATTAGCAAGTATCAGGGCAATCGTTTGCGTTTTTATCGGTTTAAATCCCCACGGCTCAGGTTAATCGTTTGCACATGGTGCATTTGGTAATTTGAGGTATTTTCGCTATTTTTGCACTCGAAATCTCAACAACTGCACTATGGACATTTTTGAACAGCGCATAAAGGAGTTGCGGGAGCAAATCAACCGCCTTAACCACGAGTATTACGTGCTCAACGCCCCCACCGTCAGCGACCAAGAGTTTGACGCACTCTTGCGAGAGCTGCAAGACTTGGAACAGACTTATCCGCAATACGACGACCCGCTCTCGCCCACTCGTCGCGTGGGCAGCGACCTCGCCGAGGGTTTCCAGCAAGTGGAGCACGAACGGCGTATGATGTCGCTGTCGAACAGCTACTCAATTGACGAGGTGCGCGACTTCTTGCGTCGCGCCCACGACGGGCTGGGCGGCGCCCCAATGACGATTGTGGGCGAAATGAAATACGATGGCACCTCCATCTCCATCACCTATGAAGACGGACGACTCGTGCGCGCTGTCACGCGCGGCGATGGCGTTCGGGGCGATGATGTCACGGCCAACGTCAAGACTATCCGTAGTGTTCCACTGCAGCTCGCGCCTGGCAACTGGCCCAAGCGTTTCGAGGTGCGTGGCGAGATTCTGCTGCCGTGGGCCAGTTTCGAGAAAATCAACGAGGAACGCGCTTTCAACGAGGAGCCCCTCTTCGCCAACCCGCGCAACGCGGCCGCCGGCACCCTGAAGTTGCTCAACAGCGCCGAGGTGGCGCGTCGTGGCCTCGATGCTTATTTCTATTTCGTGCTCGCCGACCACCTCCCCTGCGCTACCCACTACGACAATATGTGCGCCGTAGCCTCATGGGGGTTCAAAACGGCCCACATGGAATTGCTTGACGACATCGACAGCGTGGAGGACTTCGTAAAACATTGGGATGTCGAACGCAAGAACTTGCCAGTGGCTACCGACGGACTCGTATTCAAACTTAACGACATGAGACAATGGGAGGCTTTGGGCGCCACCGCCAAGTCGCCACGCTGGGCCATCGCTTATAAATTTGCGCCCGAGCGCGAATTGACGCGGCTTCGCTCCATTTCGTTCGAGGTGGGCCGCACCGGTGTCATCACGCCCGTTGCCAACCTGGACCCCGTGCTGCTGAGCGGCACCACCGTTAAGCGCGCCTCGATGCACAACGAGGACTTCGTCCGCACGATGGACATTCACGACGGCGACATGGTGTATGTGGAAAAAGGCGGCGAAATCATCCCGAAAATTGTGGGCGTCGATAAGGCGCAACGCCAGCCCGAGAGTCAGCCTGTGACGTTCGTTTCCCATTGCCCTGTGTGTGGCACGCCGCTGCGGCGCATTGAGGGTGAAGCCGCATGGGTGTGCCCCAACGCCGACGGGTGCAAGCCGCAGGTTGTGGGACGCGTGGAGCATTTCGTGGGCCGCAAAGCCATGAACATTGACGGTGTGGGCCACGAAGTGGCCATCGCCCTGCACGACTATTGTGGGGTGACGACACCCGCTGACCTCTATGACCTTACCGCCGAAAAATTAGAAGTCATGCCGTCGTTCAAAGAGAAATCCATTCAGAACCTGCTCAATGGCATCGCAGCCTCACGCGATGTGCCCTTCGAGCGCGTCCTCTTCGCCATCTCCATCCCCCAAGTGGGTGAGAACACGGCTAAACTTCTTGCCCGTAACCTGCATGACATAGACCATCTCATGACAACACCAGCCGAAGAATTGAGCGCTATCCCCGAAATCGGTCCCAAAATTGCCCAAGAAATCGTTGACTTCTTTGCCGACGAACACAATCGCGAACATGTAGAACGACTGCGCGCAGCTGGCCTGCAAATGGCTTTGAGCGACGAACAAATGGCTGCCCGCACCACCATACTTGAAGGCAAAAAGATAGTCATCAGTGGCGTGTTCGCGCACCACAGTCGTGACGAATACAAGGAAATGATTGAACTGAACGGCGGCAAAAACGTGGGTAGCATCTCCAAGGCGACCTCGTTCATTCTGGCCGGTGAAAATATGGGGCCGGCTAAACTTGAAAAGGCACAAAAATTAGGCATTCCCATCCTCAACGAAGACGAGTTTCTCGCCATGCTCAACACAGAATAAACAGAGGTGCGCACTCCCAATCACGGGGTGCGCACCTTGTAATATCTATCAACCTCAAGGTGATGTCAGGATTGGCGGTCAAGAAGGCGGAAAAACTCGTCGCGTAGTTCTTTGTTCTCGAAACAGCCAGTGAAATGCATAGTGGTGGTGGCCGACGATTGCTTTTCCACACCGCGCATCTTCATGCAAAGGTGTTGGGCCTTGATGACAACTATGACGCCCTTGTTGGGCAACGAATCGGCTACGGCATCGCACACCTCGGCGGTGAGGCGTTCCTGTACCTGCAGACGACGCGCGTAGGTGTCGACAACGCGGGCAAGTTTGCTGAGACCGATGATTTTCCCATCGGGGACATAGCCTATGGCGGCGGTGCCGAAAAATGGCAGGATGTGGTGCTCGCACAGCGAGTAAAACTCGAGGCCGTCAACGATAACGATGTCGCTGCCCGGATGCTCGAACACCGCCGAGCGCGCGATGGCGCGGGCGTCATCGTGATAGCCGTGGGTATTGTCAAGTAAGGCTTTTGCGGCCCTTACGGGCGTGTTGAGGAGACCTTCACGATTGGGGTCCTCACCCACAAGTTTGATTATTTCTCGATAGTGGTGAGCAATCTGCTCCACCAGTTTTGGGTCGTGGTCGTATTTCATTATTGGTTAGAGGGCTTATCGCCACACATTAATTTTATCACGCACCACCGACATCTCGCCCGAGAACGAGGGGAACGAGCGCCTCATCTTGGCCAGCGCGCTCTTGGCGTCGTCCTGGTTGTCGAAATCGCCCAGGCGAAGCCGCCACGAGGGAGCCTTATAGGAGATGTAGGTACGGTAATTGGGATATTTGCTGGCTATCTCGCGGGCGCGTGCAGTAGCCTGCGCCTTGCCTTTCGAACCGGTGACAATCATGGCCTGGATGCGGTAGCCGCCCTTGTGACCGGCCACGGTATGGCCTTCGTTGGGTTTCTTGTTGCTGCCCTTGTCGGCGCTGTCCTTATCCTTGTTACCTTCCTTGCCTTGCTTGTTGTCACCTTTGTTATCGCTTTTGTTGCCTCCTTTATCCTTGTTTTGGTCACCCTTGTTGCCACTATCCTTGTCCTTGTCGGGCTGCGAGGGCTTGCTGGTGGTGGGACGGTCAAGCAGGCCGTTGGGCGCGTTGTTATTAACCTGCGCGCCAGCATTGGTGGCAAGGGCCAGAAGGAGGCCCACGACCACGATGGAGAGAATTCTAAAATGTTTCATAATCGATGCTTTACTGTTACATTCTTGAAATCGCCCGCAAAGATAAGAAAAAAAAGAGTATAGCGGCAGTTTTTAGGAAATATTAAGTGTTTGGAGGGCGGTTTTTCATTATTTAAAGACAACATGGAGCTAAAATGGCGATTTTTTTGTAACTTTGCGCCTCAAGAGAACAAAAAGCATTTATCAACAATATTAAAACAACCACTACAAACAAGGAACAATGGCTAATTTTTCGACTTTTGACTTTGCCAACAAGAAGGCATTGGTGCGCGTTGACTTCAACGTGCCCCTGAACGAAGAAGGTAAAATCACCGACGACACCCGCATCCGTGGCGCCATGCCCACCCTCAAAAAAGTGCTGGCCGATGGCGGAAGCCTCGTCATCATGTCCCACATGGGCAAGCCCAAGGGAAAAGTGAACCCCAAACTGTCGCTCTCGCAAATCGTGGATGCAGTCTCCGAGGCACTCGGAGTAAAGGTGGCTTTTGCTCCTGACTGCGCCAAGGCTGGCGATGCCGCAGCAGCACTCAAGCCGGGTGAAGCCCTGCTGCTCGAGAACCTACGCTTCTATCCCGAGGAGGAAGGCAAGCCCGTGGGCGTGGAGAAAGGCACTCCCGAATACGATGCCGCCAAGAAGGAAATGAAGGTGCGCCAGGCCGAGTTTGCCAAGACGCTGGCCAGCTACGGCGACTGCTATGTGAACGACGCCTTCGGCACAGCCCATCGCCGTCACGCTTCGACTGCTGTCGTGGCCGACTACTTTGACAACGATCACAAGATGCTGGGCCTGCTTATGGAAAAAGAGGTGACCGCCATCGACAACGTGCTCAAGAACGCTCAACACCCCTTCACCGCCATCATCGGCGGCAGCAAGGTATCGTCGAAGCTCGCCGTCATTAAGAACCTGCTCGATAAGGTCGACAACCTCATCATCGGCGGTGGCATGGGCTACACCTTTATTAAAGCACAAGGAGGGCACATCGGCGAATCGCTTCACGAGGACGACCTCATGCCCGAGGCACTCAACGTCATCGCCGCTGCCAAGGAGAAGGGCGTGAATCTGGGCCTCTCGGTGGCCACCGTCGCCGGCGACTCGTTCAGCAACGACGCCAACCGCCAGGTGGTGGACATTTACAACATTCCCGACGGATGGGAAGGTATGGACGCTTCGCCCGCCTCGCTCGAGAACTGGAAGAAAATCATTCTCGCCAGCAAGACCATCCTGTGGAACGGACCCGTGGGTGTCTTCGAGTTTGACAACTTCGCCGTAGGAACGGGCGAAATTGCCAAGTATGTGGCCGAGGCTACCCAGAACGGCGCCTACTCGCTCGTGGTCGGTGGCGACAGCGTAGCCGCCGTCAACAAATTCGGCTTGGCCGACAAGGTGT
>JAGCUP010000141.1 GCA_017962765.1 Muribaculaceae bacterium | reverse complement strand
TTCAACTGGTGGATGCTGGCAGCCGGGCAGGACAACCCCGAGGCATGGTACCAGCTTGCACGATGCTATGGCGACGGCATTGGCGTAAAGGCCGACCAGGCGCGCGCCGTGCAGTGGCTCACGCAGGCCGCCGACGCCGGGCATGCCGATGCGCAGCAGGCGCTCGCCCTCCGCTACTTCGAGGGCCGCGGCGTGAAAAAGAGCGAGACACGCGCTGTGGAGCTATGGAAGAAAGCCGCCGACCAGGGCAATGCCGACGCGCAGTTCTGCCTTGGTGAGTGCTATGAGCAGGGCGAAGGCGTCAAGCAGGACCTCACCCAGGCCCGCCACTTCTACAACTTGGCCGCCGCACAAGGCGACCGCGAGTCACAATTAGCCCTCAAGCGCCTCAAAAACACCCAGCAGCCCCAGCCCCGCAAGAAACGCCGTTAAGCAGCTTTGAGCCATGAGCTATGAGCCATGAGCTATGAGCTATGAGCTTTGAGTTATGAGCTTTGAGCCATGAGCTTTGGGTGTAGCTTGTCGGCGTAGTGCGAGACGCAGTCTCGTAAATCGGCGTGGTAGGTCAGTCGAGGCCGTTGCGGCGGGCTTCCTCGCGGAGTAAGGAGCCGGGGTCTTTGGCGTCGTAGTATTCCATGCGCTTGTAGCGCGGGCGGCAGATGAATCGCTCCACGCAGTAAGCAATGATGAAATAGGCTGCGGCGAGTCCCCAGAGCATGAAGTAGTGGTGCTGGACTTTGACAAGCGTGGCTCCGTCGGTCATCATGAGGATATATCCGTTGGCAGCCCAGGTCGAGGGAATAGCGTTACCCACGCTGTGCCATAGCCCTCCCATAGCGTATCGCGGCCACGAGATTCCCGAGAGGAAGATGAAGATGACCGAGGTGAACACCAGTACGAGGAAGGTGCTCTCGCGCTCGTTGACGAACACCTGCAGCGACTGTCCCATGAACGAGGCACAAAGCATGAAGGGGAACAGGAACACGAGGATTTCAATCGGGTTGCCGTTCTGCGGATAGGAGAACATGATGGGCACGATGAACAGTACGTAAATCGACGGTATCAGGTAGATGATGAGGTAGGTAATCGTCTTGCCCAGGATGGTGGAACCTACCGCGGCGCCCACGTCGTGCGGGTCGCGGCCGCCGTTCCTGAGGCGGCGCTCACGGCTGCCGCCACGTAGCATGCAGATACCCAATAGCATACTTTGTTGCAGCACAAGGATGAGCACAGCGGGCAGCACAGCGCTGGCGATGCCTCGACCGGTGTTGCCGATGGGCACCTCGCGGCTCTCGATGATGGCGCCACCGCTTCCGGCCATGGCCGGCAATTTCTCGAGCATGATATGTGAGCAATAGGTCTGCTGCACGTTGGTCATTGCGGTGAGCAACTGTTTGTATCGCATGAGCAAGCTCATGTCGGTGTATAGCACCACGTCGCCTTGCTGTCCTCGCTCCACTTCGGCCGAGAATCCATCAGGGAAATAGATGATTCCATAACACTCCTTCTCGTTGACGGCCTTGCGCGCCTCTTCCATATTGGCGGCATAGCCTATCACGTTGGCTTCGCTGGTGGCGTCGACCGAACGCACGAAGTTGCGCGAGAGTTCGCTGCGGTCGTCATCGACGACAACGACTTTCACGTCGCGGGCCACTTCGGGGTTGTAAATGAGTGCGTAGAGGACGGGATAGGCAAAGGCGAGTACCACGAAGAAGACGATGACGCCTACGTCATGGAACGAGAGATAGAACTCCTTGCGGCTCACCCGCAGGATGTCGCCAAACCAGCCTCCTATACGCAACTTCTTTCCCATGGGCCTACGGTACATAAACGGGGTTGAGACATTCTTTCTTCAACTTCCACATGAGCGACCACGGCAGCACGGTGAAGCCCAGCAGCGCGGCAAAATACCACCGCGAGTAGTAGGGATGGATGCCGTTAAGGGCCTGGTCCATACTTATCAGGAAGTAGTAGCGCGACGGAATGATGTAGCTCAACGAAGCCAACCACGGGTACTCGGCCTCGAGCGGCAGCGAGAAGGCGCACAGCGAGAACGAGATTACGGCCACCAGCGAGCACAGCGTGGTGCCGTAGCGGAAGTTAGGCACGAGACTGATGAGGGTGTGGGCGAAGGCCTGGTTGGCAAGCACGAAGAGTACCATGGCGGTGAGCATCACCCATGGCGAGCAGTTGAGCGGCAGGCCATAGACGCGGTACATCATCCACTGGATGGTCCATCCCACCACCACGAAGATGGCGGTCTGCGGTGCCAACTTGCTCGTAAGTGCCAATCCCATGGAGCCTCCGGCGCGTTCCACCCACTGCTTGCAGGTGCCGTACTTAAGCTCGATGCCGATGGTGAATGCGGTCACGAGTAAGATAATCAGGGCAAAGAATGTGGGAATGAACGATGCGTTGAGGTAGTAGCTGTAGTTAAGCCACGGATTAGCGATGGGGTGGGTGTGTACGGCTATGGGCTGCAACGTGGCACTGATTTGCTCGCCGGTAGCCCCTAAGGTCTGCATCACGTTTGTGGCGATACCGCCGTTGGCGAGCACAGTGATGGTCTTGAAGCCCTTATACTGCATCGAGGCCGGCGCATAGTAGGCATAGTTGACGTAGTAGCTGAGCGTGGGGTGATGGCCGCCGAGCGCATTGTCGCTCAGGTTGGCGGGAATGAAGAAGAATCCAAGGATTTCACCACGCTGCACGGCCTGGCGCGCCTCATCGAACGAGGCATACTGCTGGATCACATCGACCTGCTGCATGGCGGCGAGGTGTCGTGACAGGTTGCGCGAGAGTGCCGTGTTATCGAGATCGACAAGGCCCACGGGCGCTTGTTCCACGCTGCCGCTCTTGATGAGTTCAAGGAAGAAGAATGCGCCCAACAAGGGCACAACTACCATCATAATGAAGTAGATGCGCCGGCGCACGAGCGATACGAGTCCCCGCTTCACCGTTTCCTTGACATACTCACTTATCATCGCGGCGCGGTGGTGTTTATTTCTTAAGCAATACCGACATGCCCGGACGGAAATTCTCGATGGGGGTCACTGGACGCGCCTTCACCTCGAAAGTCTTACGGTCGTACTGTCCCGTGGCCTTCGTCGCGTTCCAAGCGGCGTAGCTGCCCATGTCGTGGATGTAGAACACCTTCATCTTGGCAGCCTTGTCGCCCAGCGCGGGGATAGTGACATTGATTTCCTTGCCCATGGTAAGGTTTGTGAGGTAATCTTCGCGCACACTGAACGAAACCCACATGTCCTCAAGTCTCGAGATGGTCATGATGGGCGTGCCTGTTGACACAAGTTCGCCCTCGTGAGGATAAATCTCACTCACCTCGCCGTCGCAGGGTGCCACGAGAATTTGGTCCTCGAGCAGTGATTGCACCTCCATAACGCTGCCGCGCGCCACGTTGGCCATGCTTCGCGAGGCGTTCTTGTCTTCGCGTTGGGCACCGTTGCGGGCCAGCTCGAGCTGCGAGGTGGCGGTGCGCACGGCGGCGCTGGCGGCGTCGTAGGCTGCCTTGGCCTCGTCACGTTTCTGTTCGCTGACTACGCCCTCCTTGTAGAGGTTTTCCATGCGCTCGTAGGTCTTGCGGGCGATTTCCTCGGCGGCTTGTGCTTGCTGCACGGCGTTCTCGGCGGTCTTGATAATCTCGCTGCGCGTACCGTGTTCCACCTTCTGGTTTTGCGAGAGCGCGGCGTCTTGCATCGAGCGCGCCTTGTAGAGTGCGGCATCAGCAGTCGACGAGTAGATGCTCACGAGGGTGTCGCCCTCGTACACATAGTCGCCCTCGTGCACATAGAAGTGGACGATGCGGCCCGGCAGCTTGCCGCTCACGCGTACGGCGTCGCAGTCGGCCTGTCCTTGCGTGGTGTCGTCAGGCTCGCGCATCAGCAGTAAGCCCAGGATGGCGATGGCAGCCATGGCGACGGCAAAGATGCCGATGGCGGCGAGCAGTCCGCGCTCGCGCTTCTTTACGATGGTCTTGTGTTCGGCCTCATCGTTAGGCGCAGGCTTTTGAGCTTTTTCTTGAGCTTCTTGAGCCTTTTCTTTTGTGGCCTCTAAGGCCTCGTTTTGAGCGTTTTTTTCTTGTTCCATAGTTGCGCTATTGCGTTATTTTAGTTGCAAAGTTACACCTTTTTTCAGGAAAAAACATAACCTTGTGCCAAAAATGAACACTTTCCACTTTTTTTAGAACAGTGCTTCCCCCTAAACACGAATGTTCGGGTTAAAAATGTAGCTGGAGGGTGGCGCCGAACTGGATGCCGTGGCCACGCTGAAGGAATTCGTGGCCGATGGACACAAAGTAGAACGTGTTGTAGCGCGTGCTCGTGAGGTTGCGGCCCCACAGTTGCAGCGAATATTCGTCACCGGCGAGCGTGACGCCGGCGCCCAGCAGCGCGTAGAAAGGCTGTCGCAACGTGTTGGCCTCGTTCCAGTAGATGTCGCCGACGCCCCGCAAGTTCACGTCGAAGGTAAGGTCTTTGAACCATGGGTTGGCGTACAGTGGAACGGTGTAGAGTGTTTGCAGATAGAGGGTGTGTTCAGGGCTGTAGGGGATGCGCTTGTCATGATAGTCGGCGCGGCCATCATTATATTCAATGAAACGAGCGTCGCAAAAGCCGTAGTTGGCAGTGAGCGTGAGGCCTGTGATGGGTGTGGCGGTGAGTTGTGCCTCGGCACCTGCCGAACGCGTTTTGCCGGCATTGGTCATTACGCGCCCTGTGGTGGTTCCGTCGGGGAAGGTGGTGAGTTGGCGGTCGCGGCAGTCAATGTAAAAGGCGTTGAGTTGCATCAGGAGCCGCCCGTCGGCTAGGTCGAACTTAACGCCTGCCTCGTAGTTCCACGCTTTTTCGGGCTCATATCCCACGACGCGGTCAATGTCGTAACTTGCGCCGATGCCCATCATACCCATGAGGCGCTGTTGGAGCACGTCGCTGAACATTTGGGTGTTGAAACCGCCGGCCTTATAGCCTTTGGCGACCGAAAGCCATGCGGTGAAACGCTTGTCGGGACTGTAAGAGAGCGAGATCTTGGGCAGCAGCTGCAGGAAATGCTTGTTGAGGGTGCCGCTGTCGTCAATATCGATGTTGTCGTGGCGGTAAAGCGCCCCAGTTGCGCGCTCGATGATGTCGTAGCCCGTGTGTGTCGTACTGCGGTAGTTGAGGCGTGCGTGCTCGTAGTCGAGGCGCAGTGCCGCGGTGAGAGTGAGGCCTTTCCACTGATAGCTCGATTGGTGGTAGAGGGCCACTCCCCAGCTGGGACTTGTGAAAATGCTGCCCAATTCAAACTCGCGTGTAGCCCAGCGTATGGGGTAATCTGAGTAGGCTTCGTTAGCATGGTCCTCGATGAGGCGCGCGATGCCCTCATCCTTGAAGGTCACGGGCGCATTCATGTGGTAGCGACGGTAGAAACCGAAGGCGCCGGCGAGCCATTGGTAGGCTCCTGTGCTGTTGCTGTGTGCCAGCAGCTCTTGGGTGAGGGCGTTCTCGCGCCGTGCCTGGGTGAGGGTGAAGTAGGGCAGGGGCGTGAAGTCTTGGTCAAGCGTCATGTTGTCGTTGATATGCTGGTAGCTGCTCACGCTGGTGAGTGTTGCCTGCGGCAATCGCCACTCGATGTTGAGGCCGTCGATGATGCTCGTGCGACGGTAAAAACACGTGTCGTTATAGGCAATTTGGCCGGTCTCAACCCACTCGTAGGGGTAGCCGCCTTGCTTCGACTTAGTATAAAGTAGTGCGTTGCTGATGGAGAGTGAGGGCGTGGGTTGCCACTCGATTTTAAGGCGTCCGCCCCCCGAGCGCTCCCAGTCGGTGCGCTTTCCATTGTAGCGGTTTACATACTCGCCGGTGCCGCGCGTCATGTTGCCGTTCACCATCACCCCCCATTTTTCGCCTATCTTGGAATACTGGCTCACACCCAGGCGCCAATGGCCGTGGTTGGCGGCTTCGATGAGGGTGCGCGTGCCCTGCCAGGCGAGTGGCGAAAGTGTGGTAATGTTCATTTGCCCGCCCATGGTGTTGCGTCCGTAGAGCGAGCCTTGCGGACCTCGCAGCATCTCAAGGCGCATGATGTCGGGAAGGTCGAAGTCGTAGTTCTCCTTGCACAGCACGGGCACATTGTCGATGCTCAGGCCCATGCTGGGCTGGTCGATGCGCGCTCCCAGGCCACGCACATAGATGGTGCTCGTCATGCGTGAGCCATATTCGGGGATGAAGAAGTTTGGCACCATGCCGCTGGCATCTCGTTCGCCCACCACGCGGTTTCGCTCAATGGCTTTTGGCCCGATTACTGTCGATGAAGCCACGGGCTCGCTCTTGAACCCCGTTACTACCACGTCATCAAGCACAATCGTGTCGGTCATTGTGCCGTCCACGGCACCCGCCGTAGCCGTCATGGCCGCTGTCCATATAAATAGAATCCACTTTTTCATAGCTTTTTCGTCCTTGCAAGGGTAAAGGAAGAGGTAGGGGTGAGGATGGTGGTGAGGGCAAAGGAGGTGCTGCCGGTACCTTCGGCAAAAGAGGCCGTGTGGAGGAGGGTGGGGCATGGGGAACCCGGCGCAGGAGGCAGTCCATCGGGGAGCGTGAAGGGATCGAGGATGATGTCGTTGCGGTAGCTGCGGACGCGGCGGTGTTGCTCGATGACTTTGAATATGGCTTCTTTCGCGGTCCAGGCTACGACGTGGGGCATGAGGTCGTCAGCGTCAATCCACGTGCGCTCGCTCTCGTTAAGGAAAGCGTCCCGCACCCGCAGCACGCGGTCGCGATATGTTTCTAAGTCTATTCCCACGGCATGATGAGGGTTGACGGCGATAACTAACTCTTGGCGCGTGTGGGCGATGCTGAGGAATCCGTCAAGCTCGTTAATAACCGGTGCGCGGTCTTCGTTATGTTGCAAGTTGGCATTTCGCACGATATGGTTCACCAGTAGGCGCTCGGCGAGGATTTCGCGTCGTCGGCTCTCGGCCTTGGCCTCAACGGTGGCATCAAGGCCCAGTTGCTTGCATTCTCGCGCGAGTTGCTCGCTGTCCTCTTGCGTGAGGCCCCAGCGGTAGAGCGTGGTGCCGTCGTCGAAGTAATGGGTGCCGGTGAACGCCATGTTAGAGTAGTGCCAAGATAAGGATTTGCGCCATGATGACGCGCAGGAACATCGTGAGCGGATAGACGGTGGAATAGGCCACGGCAGGAGCGTCGTTGCCCGCCGTCTTGTTGGCGTAGGCCAGCGCGGGCGGGTCGGTGGTGGCACCTGCGAGTAGTCCCATGATAAAGCAGTAGTTAAGCTTATGTCGCCAGCGTGCCAGGCAACCCACGATGAGGATGGGAAGGAAGGTGATGAGGAATCCGTAGCCCACCCACTGCAAGCCGGTGGCGTTGAATATGGTTGCGGCAAACTTTCCGCCTGCGGCAAGTCCCACCGAGGCGAGGAAGAGGCAGATGCCGAGTTCGCGTAGCAGCAGGTTGGCGCTCGACGAGGTGTAGGTGACAATCTTAATTTTGTATCCCCAGCGTCCCAGCAGAATAGCCACGATGAGTGGTCCTCCGGCCAGACCCAGTTTCATGGGCACCGTCATTCCCGGGAACATGATGGGGATGGAGCCCACGAGGATGCCCAGGAAGATGCCGATGAACATGGTGAACATATTGGGCTCGTTGAGGCGACGCATCGAGTTGCCCAGCTTAGCGGCGAGACGCTCGATGTCGGCCAGCTGGCCCACCACGGTAAGTCGGTCGCCCACCTGTAGCGCCAAGTTGGGGTTCGCCAGCAGGTCCACGCCTGCGCGGTTGACGCGCGTGGGGTTCAATTCGTACCCCTTGTGGATGCGCAGCGAACCGAGGCGACGCCCGGAGTATTCGCTCTTAGTGACGACGATGCGCCTCGACACGAGGGGTGCCGGGTCGTGTTCCCAGTCCACTTCCTCAGGAGGGCCGATAATGGCGTCGAAAAATTCCTCGTCCTGCACACTGAGCACGATGCGCAGCAGGTCGTCCTTTTCGAGGGTGGTCGAGGAGACAGGGATAATCACCTCTCCGTCGGGTCGTTTGAGACGCGAGATGACAAAGTTGCGGTCGATGATGTTGTGCAGGCGCGCGATGGTAATGCCGTAGATGAGTTTGTTAGTCACGCGGTAAGTGACAATATGGGGCTTGAGCAGGCTGTTGTAGTTGTCGTCTTCAATGGCTTTCGTTTCGCGCTTGACGTCGATTTTGAAAATCGATTTGATTATCACCATCGTGAGGATAATGCCCACCACGCCAAGCGGGTAAGCTGCAGCATAGCCCATCGACATCACTTCGTTCAGGTCCATTGCCGCGTCGGCGCCGCGTGTCTCGATGAGCGCTTGTTGAGCCGCACCCAGGCCAGGCGTGTTGGTCACGCCGCCCTGCAGCACGCCCACAAGCGCGTTGGCCTCTATTCCACTTGAGAAAAAGATGATGAGGGCCACCACAATATTGAGTGCAATGATGAGCACGGCTAGGCCGTTGAGTTTGAGGCCTCCTTCCTTGAACGAGGAAAAGAAACCGGGTCCCACCTGAAGACCGATGGAGAAGATAAACAGGATGAGGCCGAATTCTTGTGCAAACTTGAGGATGTCCTCATCTACTTCCATGTGGAAGTGGCCGGCCAGGATGCCCATGAACAGGACGAATGTGGCGCCCAGCGAAATGCCGAAAAATTTAACTTTCCCCAACAGCACGCCCACGGCGATGACGATGGAGTAAATTAAAATGGTGTGGGCAATGCCTGTTCCTGTAAACAAATCAACTAGCCAGTCCATGGGTATGAGTCAACGATTAAATCAATATTCCTTTTTCCACCACCTCGAGGATGTCGGCGGGGCGGTTCACAATCACGCTTGCGTGATACTCGTTCAGCTCCTTCTCGGGGCGGAAACCCCACGTGACACCCACCGAATCGACACAGGCGCGACGCGCAGTTTCCATGTCGATGCCCGAGTCGCCCACATAGAGCACCTCGCTCTTGGGCACGCGGGCCTCGGCAAGAATCTGGAACACGATGGATGGGTCGGGCTTGACGGGGATGCCTTCGTTCTGTCCCACGATGGCCACAAAGTCGTGATGCCCGAAGAAATGGCCGATGATGTCGTTCACGGCACGCTGGTATTTGTTCGAGGCCACGGCGAGCATTATGTCGCGGGCACGCAACTCGTCAAGGAGCTCGGGGATGCCTTCATAGGGACGTGTGAAGTCGGTGTCATGCTCGTCGTAGTAGGTCTTGAAATCCTTGAGCAGCGCCTCTACGATGTCGGCGCTTCGTGCGTCTTCGGGAAGCACGCGCTCAATAAGCCGCTTTACTCCGTTACCTACGAAAAACGGATAGCTGGCCATGCTCAGCGTGGCGTAGCCGTGCATCTCAAGGGCATAGTTGGCGGCGTGCCCCAGGTCCTCAATCGTGTTGAGCAGGGTGCCGTCGAGGTCAAATATCACGAGCTTTTTCATTGCCGTCGGGTGTTAGTTGCGTTCAAGATAGGTATAGCCATAGAGGCCACTGCGGTAGTTGCGGACGAACTCGTTGCCCTCTTCGGCGGTAATCTTGCCGGCGCGCACCGATTCGGCCACCCACGATTCCACGTTACGCACCAGCTCCTTGGGACTGAATTGCACGTAGTCAAGGACTTCGGCCACTGTTTCGCCGTCAATCACTTGGTCGATTTCATAGTGGTCTTTATAAACGTCGATGTGTACCGCGTTGGTGTCGCCGAACAGGTTGTGCATATCGCCCAAAATTTCCTGGTAGGCGCCTACAAGGAACACGCCCAAGTAATAGTGCTCGCCTTCCTTGAGACGGTGCACAGGCAGTGAGTGCGACACACCTTGCGTCGAGATAAAGCACCCTATCTTGCCGTCACTGTCGCACGTGATGTCCTGCAGCGTGGCCATGCGGTCGGGACGCTCGGTGAGCCGGTCGATGGGCACCACGGGGAACACTTGGTCGATGGCCCACAGGTCGGGCAGCGACTGGAACAACGAGAAGTTGCAGAAGTATTTCTCAGGCAACATGCGGGCCACGCTGCGCAGTTCCTGTGGCGCGTGTTTCATGTCGCTGGCGATGAGGTTCACCTCGCGTGCCACGCTCCAGAAGAGTTTCTCGACCAGGGCTCGCGTGCGCAGGTCGATGAGGCCGAGGCTGAAGCGGTCGAGTGCCTCCTCGCGGATTTGCAGTGCGTCGTGCCAGTCTTCAAGCAGCCGCGCCTGATTGATTTTATCCCAAATTTCGTAGAGGTCGCGCACCAACTCGTTCTCGTCGTCGCCGAGCACGTCGTTATCCTCGTCCCACTCGGGGAGGCAGGCGGTTTCGAGCACCTCGACAACGAGCACGCTGTGGTGTGCGGTGAGGGCACGTCCGCTCTCGGTGATAATATTGGGGTGCTTGAGGCCGTTCTTTTCGCAGGCATCGACGAGCTGGTAAATCGAGTCGTTGACATACTCCTGGATGGAATAGTTCATGCTGTGCTCGCTCGCGCTGTTGCGCGTGCCGTCGTAATCCACGCCCAAGCCACCGCCGATGTCGATGAAGTCCAGGTCGAAGCCCATTCGACTCAGCTGCACGTAGAACTGGCAGGCCTCGCGCAGCGCGTTCTTGATGCGGCGTATCTTGGTGATTTGGCTACCGATGTGGAAGTGGATTAGCTTGAGGCAGTCGGTCATCTTGCGCTCGGCGAGATATTCGAGGGCGCTCTGCAACTCGCTCGTGTTCAACCCGAACTTGCTGCGGTCGCCACCACTCTCCTCCCACTTGCCGCTGCCGCTACTGGCAATCTTAATGCGTATGCCCAAATTGGGCTTGATGCCCAGCTTGAAGGCGACGTCGCTGATGAGCTTGAGCTCGTTGAGTTTTTCGACAACGAGGAAGATGCGTCGTCCCATCTTTTGCGCCAGCAGGGCGAGCTCCACGTAGCTCTCGTCCTTGTATCCGTTGCAAATGATGAGCGACTTGTCGCTGTACGACCCCATGTTCATGGCCAGCACGGCGTGCAGTTCGGGCTTGGAGCCGGCCTCAAGGCCAATATTAAACTTCTTGCCGTGTCCCACGATTTCCTCCACCACTTGCCTCATCTGGTTCACCTTAATGGGATAGACGATGAAGTTCTGCGCCTTGTAGTCATATTCCTTGGCGGCCTTTTTGAAGCAACTGGCGATTTTCTCGATGCGGTTGTCGAGAATGTCGGGGAAACGTAACAGAATGGGCGCTGTGATGTTGCGCGTGCGCAACTCGTTCATCACGTCCACCAGGTCGACCCCGGCGTAGGTCTGTTTCGGGGTCACCGTGATGTGCCCTTTTTCATTGATTGAGAAATATTTGAGGCCCCAACCATGAATGTTGTACAGTTCGGCGCTGTCCTCCACGCGCCATTTGCTGATGCTGCTCATCGTTTTTATATTTCGCTGATTGAATCATTTCAAACTGCGAAATTACAGCAAAAGGCTCGAAATACAAAATGGAAATTCAAAATATTTTACTTCTTAAGAAAAAGTTGAATGTTGTGAAGTGATGATACGCTAAATGAATTGAATGTTTATTTGAATGTCTCTAAATATCTAAAATGACGTAAGGTGTTGTTGATAAGAGCCTTATTGTTAATGTGGGTTCTATAAATTAAAAAACAAGTAAAATGAGTTCTTGGCTGTGTTTTGTTTCTTTTCGCTATTTGCTGTGTTAAAGTCTTGCACCATAGCCCGCTATGCCGCATCGACTTTAACCACGCATCTGCTCGAAAACAAATCAAAAACATCTCAAGTTAATTTATAGAACCCACCTTAAATAATCATTGTTCAAGTAGAATATTGTATAACAATGTGATATCAGTACCGTTAACTATTCCGTCACTATTGACATCGGGTTCGCCCATCACTTCGGTGTTGTTGAGCAATACGTTGTAGAGGGCACTCACGTCGCTTCCGCTAACAACACCGTCGCCGTTTACATCTCCTTTCTTAAAAGTGCCCAAAACGAGAATCTCGCAATAATCGGGTTGTGCTTCTCTGTCAAGGGAGGATACCGTAATAATCGCCTTGCCTGGCGTGAGGGCATAGACACGCACTATATCATCCACTATGCGTGCGGTTGCCACCGCTGGGTTGTCGCTTTCAGCTGTGATTGTCACTTTTTCGGGTGTGATGGTGGGGATGATGGTTTCCACATCGTTTATATTCATTTTTAGTGAATGCTTGTCAAGCGTGATGATGGTTTCAGCGGGTGAGGGAGTCACGACCACATGACAAAGAACTTGCTCGTGAAGCCATGTCACTTTTATGGTGGCTTCTCCTATACTCAAAGCTGTTACGTTTCCATCTGTAACAGTGGCTACCGTGTTGTCTGAGGATTCCCACTCTACTATCTGAGGTAAATCGGGTACGCGCACAGGTATTGTCATGGTTTCATTAACACAAAGACTGATTGTGTCACAATTAACTTGTAAAGGGGATTGGGGAGCATCGTTGTCCAAGTCGAAAAACTTTCCCCACACTGCATGTGTAAAATAGGATGCGGTGGCATCATGAGGGACATGGAGTGGTATGGAATAATCATTAAATGTGCTTAATGAACATTCTGGTGGGTTGTTATTGTAAGAATAAATGGTTTCTAATCCCTCAAAACATACGTTTGTCAAATCGTTCACGTTCCTCATTATGTGAAGATTTCGTATGTGAGAATTTTTAAATGGAGCAGTTCCTTTTTGTTGAATGTTGCCATATACAAAGAGCGAGCTGACTTCGCATTGAGAGAACACCGCCTCGCCTATTTCGCTGATGTTAGGCCCCATACAAACGGTCAATTCTCCGCAATGTGTGAAGGCTTCATTCCCAATTGCCTCAACACATTCAGGTATTATTATCCATGAAAGGTCGGTGCAACCTGCAAATGCACTGTCTCCAATGGCCACAATGGATGATGGGATACTTGTGTTGGCACAACCGAACACAAGAGAGTTGTTGGAAGTTTCTATAATGGCATTACAGTTATCGCGTGAGTCGTAGTGGCTATTTGCACAAGCTACAGTTACTGTTTTAATAAGTTGACTATCAAACGCGCCTGTTTCAATTATTTCAACTGAGGCGGGAATATCAATGTGTGTCAAAGCAGAGAGGCCGGAAAATGCACCTGATTTGATATCTCTCACATTATCTCCTAATATGATTTGGGCGAGTTTGGTGTTTCCTCCGAAGAGGTTTTTAGGCACAACCGAACAATTTATGTCGGCACGGAGCAGATTATGACAAGCCCGGCACGCTCCTTCTTCAACTTGCTCCAATGATGCCGGCAAGTTGATTTCTTGAATGGATGTCCCATTGAAGGCATTAGTTTGAATAGTCCGCACACTTTTTTCTATGGTGATGTGAGAGAGCTTATTACATCCCTTGAACAAATGAGATACAATAGTAGGACAATCTATGGATGCCGACACCAAACTCTTACAATTTTCAAAAGCGCCTGACGATATGGTGAGTACCGTGTTGGGAATTTCAATAGATGTAATGCCACTTCCCCGAAAAGCATTATTCTCAATAGCTGTCACCGAGGAAGGTATGACAAATTCATTCAGTTGCAGACAACCTTTGAACATATTGGTACTTATCGAGGATACTTTTTTGCCTAAAGTTGCCGACGTAAGCCCCGAGTTCTCAAATGTGCTTTTGCCCACCGACTCCACATTGTCGGGTATGGTGATGATGGGAAGAGTGCTAGCATAGAAAACACTATCGCCAAGTGTAACAAGCGAAGCGGACAAAGAGCAATTTGTTATTTTTGAATTTTTGAAAGCTCCATCACCAATTTTGGTCACACCTCCCCACATATAAATGCTGTATATCTCGGCACCAGCAAAGGCATGGGGAGCTATCGCAGTCACATTATAAACTTTTTCGCCATAGGCTACTACATTGGGCACCTCAATTTCATACGGAGGTTTAAGGTGATTATAGTTGTAGATTGTTGAAGTATAGGTAACCGAAACCGATTCACCGTCAGAGTTGATGCTATAAGCAATATCATCAATCATGAAATCATATCCCGAGGCCACAAATGCTATTGTTGATAAAATCAACAAACAAGTTAAGCGGTTTTTATTAATGGATGAAAAACTCATAATCACAATAATTGAAAAAATTTAATGAAGAATATTAAGAAATCCATGTGTTGCCATTCCACCATACAGGTTTTGCCAATGTTGTGTCAAATGCTTGTTGTCCGACTGTCAATTCTCCAAAAATAGAATTATAAGAAGATAGTTCTTGAGATGTTCCCACTAAATTCTCCACAAACCATCCATTCTTGGTTTTCACAACAGGGAATTGTTCTGAATTAGAACACTCCACAATACCTCTGGCTCCAATAGCTGCATTTGAAGGTAATGAAGAGAAATTGGAGTATTGTTTCGTTCCAAGAAGATAGGGTTTTCCGTTGCGTGTAATGGTGTTGCCTAGTGATCCGCCACCAGCAGTCCAAACTAATTGATTGAAATGTTTACACAAACGACCTTCAATGAACATTTTAAAGCATTCCCCAGACCAGCATGGTGACATCCCTTCAATCACTAAATTTGTGAATTCAACCTTAAGGGATTGAAGGTTCATGTCGGAATTTGTGTCTTGGTCGTATCCTGTAATCAATATTGGAATTATAATGTCCCTAAGTTTTTCTGGTATGACAGCATTGTAGTAATCAGCATCATAGAACACGACATCATACACTTCCCATACGCCATTCACCTTTCTTGTTCCGGTAAGAGTAACTTTCATGTTTCCAAAATGAATGTAACCATGACCTTTCAAATGAATGGCCATAAATTGCAATTTGCCAATTGCATCGAACCCCTGGGCAAAAGAGGCATTAAATGTTAGTGAAGCTTCTGTGTTATTTCTGTCGTTTGTGAAATTCACAATCATGCCACATGGGTCGAAAGGGCTTTTATTCAATTTATTGAGACCGTCTATGTGCTCAGTGGTGATGGATATACTAGCATTTGGTAACACTTTGTCGATTGATAAAAAATCATTGTCAATTGTATGTACATAACCGCTAGCCTGTACTTTAGCATTATATGCCCCAAGTTGTAGTGGGTCTAAAATTCCCAGAACTTGGTCAATCGCCGTGTTTCGAATTGTTGCAAGCTGTGTTAGGCTTTCGTATTCAACAGCAGGATCATGAGTGGACTTTTGCCCCAAAACACTATAGCTGCGGTCAATAACCGAAAGAAGTCTTGGACCGAGCCGCATGTGATCTGTATTAGTGAATTTAAACATGGGATCACCGTAGCTAATGTCCCAAATAAAAGGATTAATATATGCTTCTTGCATGTTACCTTCGATAATTGGAATGGCAGAAGTGTCTACCAAATCTTGTTGTAGTAAGATCTTACTGCTGCGATTGATATCTTGTACATTAATGTCACAAGAAATTTCTCCTCCATTAAAGGCGCGACTTGGAGCATAAATGGCTCGTATGCACCAATTTATTAAACCATATAATTTTAGAGATGTGACATCTCCATAATTGTTGCCATTTTCCTGATAATCAATTCTTAAACCAGTTCCAAAGCCGCGAATAATCACATCCAAGGTGGCGAGATGGAATGATTTATTTGCTATATGTCCGGTTATTTTTATGCCATTACCATACAATTCGTTGTTTTTGGGGTCTTCAATATGGATTGTATTGGGGCTTTCTGGATTAAATCCCCAAATGTTCATAGGTCCAATTAAAGAAGAAGAAATCAATGGTGCATTCAACCCTCCAGGGTAGATTAATATGGCACTCTTATTATAATTCAGTCCAGCGTTACTGACATCAAATGCGCCGCCCCTAATGGTGATAGTCCCATTGTTTCCTCCTGAGGTAATCGGTAATAGCTCCAATAGATTGCAATTTTGGTCTGACCAAATGACAGTCCACGAAAATACATTGTCATCTATATTAGAACCCCAATGTTGCATCCATTGACCACGTCCTTGCATTGAAATTGTTTTTATGCGGTCAAGAACCAATGAACTGCCAATGTAATAATAACCACATGCAAATGTGATGTGGCCAATGGGGCTATTTAATGCAGCTTGTATGGCATCTTTGTTGTCATAAGGAGTCAAGGTATCTTTATGTATAGAGGCCTTTGCTCCCCACCATTCAGGGTATCCGGTAGTTACGACCCATGTTCCTGAAAGTGTAATATTATTGCCAAATATTTGATATAGACCGGCATCAATACGTGTATTATTACCAGTTATAGTTGTAGGCGATAGAGAATTTATTGATCCTCCTGTAAAACGTAGCACACACCCACTCGGGATAGAAATGTTCCCATCTAACATGGTGTCGATTCCAATTTCAAAGATTGAATTGGCCGGAGCGTTGACAAAAAAATCATCACATTGCACAGGTGAGGTAATAAGAATCTTATTCATGATGTTAATAAATTGAAAATGGTTATTAATTGTAGTTTTTTAAATATTTGATTCCTAATGCCAATCAAAAATTATGCAAATATAGTCAATTGTTTATTTCCCCTTCTCTCGACAGTCGCATTTTTGCAGTTTTTTAACATCTTCTTTTCAATCAGTAACTATTCGCATTCTGCGTTTGATAAATAGGCTAGTTTGCGATTTTGATGGCCAAGATCTGTGTTGAGCAGAATCGCAACGGTTGCTTCAATCAAAAAGTAGATTCTTCGTTTCAGCGCAACGAGGCATGCATCATTTTGAGATTATTTATTTGCCATACATGCACCTTTTGGCGGCCGTTTTCGGCACAATTATATGCCTTTAAGATTTTTCCACCATAATTAGCGCATGAAAATGTGATTTTAGTGCGGTATTGTGCGCTTTTAGGCAAATATTGGGCGGCGCATTTGATATTTTTTCTTAAATTTGCACCATTCTAATCACTTCGATGCTATTTTATGGAAGTAGTTTATGAGGACAACCACTTGATTGTGGTCAACAAGGCGTGCGGCGAGATTGTGCAGGGCGACAGCACTGGCGACGAGCCGCTCGTCGAGACGCTGAAACGCTGGATTAAAGAGAAATATAACAAGCCGGGCAATGTGTTTTGCGGCGTCACGCACCGCATCGACCGCCCCACGTGCGGCCTCGTCGTCTTTGCGCGTACCAGCAAGGGGCTCTCGCGCATGAACGACCTGTTCCGCCGCGGCGAGGTCTCCAAGACTTATTGGGCCATCGTCAAGGACGAGCCGCCGCGCCCGCAGGGCACGCTCGTCAACTACTTGTATCCGTCACCCTCGGCCACCAACCGCACGCTGGTGAGTGACCATCCGCGTGGCGATGCGAAACGTGCCGAGATGCACTACCGCGTCATTGCGCGTGGCGACCGCTACAGCCTGCTCGAGGTGGAACTCGTCACGGGCCGCAAGCACCAGATTCGCGCGCAACTGGCCCATATCGGATGTCCCGTGAAGGGCGACCTCAAATACGGTGCGGCGCGCAGCAATCCCGATGGAGGCATCTCGCTCCAGTCGCACCACATCCACTTCGTCCACCCCGTAAGCGGCAAGGTGGTCGATGTGACGGCCCCCGTGCCGCATGACCCCTTGTGGGAGGCGCTCGCCGCCGTGGCCGAAAAGGGCATGTGAGGTTTTTTAACACGAAACAGTTGGCCATGCCAATAAAAATTTTTAGTTTTGCATTCGCAAAAAACCAAAGAAGATGAAAAAAACAGCTAAAATATTGATTCTGGCGGTGATGGCAGCGATTTCGCTCCACGCTGCAGCACAGTCGTCCACGCGTTGGGGTGTCACCGTCGGCGGCAACTACAATGAGATTCACTTCAAGCAGACCGACATCTTTTCCACCGACAAGATGTTTGGAGGGGTG
>JAGCUP010000140.1 GCA_017962765.1 Muribaculaceae bacterium | reverse complement strand
GGCCACGCAAACAATGCGATAAACAAAATAAAAATGTGCTTTTTCATACGATTTGTGTTTTTAATAATAAAAGTGTGAATTTCAAATACCCTTATTCGGCATTTCCATACAAAATTACAACCCGCACCCGCACGGTGTCAATACCCTGCACAGAAATTGCGACAAAAGAACTACTTTTGGTGTGATTTAGAACACCTATTTGCTGACTATAGGCTCATTCCTTTTGTTTGGTGAAAAAAGTGGGAGGGGGTGTAACCTTTTGGTGGATGCCATATATAATGTTGAAAAAAAAGTATAAATGTGGGTTTTAATAAGGGCATCGGGCCTTCATTTATACGCTAATTTTCACTCTCTGTTGCCCGCCAAAATGCAATGAACTACGAAAACCACTACAACGAAATCGCCGACATGAGCGACGGCTACAACACCGAACCCAACTACAGTTATGACAACCAGCCCAACTATAGTTATCACGATAGCGGTAACGATAGCAGCAGCATCGGAGGCTGGGTCATTTGGATTGGCTTGTTACTGTTCATCAATTTTCTCAGCTGGATTTTTGATTGGAGCTTTTGGGTGTACTGATGAAAAATAAGAACTACACGATAAATGTGGCCTTCGGGGTCACATTTATCAATCTTGCCATAGTGGGGCTATGCTCGCTCTTCCCTGCCCCCACTTTCTTCTTCGCCGTGAGAGCCGGCGTGGTGCTTTGCAATCTTGCGATGGGCGGTGTGCTGCTCTTCAACAACAAGTCCACTTCGGATGCGGCACCATTGCACCGTCCTTACTGGTTGGGGGTGATAGCCGCCAATATCGCAGCCGTGAAAGTGATTGATGAGACGTGCCCGCTGATGAGCGTGCACACTGTCGTTTTTGTGGTGGGCCTTGCGATGGCCCTTGCCTCGCTTTGGTCACTGGGTAAGAGTTTCGCCGTCACTCCCATGACATCGACCATTAAGACACGGCGCATGTTCAGCTTTGTGCGCCACCCCATGTATTTGGGCGAGAGCCTCATGGTGCTGTCATGCTTGCTTACCTCGATGAGTGTCGTGTCGGCACTCGTTCTGCTGCTTTACGCGTTTTTCATGGTCATGAGAATAGGGGAAGAAGAAAAACTTTTGCTAAAAACCGAAGAATACCAAAAATACTGTGTTTCAACTCCGTGGAGGCTCATTCCTTTTGTTTGGTGAAAAAAGTGGGAGGGGCGGGTGTAACCTTTTGGTGGTCGAATTATATAATGGTGAAATTAAAAACCACTAAAAGATAAAAGCTATGCAAACTTACAACAACTATTCTCAAGAAATCCATGGTGTTAACAGCCAGCTTAACCCCTCCATGGTTTGGAAGGCCGAATTACTCACGCTCGTCGCAGTTTCCGTCCTCGCCACCGTCCTCAACCACCAGTATTGGCTCGTGGCCGTAATAGCCCTCTTGATGGTCGCCTTCAACTATTTCGCGCCTATCGCCGACAGCGAGCGCGAACTCTCCCCCATCGACGACACGCCCTCGTTATACACCTTAAACGGCATCGGCACCTCGATGGTGAAGGCTCCCTTCTCGCAACTGAGCGATGTCCGCTACCAGTTCTTCACCATCGCCTACATGCCCATCCTGCCTCTCGACTGCTACTGGGCCAGCAAGACCCACAGCGACACCGAGCTCATGGGTTGGAGCAGCTGCTACCGCATCGGCGGCCGCCTGAACATGAACGCCCTCGAACTGCTCAACATCTACCTCGTGTGGTGGAGCCCAGTGGTCCTCTTCGTGAGCCTTATCGCCGCCAGCGTATAATCTTCGTTGATAAACACATAACAGGGAAGCAAGTTTTTCTTGCTCCCCTTTATTTTGCTATATCCAATTCGGTAATTATCGGTCGAGGCGGCGGCCCAGGAGGGTGGCGCTGGTGGCGCGCTCGACGAGGCAGGTGACGCGGTCGCCGATGCGGGCGTCGCCGGCTGGAAAGACGATGACCTTGTTCTGCGGGGTGCGTCCGAACATATCGTCGCGGGAGCGCTTGCTATAGCCCTCGACAAGCACCTCAAAGGTGCGTCCCACGTCACGCTTGTTGCTGCACGCCGAGAGCTCGTTTTGCAGCGCAATCATGCGGTTGAGGCGGTCGATTTTTACCTCTTCGGGCACATTGTCGGGCAGGTGCTTGGCGGCGAAGGTGCCAGGGCGCTCGCTGTACTTGAACATGAAAGCCGAGTCGAAGCCCACCTCGCGCATGAGGCTCAGGGTGAGCTGGAAATCCTCTTCGGTCTCGTCGTGGAAACCGGTAAACACATCGGTCGAGATACCGCAATGGGGCATACGCGCGCGAATCGCGGCGATACGGTCAAGATACCAGGCGCGGGTATATTTGCGGTTCATGAGTTTGAGCACCTTGTCGCTGCCGCTTTGCACCGGCAGATGGATATGCTCGCAGATGTTGTCGTGCGAGGCCATCACGTCGAGGATGGCGTCGCTCAGGTCCTCGGGATTGCTCGTGGTGAAACGCACGCGCATCTCGGGAGCCGCCTCGGCCACCAGGACGAGGAGTGCGGCCAAATCGACGGGCGCACCACCGTCGGCCGGTTTATAGAGGTAGGAGTGGACGTTCTGGCCCAGCAGGGTCACTTCCTTGAAACCTTTGCTGCGCAAGTCGGCAAGCTCGTTGAGGATGCTCTGCGGCTCGCGGCTGCGCTCGCGTCCGCGCGTGTAAGGCACAATGCAGTAGGTGCAGAAGTTGTTGCAGCCGCGCATGATGGAGATGAAGCCCGACACGCCGTTGCCGCCCAGCCGCATGGGGATGATGTCACGGTAAGTCTCGGTGCGGCTCAGCTCCACGTCGATGGCCTTCTCGCCACGCTCGGCGGCCGCCAGCAGTTCGGGAATCTGCAGATAGCTGTCGGGACCAGCCACGAGGTCCACGTCGTACTCATGAAGCAATACGTCCTTGAGGCGCTCGGCCATGCAGCCGATGACACCGACGAGCAAACGACGGCGGCGCCGCTTGCGTAGGGCGTTGAGGGTGCCGAGTCGCGCGAAGATGCGTTGCTCGGCATTGTCGCGCACCGAGCAGGTGTTGATAAAGATGGCGTCGGCTTCGTCGAGGCTTTCGGTGGTGCCGTAACCAGCCATTTTTGCCACACTGGCCACTACTTCGCTGTCGGCCACGTTCATTTGGCAGCCGTAGGTCTCAAGCAGCAGTTTCTTGGAGAACTCGCCGCCGGCAGGGGAATAGGTCAACTGCATGGCGCGAGACTTAGATTGAGAGCCGTTTCAACGTCTTGAGCAACTCGCGGTCGATGGGCTTGTCGTTCTTGATGGCCTTGTTGAAGGGCACATACACGATTTCGTCGTTGCGGTCGCCAATCATGATGTTGCGCTGGCCCTCGAGCAGGGCATCGACAGCAGCAGCCCCCATGCGCGACGCCAAGATGCGGTCCTGCGCCGTGGGAGAGCCACCGCGCTGCAAGTGTCCCAGAATGGTGACGCGGGTATCGTACTGCGGATACTCGTTGCGCACGCGCTCGGCGAGGCCCATGGCACCGCCGGTGACCGGGCTTTCGGCCACGAGCACAATCGACGAGTTCTTGCTCTTGCGGAAGCCGTTCTGGATGAGCTCGGCAAGTTGGTCCACCTCGGTTGAAATCTCGGGGATGATGGCGGCCTCGGCACCGCTGGCAATGGCGCCGTTCAGGGCAAGGAAACCCGCGTTGCGGCCCATCACCTCGATGAAGAACAGGCGCTCGTGGGAGCTCGCCGTGTCGCGGATGCGGTCCACACACCACATGATGGTGTTCAGGGCCGTGTCGTAGCCTATGGTGTGGTCGGTGCCGTAGAGGTCGTTGTCGATGGTGCCCGGAAGACCCACAATGGGAACGTCGAATTCGCTGGCAAACTGGCGTGCACCCGTTAAGGAGCCGTCGCCGCCCACCACGACAAGCGCGTCGATTTCGTGCTTGCGCATCACCTCGAAGGCGCGTTTGCGGCCCTCCTCGGTGGTGAACTCCTTGCAACGGGCCGTCTTAAGGATAGTACCGCCCTGCTGGATGATGTTCGACACGTTTTGTGTCTTGAAGTCGGCCACCTCGTCGTCGATGAGGCCGCGATAGCCGCGATAGATGCCCTTCACCTTAAAACCGCTGAAGATGGCGCTGCGCGTGACAGAGCGTATGGCCGCGTTCATGCCCGGGGCGTCGCCGCCACTCGTGAGTATTCCTATTGTTTTGATTTCCATGTTTCTATGTTTGTTTTTTGTTATTCTTCAAAGTAGAGGTAAGCCTGCTGGAGATGACCGACCCGTTTCATGCGACGGCCCCGGTCATCGCCCCTGCGCTCGAGGAGATGCCCCAGGCAAAGTGACTTTTTCATGCTGGTTGCAGTTAAGCGGTTTTACGCGCTATAACTGACTTTCCAAATGAAATACAGGGCGATGGTCCACAAAATACCACCCACAAAGAAGGCAATCTTGAGATACTTCAACGTTTCTTCCGATAACGCCTTGGCAAGCTCGGTGTCCTTGGCATCGTTGGCCTTTTTCGTCTGGATGCTGTAATATAGTGGCACAAGACCCAACGGGAAGCACACCAACGCCACGAATATCGACTGCCACAGCCATGGGCTCGTGAGCGACGGCTTGTAAGTGCCCTCGATTTCGGTGGTCTTGCTGCTCTCGCTCGTACTGGTGCTGGTGGCGCTCGTACTCGACTTATCGGTGGCCACAACGCTCGTCTCCTCGGCGGGAACAGGTTGTGACGGTTGCGACGGTTGTGACTGCGGGGCGGGTTGCACCTTTGGCACGGGCTGCGACGATGGGTTCTGGTAAGGCTGCGGCTGCGGGGCTGGGGCTTGATAGGGCTGCGGCTGCGGGGCCGGTTGCGAAGCCACTTGGCTCACCGGAGCGGCCGTTTGGTAGCCGGGCACCCTCACGCCACGGAACATGGCGTTGCCACCGCCAGCAGGACGCGAGACCGGGGCCGGAGCGGGGGCCATGGGAATGGGCGGCGGCGCGACTGCGCCTCCCAGCGTCACCTGTGTGGGGATGGGCGGCGGCGTGCCGGCTCCCATCAACAGTGGAGCCAATTCGGGCACTTGCGAGGCCGGCTTCCACGTGGGCCATCCTGTGGCCCAGACGAGTGTTTCGGACGTGATACCCTTCGTGGCCAAAGCCTCAAAGGGGAAAGGTCCCGTCTGCTGGTTGCCTATAGCGATATAATATTCCATGAACGGTTAGTAGCGGTTGGGATAATACTTGTGGAGCAACTTGGTGAGCGGGGCGGCCTTCATGGGCTGACCCGTAGCCTTGTAGTAGTTGATAAGGCAGTGGCACGGCTCGGGGCAGTCGCCGGCAAAGCGGCGCTCACTCTCGAGGGCGGCGGCCTCCATCAGGCTCACGCCCAGTGCCTCATTTTTCTCGTAGCCGTGGGTACCCTCATAGATATAGAGTCCCACATAGGCCTTGCCGTCGAGGTAGCCCTGGTCGTAGGCGCGCTGGATGTAGTAGAAAGCGGTGTCGGCGGCTGGTTCCACATAGTACTCGCCGCTGGCAAACGAGCGTATGCCGTCGGTGTAGATGCGGTAGAGCTCGGCGCTGGCTTGCCCGTTACCCAGGTCGCTGGCCTGCCTGATGAGTTCGATACCCTTCATGCGCTCCTCGCGCGTATCGACGCTCATGGCGTAGAGGGCGAAGCCCTTGCGCTCCATGGCGTAGGTCGAGCCTTGGGCGATGCACTCGTCGAACATTTGGATGGCCTTGTTGCGGTCCATGCTGTAAGACGGGGCCTGCATGAGGAACACCATCCATGCGAGGCGCACCTTGCTGTCGATGTCGCCGGCGGCCGTGGCACGCTGCAGATAGGGCAGCGCCTTGCCGTAATCTTCGGCCTCGAACCATTTCTTACCGAGCTCGGCATCGGTCTGGGCCACTGAGCACACACAGGTGGCGAGAGCCACCACGAGCGTTAATATCTTCTTCATGACTAAACTGTTTTTAAGCGTTATTTATTCGTTATTTTTGTTTCAATCTACAAAGTTGAGAAAAAAATTTCACATTTCCATCAACCGCACGAAAAAATCCTATCTACCCGCCCGATTTGCACTTTTTCAGGCCAAGGCCATGAGCTTTTCGCGTAACACGTCGATGCCCGCCACTGCCGACATTTTGATGTGCTCGAAATTACGAAGATTCTCGTGGCCAAAGTCACCCGGATCAACGATGAACGAAGGCACGCTACGGGTTATGTACTGGGTAAGGTAAGCAGCCGGATACACCACGAGCGAAGTGCCGATAATGACGAAGATATCGGCCTCTTCGGCAATCATCATGGCTTTTCGCATATTGGGCACGCCCTCACCGAACAAGACAATGAAGGGTCGCAGCTGGGAACCATCGGCAGCTTTGTCGCCAATCTTAATGGGCACGTCGAGCGGCAGCTCTTGAATGCACTGCTTGTCGTTGGGGCTCATGGTGCTGGTCACCTTGGTCAACTCGCCATGCAGATGGAGAATGTTGCTCGAACCGGCACGCTCGTGAAGGTTATCGACATTTTGGGTGATGATGCTCACCTTGAAATGCTGCTCCAGTTCGACCAGCACTTTGTGCGCATGATTAGGCTCCACCGTGAGCAAGTTTTGCCTTCGCGCGTTATAGAACTCGAGCACACGTTCACGGTTCATCATATAACCCTGAATGCTCGCCAGTTCCTTGGCGTTAAAGTTATTCCACAGTCCGTTCTTGTCACGGAAGGTGGCCAACCCGCTCTCGGCCGAAATTCCGGCACCTGTTAAAATTACCAAGTGCTTCATGAGTAAGTGTTGAGTGTTGAGTGTTAAGTGTTACTTATGCATTAACCTAAACTCTTTCTTGAGGGTATCGACGAAATCGAGTTTCTCCCACGTGAAAAGTTCAACCTTAAACGTCTTCTCGCCCTCGTAGTGCGACATGAAGTGCTTCGTGATTACTTGCGGCTGGCGGCCCATGTGGCCGTAGGCGGCCGTTTCCTGGTAGATGGGATTGCGCAACTTGAGGCGTTGCTCGATGGCGTAGGGGCGCATGTCGAAGATGGCGGCGAGCTTTTCGGCGATTTCGCTGTCGCTGAGGTCCACGTGGCTCGTGCCATGCGTGTCAACGAAGAGGCTCACAGGCTTTGCCACGCCGATGGCGTAGGCCACCTGGACGAGCATCTCGTCGGCAATGCCGGCCGCAACAGCGTTCTTCGCAATATGGCGTGCGGCGTATGCGGCACTGCGGTCAACCTTGCTGGGGTCCTTGCCACTGAATGCGCCGCCACCGTGGGCACCGCGCCCGCCGTAGGTGTCGACGATGATTTTTCGTCCGGTGAGGCCGGTGTCTCCGTGAGGCCCCCCGATGACGAATTTTCCGGTGGGATTGACAAGGATAATGAGGTCTTTGTCGAAGAGCTTTTGCACGTCGGCGGGCAACTTCTCAATGACGCTCGGCAGCAGCACGTTTTTGACGTCGGAGGTGATACGGTCGAGCATCCGGCGGTCGGCCTCGTCTTGCGTAATTTGCTCGTTAGGGGAATATTCGTCGTGCTGGGTACTCACCACGATGGTGTGTATGCGCACGGGACGATGGGTGGCGCCGTCATATTCCACGGTGACCTGGCTCTTGGCATCGGGACGCAGATAAGGCAACACGCGGCTCTTGCGCAACGTAGCCAGCTCGCGCAGGAGGGTGTGGGCCAGGTCGAGGGTGAGCGGCATGAACGAGGGGGTTTCGTTGCAGGCGTAGCCGAACATCATGCCCTGGTCACCGGCGCCCTGCTCTTCGCTGGTGGCGCGTTCCACACCGCGGTTAATGTCGGCGCTCTGCTCATGCAAGGCGCTGAACACGCCACAAGCGTCGGCGTCAAACTTGAGCGCGCTGCGGTTGTAGCCTATACCGCTGATTACCTGTCGAGTGACTTCCATCAAATCGATGTAAGCCTGGCTTTTCACCTCGCCGGCAATAACGACTTGCCCGGTGGTGACGAGGGTCTCGCACGCCACTTTGCTCTGTGGGTCAAAGGCGAGGAACTGGTCGAGGATTGCGTCGCTGATTTGGTCGGCGACTTTGTCGGGATGCCCTTCACTCACGCTTTCGCTCGTGAAGAGGTAGTGATTTTTGTCCAATTTTTTCATTGTGTCATTTATTTTTAAGTAATTAAACGCACAATGTGGGGGTAGAATTGCAGTTTTAGCATTTCTTTAGAGTGGTTGCAAGCAGCACAAATCCCCACTATGTGTTGTCGGTTGTTTATAATATCGCTGCAAAAATACTCATTTCCAACGAATCGACAAAACAATTTGCCACTTTTATGAGTAGGGGTGACTTGCAGAATTGAGTTTTATTCACTAAATTTGCACATTCACTTTTTGTTAAACGAACGGTTTATGCTGCGAAAAATAAGAACCTTATTGGCATTGGTGAGCTTCACGCTCATCACGTTGCTGTTGCTCGATTTCACGGGCACGCTGCACCGCTGGCTCGGGTGGTTGGCGCGCGTGCAGGTCATGCCGGCAATCCTTGCCTTCAACGTGGTGGTGCTCGTAATCCTCGCCATCGTCACGCTCCTATTGGGGCGCATCTACTGCTCGGTGGTGTGTCCGCTGGGCATCATGCAAGACATCATTTCGCGGTTGCGCGGCAAGAAGGCGCAACGGCGTTTCTCCTATTCGCGCGAAAAACGATGGCTGCGCTACATCGTGCTGGCCATTTACGTGGTAGCCGTCATCTTGGGCGTAGGCGTGATTACCGCCCTGCTCGACCCCTACGGCGCTTACGGACGTATCGCCCAGAACCTGTTGCAACCCCTTTACAAGTGGGGCAACAACGCGCTGGCTGCCATCGCCGAGCACTACGAGAGCTACGCTTTCTATAGCACCGAGGTGTGGATAAGGTCGCTGCCCACGTTCATCGTAGCCGCCGTCACCTTGGTGGCAGTGGGCGTGCTGGCGTGGCGCAACGGTCGTACTTACTGCAACACCATCTGCCCGGTGGGTTCCCTGCTTGGCTTGCTGTCGCGCTTTGCCATCTTCAAGGTGCGCATCAACAAATCGAAGTGCATCTCCTGCGGTAGCTGTGCACGCCGCTGCAAGGCTTCGTGCATCGATTCTGAGCATCACCAAGTGGACTACTCGCGCTGCGTGGTGTGCGGCGACTGCATCGACGCTTGCAGTGTGGGCGCGCTCACCTACTGCGCCGCCACGCCCTCCGACGAACCGGCCATCGAGCGTCCCATCGCCGTCGATGAGAACAAGCGCGCTTTCCTCGTGGGAGGGGCCGTGGCCATTAGTGCTGCCGCACTCGCCCAAGCTCGCAAGAAACGCGACGGGGGACTCGCCATCATCGAGGACAAGAAAGAGCCTGAGCGAGAAACGCCTATATTGCCGCCCGGCGCCCTGAATGCACGTCATTTCGCACGACACTGCACGGCATGCCAGCTGTGTGTAGCGCAGTGCCCCAACGGCGTGCTGCGGCCCTCGGGCGATGCCCTCACCCTCATGCAGCCGGTGATGGGCTTCGACCACGGTTATTGCCGTCCCGAGTGCAACCGCTGTGGCCATGTGTGTCCTACGGGTGCCATCCAGCTACTTACCCACGATGAGAAAGTATCGACGCGTATCGGCCACGCCGTCACCATCCGCGAGAACTGCCTGCCGCACGTGAGCCGCGACGATAACGGAAACCCCATCCAGTGCGGCAACTGCGCGCGCCACTGCCCCAACGGCGCCATCATGATGGTCGAAGACGAAGAGGTGGAAGGCGCCATGGTGCCCATCGTCAATGCGGCGAAATGCATCGGGTGCGGCGCCTGCGAATATGTGTGCCCGGCGCGTCCTTTGGGCGGCATTTATGTCGAGGGCCACGATACCCATCAGCTTGCATAACCCATTAACCACCCTACACGCATGGAACAAAACAAGATACAGCCACAAAACATCAACCGCCGACGTTTCCTGAAAATTCTCGGCGGAACGGCCGTCGTCACGACTGGGGCACTCACCGCTTGCCGTGGTAAGAACGTGACCACCAGCGACATTCCCGAGCCCACGGGAGAGATGACCTACCGCGACAACCCCAACACCGGCGACCACGTGTCGCTGCTGGGCTATGGCATGATGCGCCTGCCCATCGAGGGCGGCGGAAGCGGACGCGAAAATCCCGACGCGCCTATCGACCAGGAGCTCGTCAACCAAGAGATTGATTATGCCATCGCCCATGGCGTCAATTATTTCGACACCTCGCCGGCCTATTGCCAAGGACGCAGCGAAACGGCCACGGGCATTGCCCTGAGCCGCCATCCGCGCGACAAATACTACATCGCCACAAAGCTCTCCAACTTCAACCCCGAGACGTGGAGCCGCGAGGCCTCGCAAGAAATGTTCCGCAACTCGCTCAAAGAATTGAAGGTCGATTATGTCGATTACCTCCTGCTGCACGGCGTGGGTATGGGCGACGACGGCGTCGAGGCCTTCAACGGCCGCTATATGGACAACGGCATCCTCGACTGGCTTGTGGAACAGAAAGAGGCGGGGAAAATTCGCAACCTGGGATTCAGCTACCACGGCGACATCGCCGTCTTCGACACGCTCCTCGAGTGGCACGACGCCGGCGACTACCACTGGGACTTTGTGCAAATCGAGCTTAATTACCTCGACTGGCGCCATGCCAAGGAAATCAACGAGCGCAACACCAATGCCGAATACCTCTACCACGAACTCGAAAAGCGCGGCATTCCGGCCGTCATCATGGAGCCGCTGCTGGGAGGACGCCTCGCCAACGTGCCCGACGACATCCTCAAGCAGATGAAGCAGCGTGCCCCCGAGGCCACCGTCGCCAGCTGGGCCTTCCGCTACGCCGGCACGCCCGCCGGCGTGCTCACCGTGCTGAGCGGCATGACCTATATGGAGCACCTCAAGGACAACCTCAACACCTACTCGCCGCTGAAACCCGTCACACCCGAGGAAGAAGCCTTCCTGCTTGGCATCGCCGAACAGTTGGTGGCGCTGCAGACCATCCCCTGCAACGACTGCAAGTACTGTATGCCGTGCCCCTACGGCATCGACATCCCCGCCATCTTCACACACTACAACAAGTGCATCAAGGAGGGCAACCTCATCGACAACGACAAAGACGACGACTATAGCCGCGCACGGCGCGCCTTCCTCGTGGGCTACGACCGCTCGGTGCCGCGCCTGCGCCAAGCCGACCACTGCATTGGGTGCGGACAATGCGTCGGTCACTGCCCGCAACGCATCGACATCCCGCGTGAGCTACGCCGCATCGACGAGCATGCCGAGGCCCTGCGACGGAACCATCATTCAAAGCATAAAGCATAATCAATCTTGATAACTCGTCAACTCGTTAACTAAAAAGAATGAAAAAGAAGACCATGCTCGAACTAGGGCGCATGAGCGCCGAGGAGTATCGCCAAGCCGCAAAGATTCCGCTTACCGTGGTACTCGACGACGTGCGCAGCGAGCTCAATGTGGGCAGCATCCTACGCACTGCCGACGCCTTTGCCGTGGAGCGCGTGATATTGTGCGGCATCACGGGCAAGCCGCCTAGCCACGAGATTCACAAGACGGCCCTCGGCGCCGAGGACAGCGTGCAGTGGAGTTACTGCGACAGCGCGGTGGCCGCCGTCGAAAGCCTCAAACGCGAAGGATACCATGTGGCCGCCATCGAACAAGTGCATGGCAGCGTGAGCCTTGAGGACGTGGTTGATGCGCCCGATGCGCCCATGGCGGTCGTGCTGGGCAACGAGGTGAAAGGGGTGTCGCAAGAAGTCATCGACGCTTGCCATTCATGCCTCGAACTGCCGCAATACGGAACCAAGCACTCGCTCAACGTGGCCTGCACCGCCGCCATCGTCATCTGGCACTTCTTCAACCTCTTGCGGACCAAGCACTGAAAAAGAGAACATGATATCTCAAAAATTGGATTTGTAACACCTTAATATTTTGTACATTATGAGACGATTGGCTGCAATCCTCATTGGTCTAATACTTTTAATCGGCAAAATCGCGGGGCAAGATCGTATAATTTGTGATGAAACGTGTGAAATAGGTGCTGGTAGCAAATCGTTAGCGACAAAAGGCGAAGCGGGGTATGCCGTAGTTTCGCCCGTGGGACTCAGTACAGTTGAACCGATTACTCAGGCTCCGCGTTTGAATACGTTATCGGGAAAGACAATCGCTGTGGTGGGGGTGAGTTTTATGAGCCGAGTGACGCATCCCGAAATCAAGCGCCTCATCGAAAAGAATTATCCCGACGCACGCATACTGCTACTTGACGAGGTGGGCACCGCGGGACCATATCCAGCGCCTGGCATCACACGACGCGCAAAGGATGAGTTCCAGCAACGGTTACGCGACCTCCACGTTGATGCTGTCATTTCGGGCAACGGCGGGTGCGGGTTGTGCACGCCCAAAGAGACCGGGTCTTGCATAGCCGCCGAATATATCGGCATCCCCTCGGTAATCATCACTGCACCCAGTTTCACAGCACAAGCCCGATACACGGCCCTCAACAATGGGGTACCGGTGCTACGCGTGGCCGAATATCCCAATGCTTTCGCATTAGACACGGAGGAAACCCTCCTCAAAAACACCCGAGAAATCTTGTGGCCTCAAATCGTAGACGCGCTCACAAGGCCCATCACTGCCGATGAACGCGATAAGGGGCTCGCCGCCAATCACGGTAACCTGCGCGACGACGTGTTCTATGGCACGATTGATGAGATTAACGCTTATTTTCGCGAAATGAAATGGAGCGACGGCCTCCCTATTATTCCTCCCACTTACAACAAGGTGAACGAAATGCTCCGCTTCACCGACTATCGTTGGAACGAAACTGTAGCCACGCTGCCTATCGCCCATCGACATACCACGGCCTGGCATGTAGCCGTGAATGGTGTAATGGCCGGCTGCAAGCCCGAGTATATGCCTATTCTCATCGCCTTGACCAAGGCTCTTGGCAGCCCCGATTTCCGCCGCACGCTCGCCAGCACCCACGCATGGGTGCCTTTCTGCTGGCTCAATGGCCCCGTGACGCAGCAACTTGGCATTGACTGTGGACAAGGGGGGATGAATGAGCAGGCAAACATGGCTATAGGCCGATTTATGAACTTGGCGCTGATGAACCTGTGCGGATACTATGTAAAACAAGACCGCATGGGCACTTTCGGATATCCCCTGTCGTGGTGCATGGCCGAAGACGAAGAGGCCTGCTGGAGGGTTGGCTGGCAGCCCTACCATGTGCGTTGTGGTTACGGAATTAACGAAAATACCATCACGGCAGCTTCCTCTTTACTTTGGGGAAACAACATGGCTCCATCGACCACCGATGCCCAAAAAATCATGGAACTGTTGGCGTGGGACATCAGTGAACGATGCCAGTTTGCCCTCGGCAGCGGCAAGCAGTTCACCTATCGCTCCATTTTGATGACCGAACCCGTGGCGAAGATGCTTGC
>JAGCUP010000139.1 GCA_017962765.1 Muribaculaceae bacterium | reverse complement strand
CGCAAGCCGCTCATCACCGACAACATCACCATCAACCGCCGCGTGCATTTCCACCAAATCGCCAGCGTGCTCAATATCCCCATCGAGGAGTTGCGCGTGCTCAACCCGCAGTACCGCCGCGACATCATCCCCGGCGACGTGCATCCCTACCGCCTGATTCTGCCCTCGCAACAGGTGTATAGCTACATCATGGCCGAGGACAGGATTGCGCGTTACCAGCAGGAGGAGTATGGCCGTCGCGGACGTGTGGAGCCCGGTACCGGCGACTATGAGATTACCGAGGACGATGTGTTCCCCGAGGCCACGCTGGGCGACAGCCAGCCCACCACCGAGCTGGTGGCGGCCTCAACACCCACGACGCATGCCTCGACGGCTGCCAGCGCTACCATCCCGCCTCGTCCGGGCAGTACTGGCGGTGGCAGCAGTCCCTCGGCCACCGGTTTCCACACGGTTCAGCGTGGCGAGACGTTGGCCACTATTGCCGAGAACTATGGCATGACTTCCGACGACTTGATGGCGCTCAATGGCCTTACCTCGAGCCAGGTGCGCGCCAACCAGATTCTCAAGGTGGAGAAGCACGGCAGCGGGGGCGGTAGCGCCAACGCCACGGGTCGCAACAGCGGCAGCGGCTACGGCGGCGATGTGGCCATGACGAGTTCGCGCCCCAGCAACTATGACAGCAGCGTCAAGACGACGCCGGCACGCAATACGACAGTTTCGTCGTCGACGCCGGTCCCCGAGCGTCGCCAACAGCCAGCCACGGCCACGTCGTCGCGCCAGACGGTGCCCGAGCGCCCGGCACAGACGCAAGCCGCCCAGCCGCAGCAACAGGTGCCGGCATCGTCGGCGCGCGCCACTGCGAGCAACTCCCGCCACTCGTCGGCTGCTGCAGCCACGTCGTCGCGCAACAGCAAGCAAAACAAGAACAACACCAGGCAAAACAAGAAGAACGCGGCACCGCAATCGACCAACGTGACCGTCAAGAGCGGCGACAACCTGGAGACTATCGCGCGCAAGAACGGCACCACCGTGGAGCAGCTCAAGAAGGATAACAACCTCAAGGGCGACGTGATTCGTCCGGGCCAGAACCTGAAGGTGAACAAGCCGGGAGCCAACAACAAGAAAAACAACTCGTCGAGCGGCACTTCGAAGCGCAAGCGCCGCAAGTGATGTGGTTGGGTGTTTTTCCAAAACGGAGTTTTGGATTACGCCGACCCGTTATCGGATAATAGAGATGGACTGCCCACTGAGGTGGTCCATCTTTGTTCAAGTTTGTGGCTGATAGCTTGCGGTTTGTCGATTCTTTTGGGAAAATGGGGTAGGGGCTTTTAAAAGTCGTATTTTTTTTGTAAATTTGCAAGTTAGTTTGCCTCATGAGGGCTTGTTGTCATGTGTGGCTTTCTAAGTTAAAGGAAATAATTGAACATAAAACAATAATTACTAATTAATTATGAAGAAACTATTGCTAACCATGCGCGCTGCGCTACTGATGATAGTAGTGTGCGCGATTGCCATGCCGGCTAGCGCCGACGTGACAGTGTATGTGCTGACCAAGAGTGGAGCGCCCTACATCCACGCGTGGACATCGAGCGGAGACCTAACCACTTGGCCCGGCGAACAACTCACCGACATTGAGAACATCAATGGTGTGTATTACTGGAAAAAAGTGTACACCGGCATCAACAGCATCAACATGATACTGAACAACGGCGGTAACGATTCAAAGACCAACAACATTGAAGGTGTCACGGGTACCGTGTATTACCAGTATGACAACTACGAGACTGCTTTCGGTATCATTCCTTCACAGGTGAAGTACATCGGCGATCGCGTGGTGGCTTATTATGCAAGTGCTTCGCAGAGCGAGAATGTGACTGCACAAGTACGCGTTCCTGGCAGCAGCACTGATTGGACAGCTGTAACAAGTATGGAGAAGGTGGGTGTCGACGGTGCAGGACATAAAGTGTATCGTATTGACTTTGGCCCCACGTCGAGTTTTGGTTTCTGGGGCAATATTAGTAATGCCGAAATTCTGTTTTGGGTAGATAATCAACAAGTTGGAACCTATGCGTTTAAGAACTACGGCTATTACTCTCCTTATCATCGCAATAATAACCATAGCCTTATTATTGACGGATGGACGTTGAACACAAACCGTTATAACAATACTACTTTGGTGAACGCCCTCAAAGAGAGAGCTGCCGATTATTATGACAGCAGCACTAATTTGATTACCACCTCGACGGCATTGAGCCTTGACTTGAGTGGAAAATCAATTAGTGTGATTGAGAATCTTACTGATTTCTCTAATTTGCGCAATTTGGACATTAGTGATAATGCTATTGGTCCAGGGAACTTTGCAAAAATTAAGACCATGTCCTTGTTGCAAACGCTCAAGGCAGCTGATAATTACCCAATTACTTATGGTGACTTGTCACAAATGACGCAGTTGCGTCACCTTGACATGCATGGCAACAGCGGATTGAAAGGATTTGGGACAAATGAAGCAAGCTCAAGTAATCCCATTCTCAACATTGCAAATGGGGTGCCTCTTCAGTATGTAAACCTTTCTAATTGTAACACCGCAGATGCCAACTTTTATTTGTTAGCTCTCAAAAACAGAGGCTCTTCGGTGCTTGATACGCTCCTTCTTGCCGGAAATACCAGCATGGGTTGGAAGAGCGACATTGCAAGCATGACTCACTTGAAGTATCTTGATTTGAGCAACACGGGATTGAGTTATACGGGTACCAATAAGCCAATTCTCACTAATTTGACTAACCTTGAGACGCTGATATTAGCAAAGAATAATTCACTACGTTATGCCGATGTGAGTGCGTTGCATAATCTGAAGTACTATGACATTGGCCAAGGCGACTTGTATTTTAATACGAGCAATCAGCTTATGTCGTTGACCGCCTCGAATAACCCTAACCTTGAGACTTTGATTATCAATTCTGCGCAATTGAGTACTACGGGCACAGTTAAGGATTTCCAGAACTTGAAATATATTGATGTGAGTGGCAATGGCAGCATGACGAATTTTGCGGTGAGTAATTGCCCGGCGTTGGAGGAGATTAATTTCACTAATGATGGTGCGATTACTTCGCTGGCGCTTACGAATAACGGCTACAACAATACTACTCAGCCGATGCCTACACTTACCGGTCTTAGCGCGAGCAGTGCTGTGGTGGACTTGAGTGATAACCAGTTCACGGCAGTTCCCGGTGCCGCATTGAGTGGCGTGAGCGTGAAGTCGCTTAAACTGAACAATAATAAGATCGCTTCCATTTCGGGATTGGAAAATATGGGTAGCCTCGTCTATCTTTATCTGGAGAACCAGACGATACCTGCCAACACGTCGCTGACCTATACTGGCCACAGTGTGCCACAACGAATTGAGTTGAGCAACAATCCCAATTTTACATCCATTGACTTGAGTGACAACCAGCTTAAAACGGTGTTCTTGAAAGACTGCTCGGGGCTGAAGACGCTCGATGTGAGCGGCAACTTGCTCAATACAACGGCAGGAAATTATAACACTACCAACTGGGAGAGCACGAGCAACTTCTGCCTCTATGTGGGCGGCTGCACGGCGCTTGAGAGCTTGGATGCCAGCGACAACAACATCTCGACCTTTGGTGCGAGCGGTGCTGTGGACGATTTGACTAATCTTGAGACGCTGAATTTGGCCAATAACAATTTCTCAAGTTTCGGCATAGGCACTATATTAAGTGGGTTGACGAGTCTCAAGACGCTGAATCTTTCGGGCAACAAGATTTATTCGATAGCTTCTAGCACGCAATACTCCAATCTCCAGGCGCTCACCAATCTTGAGAGCGTGGATTTGAGTAATAACACCAGTGGCACGGGTGATGCGGCAAAGGCTTTCCACTTGTTTGAGACCAGTGGCCTCGCTAAGTTGAAGAATGTGACGCTGACCGGCAACTTCGATGACACAAAAAGCACTCACAGCGTTGACATTTCCGGGTCGCCGTTGCTGGAGACGGTGAATGTGACCGGGGAGACGGCGCTGGGTACGATTGACTTGTCGTCGAATGGGTTGAGCAGCCCTGTTACCATCACCGGATGGACGACTGCCGATGCGGTGCTGAAGTATAATGACAACGACTTTACGGCCATCCCCACTAATAATATTTCGGCCAATGTGTCGTATCTCTATCTGCTGCGGAATGAGTTCCAACCCCAACTCTCGTTCAATGGCAGCGACATCACCTACAAGGGTGTAGCTTTGAGCAACAAGAGCACGGTAAACCCCATTACTTCGTTCACGGCGGCGGCAACCGCTGAAGCTCCGAACACGACGCTTGAGGCTATTAACCTGGATGGCAACACGTCGATGACGGACCTCACGGTGAACTACTTCGATGGTCTGACGCAGACGGCAAGCGACGCCGACATGACGACGGCGGCCGGAAAGGGACTTTATATCAAGGGGCTTTCGGCACTTGAGAATATTGACATTTCGCACAATGCTCACTTTGAGAAGTTTGGTCAGGATGGCTCGACAACCAGTTTGAGCGCTGTCAAGACGTTCGACGGCAGCCACAATGCGTTCTACACGTTCTCGAACAAGACGGCGATACCGGCCAAGTATTATAATGGCAACGTGGTGTCAAACGGTCGTGATGCCCATCCCTCGTTCTCTACGCTCGAAGACCTCACGGCGCTTGAGACGCTCAAGCTCAACGACAACCAGCTTTGCGACTCGGTCCACCTGTGGCAGAATAGGAATCTCAAGTACCTTGACCTGAGCAATAACCGTACAATCACGGAGCGCGCCGTGGGTGATTATCGCGTCTATCGCAAGGGTGACGGTACCACCGCCAACTGGGCCAAGATGGTAGCCGACCGCTATACGGGTGACACCAACGACACTGTGGGCCTTCGCATGCTTGACCTGTTCTGGAACCAAAATTTGGAGTATATCAACATTAGCAACACTGCTATCCAGAACACGGCCAAGGACCACTACTATATGTGTAACTTTGACAACCCGGGCACCACCGATGCCAACAGCCATCCCGAGAAGGTGCCCCACTATATCCTTGTAAACCGCTGCAAGAAACTCCTCGAGTTCCATGCCGACAACAACGGCATGAAGTCGCTGGGTATAGGCTCGAATCCCCGCACCACCTGCTACAACAGTATGGGCTCGGGTAATGTTGAACAAGGCACGCACACCTACACCGAGAACGGTGTGAGCGGCGTGGAGTGGGTGACGGGTTGTCCGTTGCTGGAAAAAGTGAGCGTGAAGGGTGCTCGCGGCCAAGACCCGAACATCATGATGGGCGAGCTGAACATCAGTGCGAACAATCCCAACGTGTGGTACTATGACGCGAGCGGCGGCAACTTTGACTATATTGGCACTGCCAACGGGGCTAACCTCAAGTACCTCGACGTGAGCGGCAACTACCAATCGGCCAACGAGTATGTGTATAACAGCAGTACCGGAAAGTGGGAGAGCACCCATCTTGTCAATGGCAAGACCTACACGACGCAAGGCAACCCATACACGCTGAACACGAACAACAATCCGCTGATTGAGACGATTATAGCGCAAAACTGTCCAGCCCTGCAAACTATTGTGGCACAGGATGTAGATCACCTGACGACATTCGACGTGACGCAACAACCGGGCAACCACCTCACGCATGTGTATATCGACCACAATGCGGTGCTTCCGGGCCTGATAGGCCTTGAGACGCTGAGCGAGCTCAACACGCTGTGGGTGAACGACGATCCCGCCATGGCAGGCCTCAACGTGACCGCCAACACCAAGCTCGAGTGCTTGCATGCGCAGAACAACCCGCAGTTTGGCGAAACCGAGACCAAACTCACGCTTCCCGCCACGAGCAGCTACCTGAAGACGCTGTGGGTGAGCGGCGACAACCTGGGCAACCTGAACAACGATAAGGACCTTTGCGTGAGCGGTTATGAAAATCTTGATTCACTGATTTGCGACGATAATAACCTGCTTTACTTGAGCAAGGGCGACAACCTGGCCACTAACACCAAGCTGCGCCACCTCAACTGCGACAATAACAAGGTAGCCGACCTTAGCCTCAGCAGTGCAACGCTGCTTGAGCAGGTGAAGGCCAATAATAACGACCTGTTCACTCTCGCGCTGGGTGCCAGCCACCCGAACCTTGTGGAGCTCAAGTTTGCCAACAACCACGTGAATGGCATCAATCTGGCCGGCGCCACGGCATTGACGCAGGCCAATTATGACGACACCAACAATGGCCGCCAGATTACCGCCAACCACCAGAAGTTCTACACTGCGCCGCCAACTCAGGGTGGTCAGCAGCTTGATTTGTACTACTTCCAACTTGTCAATGGTGACCCGGTCGTCTACGGCAACTGGGTGTGCAACGAAACAAGCGGCGATGCCGAGAACCACGCTACCACCACTCGCAGGCTGGGCGATGACGGCTTCGACGCCAGCAAGTGGGCGAGCGCCACGGTGAGCCGTCCCAACCAGGCTCCTCGCCGCACTCCGGCCACGAGCAGCGATGTGAATGCTGACAAGGTGTATGGCACGATTGCCGTGTTGACACCAACCGCCGAGGGTTCGCAGCCTTATGGCACGTCCAATTATGAGTATGACAACGGCAACAGCAATATTTCCAGTAACTTCCATCTCGATTGGACGGCAAGTCCCACGGTGCTCACCGGCATCGAAGACGTGCCCATGGATGGTACCGGCGTGACCGCCATGCAAGGTGGCCTCGTGGTGGAAGGCGCTGTGGCTGGCCAAGTGCTGGGCATCTACGACCTGCAGGGTCGTGAGGTGCGTCGCGAGGTGCTTGTGGAGGGCCGCAACGAAATCGACCTGCCTGCCGGCGTCTATATCGTGAACGGCAACAAGGTGCTGGTGCGATGAGCTGTGAGCTGTGAGCTTTGAGCGCGTGAGCGATGAGCTTTGAGCTGTGAGCTTTTTTCCAAAGCCGAGCTTTGGACTACACCGACCCGTTATGAATACCAAAGATGGATTGCGATCGCAATCCATCTTTGGTGTTTTTTTGATGGGTTTTTTGCGGGAGTGGTTTTTTTGGTGTAACTTTGTAGAAAATGTGTGAGTGATGTCAGATGGCACGGAATTTGATATATAGGTATATATGGGTTATCGACACGATTGAGCGGCATGGGGCGTTGACGCTCGAGAGGCTCAACGAACTGTGGGTGGTCTCGCCTGTGGGCGACCGCAACCCTTTGCCGCGCCGCACGTTCTACAACTATCGTCAGGCGATAGCAGACACATTTGGCATCACGATTGAAGTTAATCCGCGCACCTTTGAGTACTATATCGACCGCGATAGCAGCGAGTCGGAGGCGAAGCGTCAGCAGTGGATGCTCGACTCGATGTCGGTGAGCGGAATGCTGAGCGACGCCGGCGACGTGCGCGACCGTGTGGTGCTGGAAAACGTGCCGAGTGCGCGCGACTACCTGCCGGTGGTGCTCGATGCGATGAAGCAAAACCGTCGCATCTGTTTCAGCTATAAGCCTTACACGCGCCTCACGGTGACGCGCAACGTGGTCGTGGAGCCCTATTTCGTGAAGATTTTCCGCCAACTGTGGTATGTGGTGGGCTATAACGTGCGCGACAACAAGGTGAAGACTTATTCGCTCGACCGCATGAGTGACCTGCTTATCGCGTCCACCACGTTCAAGTTGCCGCGCGATTTCGATGCTGAGACGTTTTTTGCCGACTGCTACGGCATCGTGACGAACCAAAGCGAGGCAAAGCGCATCGTGTTGCGTGTCAATTCGACACAGGCCAAGTATTTCCGTTCGCTGCCGCTGCATCCGTCGCAGCAAGAGGATGTTCATGACACTTACTCCATTTTCACATATCGCATGCGCAACACCTACGACCTGCGTGAGCGACTGCTGTCGCATGGCAGCAATGTGGAAGTGCTTGCACCGCCCGAGTTGCGAGCGCAAATCGTGGAGGAGTTGCGCAATTCGCTCAAGAATTATGAACCTACGCGCAAAAATTAACATATTTAAAGTAATAGCGGTAAAAATATTGCCCACGATTTATTGTAACTTTGCAGCGAAGATTTCGATTAATAGTTGATGTGGTCCGAGACAAAGTCTTGGAATACGGAAACAAAATTCAGAGATAAAAAACTAATTAAATAACGAGACGATGAAAATTGGTGATAAGATTCCCGAGAGTTTAGGACGCGACGCGCAGGGCCGCGAGCACAAGGCAAGTGACTATGCTGGCCGCAGGTTGATAATTTATTTCTATCCCAAGGACAACACTCCTGGGTGCACCGCCGAAGCGTGTTCGTTGGCCGATGGCTTCGAGCGCTTGCAGGCTGCGGGCTTCGCGCTGCTGGGTGTGAGCAAGGACAGCATGGCAAGCCATCAGAAGTTTGCCGACAAATATCACCTGCCATTCCCCCTCATTGCCGACGAAGACCTGGCGCTGAACCAAGCCTTCGGTGTGTGGCGCGAGAAGAAGATGGCCGGTCGCGTGTATATGGGCACGGTGCGCACGACGTTTATCATCGATGCCGAGGGCCGCGTGGAGCACATTATCGACAAAGTGAACACCAAGGCGAGTGCGCAGCAAATCCTTGATTTAATTAGGAATTAGGAATGGTTGAGGTGGTCCGAGACTTCGTCTCGGAATACTTTGACAAAATGAAACAAAAATAAAAACTACTAATAATAATCAACAATGGAAGAAATGAACAAGAATGCTGCTCCGCAGCAAGAGGCTCCCAAGGCCGCACCGCAGAAGGTGGCTCCTTCGCCCGAGAAACTGAAGGCCTTACAAGTGGCCATGGACAAGATTGACAAGACCTATGGGCATGGCTCAATTATGAAGCTCGGCGACGACCATATCGAGAATGTGGAGGTTATCCACTCGGGTTCGATAGGGCTCGACTATGCGCTGGGCGTGGGTGGCTACCCTCGTGGCCGCATCATCGAGATTTTCGGTCCTGAGTCGAGTGGTAAGACGACGCTGGCCATCCATGCCATCGCAGAGGCTCAGAAGGCTGGCGGTATCGCTGCCATCATCGACGCTGAGCACGCCTTCGACCGCTTCTATGCCGAGTCGCTGGGCGTGGACGTGAACAACCTATGGATTTCGCAGCCCGACAACGGTGAGCAGGCGCTGGAGATTGCTGACCAGCTCATCCGCTCGTCGGCTATCGATATTGTGGTCATCGACAGTGTGGCGGCGCTCACTCCGAAGGCCGAGATTGACGGCGACATGGGCGAGAACAAGGTGGGTCTGCAGGCGCGCCTTATGTCTCAGGCATTGCGCAAGTTGACTGCAACGATAGCCAAGACCAACACGACGTGCATCTTCATCAACCAGCTTCGCGAGAAGATTGGTATCATGTTTGGCAACCCCGAGACGACGACGGGCGGTAACGCGCTCAAGTTCTACTCGTCGGTGCGCCTTGACATTCGCCGCACTGGCCACCTCAAGGATGGTGACCAGGTGTTGGGCGCCACGACGCGCGTGAAAGTGGTGAAGAACAAGGTGGCACCGCCGTTCCGCAAGGCCGAGTTCGAGATTATCTACGGCGAGGGCATCAGCCGCACGAGCGAAATCATTGACCTGGGCATCGCCTTCGGTATCGTGAAGAAGAGCGGCTCGTGGTTCAGCTATGGCGACACGAAGCTGGGGCAGGGCCGCGACGCGGTGAAGAAACTGCTTGCCGACAACCCCGAGCTGGCCGAGGAAATCGAGGGCCTTATCTTCAAGGCCATGGAAGAAGGCGTGACGCCGGCCTACGGCAAGAAGTGAAGCCTTGAGCTTTGAGCTTTGAGCTATGAGCTGTGAGTTTTGAGCTTTGAGCTTTGAACTTTTTTCCAAAGCGGAGCTTTGGACTACACCGACCCGTTATGGGATAACAAAGATGGATTGCCAGCGGCAATCCATCTTTGTGTTTTATAGCTACAGCGCGTTTATCGCAGCTGCTTGACGACGGTGTGCGAGCCATCGTCGAAGTAGGTGACAATGATGTTAAGGCCGTCGAAAGGCTTGTCGCTGGCCACACCCATGAGGTTGTAGTAGCGGACGGCGGTCACATGACGGTCGGCGACGCGGTCGGTGATGTCCTCAACGCCGGTCGTGGGGCCACTGGTGGCGGCAATTTGGATAGTGTAGTTACCACTCGAGGGCGAGTCGGCGCGGCGCGGTCCGTTGTTGGAAGTCGCCGGCCTTGTACCGCTCTTCTTGACGATTACGGTCATTTCCTCGAAGCCACGCGATACTCCAGTTTCGGGATCAGCAGTTGGCTCGTTGAAGGTGCCGTTCACGTAGTAGTCGGTGTCGTAGCTGATACCTACTTCGCTGGTGATACCCTTGATGCCGTCGTTGTGCATGTATAATTTTCCACCGCGGAAGACGGCGTATTTGAGCTTGGCGACCTCGTTAGGCTGCGGGTCAACGAAGAAGATGTTGCCACGCTCAGTGGGCGTGAGGAAGTTGGCCACGAGGTAGTTGTTGGTCGTGGTGTGCTCACTATGCCGCGCCGTGCTGGTGAGGGGCACGTAGTTGGTGGCAATTTTCTTGTTCATACCGTCCATGGTGAAAGTGCCGTTGAGGGTTCCGGCAACGATGGCCTTGCCTTGATAGTCGTTGGCGTTGAGCGTTTGTCCCGTGATTTGAATTTCCACCCAGTCGTCTTGCTGGAAGTTGGCCGCATCGTCGTAGGTGGTCTGGTTGGGGCCTGCCGTCGAAGTGTAGGCGGCACCTAGGTCGGTGCGTGCAAAGAGGGTGTTGCTCTTTGTGTTGACCATCTCGACGAAGAGGTCGTTAGCCACGATGTATTTGGTGTTGTTGTTGCCGGTGAGGGCGAGGTCGGAGAGTTGCATCTGTGGCGTGTTGATTACCACGTTTTGTGTGGGCGCCACGTAGGCTTCGGGGGTCTCAACTGTTGCAAGGTTAGGACTCTGTGTTACGCTCGTGCCCGTTTCGGGCCAATAATTAGACCAGTTATTTCCGTCTTTCGGATAATAGAAGAACTGATCAGAACTAATGTAGTTTTTGAAACCGATTTCATTTGTGTTGCCCTTATTCACTAGCTGAAAATAAATTGACGAGTAACCAATATAAGTAATGTAATACCAGTCACGATTATTCAAGGATATTTTGGGGCATTCACCGGACTTTTTGCCTGACCAAGGACTACCTATTGCAGGACCACCTTGTTGGGCTTCGGCATAAAATCCTGCATTGTCGGTGTTCGTTTGGAATACAGTGATGGCCTTTGTGGTGGTTGTGCGATTGGGGTCACTGGTCACGTTAATGAAACCGTCATGACCCGAGTTGTGGGCACCGGGGTAATAGTAGAAGAAGTAATCGCCCTCGCCACTAAAGCTCTCAAAGTTGCTAGTTTGGTCTTTTGTGCCAGTCATCATGAAGAGGCAACCCGAGATGTTGGTATTGTCGGTATGCCACTTGTACCACGTTTGTCCTGCAATTGTTTCGTTTTGAAGCGTCATGGCGTCACCCTTGTTATCGAAGTTGGGTGTTAAGGCAGTGTTACCAGCCCAAGCGACAATGTGGGGTGCTTCGTTGGTGGTCATGTTTTTGACGTAGATGTTGATGCCTGAGGGGACGTTGATGAGGGTGCCGCTGATCCAGTAGGTGCGCTCTTGGGAGTCGATGATTTGTCCGTTCTTGACGAGGATGGCGTTTAGGGTGTGGGTCCGCTTGCCGTCGTTTGTGTTGTTACTTGCATCGAAGGTGACGGTGACGGGGCCAGCGCCATTGACGACGTAGGTGCCGTTGCTGCTGTTTGCCGTGGTAGAGGCGGTGAGTTCCACGTCGGGGTGGTCTACGCAGTAGATGATTTTGGTTGCGCTGCTTCCGCCGCTGATGGTAGCCTGTACATAGCCTTCATACTCGCCCGTGACTTTGTCGATGTCGAGGGGTTCCTCGGTCGATGTGGCAGAGCCGTAAACAGTAGCGACATAGTTGTGCGTGGCGTCGGTGGGTATGTTTCCGGCGAGCGTGTAGAACACGTCGTTTGTGATGCCACGGATGTCGCTCTGCTTGCTTTGGTCGGTGCCCCAGTTGAGTTGCAGGCACAGTAGTTTGTCGCTGGCTACAGGGTCCACAGTTTTGTAGTACCACTTGATGCCGTCGATATACTTTGTGCCGTCGCTCTTACCACCGGGCCAGTTGCCGTTGAGGTTAGCTTCCCAGGAGCCGTCGCTGCTTTCACGCCACATATAGAAGTTTGGCTCGTCGTCGGCACGCACGAAGATGGTGATTTTATCTTCGACGTAGTTCTTGTGGTCGGTGATATAAGCGCGGGTGATAACGTTGCTCACCACGCCACTGCACAGGACTCCCACCTT
>JAGCUP010000014.1 GCA_017962765.1 Muribaculaceae bacterium | reverse complement strand
TTTCGTAATGCTCCCAACCAGCGTTGGTGGCGAGGTCGCATAGCGTCTCGTGCATCGCCACGCAGGTGTCGTCATCCACTTCGGTGATGAGGCCACGCTCACGCAAGACCCACAGGCGCGTGCCGCGCTCGTAGCTCAGATTGTAGGCCGAAAGGTGTTTGACGGGCAGCGACAGCGCGCGCGTGACGTTATCGCACCAAGCATCGAGCGTCTGCCCGGGTAAGCCGTAGATAAGGTCGATGCCCACGTTGATTATGCCGGCGGCCAAGCAATGCTCCACGGCTTCGACTGCCTGGGCTGCGGTGTGGCGCCGGTTGATGGCGCGTAAGTCGCGGTCGTCAAAGCTCTGCACGCCCATGCTTACGCGGTTCACGCCCATCGCTGCCAGCGCATGGGCATAGTCCGGCGTTACATCGTCGGGGTTGGCTTCAATGGTAAACTCCACGACATTGTCCAGGGGTAAAACTTCGAGGATGTTCGCTATCTGTTGCGGCGCGAGTAGCGATGGCGTGCCACCGCCCATGTATAGCGTTGTCACGGCCTCACCATGCAGTTCGTCGTGCCTCAGTTCCCACTCGCGCCGCAATGCTGCGACGTACTCCTCCGCACGACCTCGCGGCGGCATAGAGTAGAAGTCGCAGTAGATGCACTTGCTGCGGCAAAACGGTATGTGGATGTATAACCCGGCCATCGAGGAGCGGTAGAGCCCTTATCGGTTCTCGGGCGGGAGAGACTGGGCGATGATGTCGTAGCACTGCTGGGCCAAGGCGTGCATATCGTCGACCTCGGTGATGGGGGCGTGAAGGGTGAGGGTGATGGTGCAGGGGTGGGGAAGGAAGGAGCCGCGTGGCATGGCCTTGTAGGAGCCGTCGACAGCGATGGGGACAACGGGGAGCTTGAACTCTTCGGCGAGGCGGAAGGCACCATGCTTGAACTTTTGGAGATGCCCGTCACTGGTGCGTCGACCTTCGGGGAAAACGACAATCGATGTGCCGCGCTTGAGTTTTTTCTCGGCTTCGGCCATGGTTTTCTTGACGGCGGCTTGCGACGAATGGTCGACAAAGACGTGCCCGGCGGCCTTGCAAGCGACTCCCACGAGAGGTATGTTCTTGAGTCCTTTCCTCATGAGCCACTTGAAGTTGTGGTCCAAGAAGCCGTAGATGGCGAAGATGTCAAAGGCCCCCTGGTGGTTGGCGACGAAAACGTAGGAAGTGTGCTTATCGATGAGTTCGCGGTTCTTCACCTTGACCCTGATGCCGAGCAGCGTGCACCATATCATGGCCCACAGTTTGGGCGGGTAGTATCCCCACCAATTATCGTTGAATAGGCATCCGATGATGGTGACTATGCACGTTATAATCGTGAGCACGAGCAAGATGGGTGCAACGATGAGCCAAAGGTAAATTAGGTAGAGATATCTCATTGTGGGATCTATTCGTTAGAATTGTGTCGCAAAGGTAATAAAAATAAAGCAAAAATGCAATATCGCGGTGCGGATATTGCATTTTTTGAGTTCTCAGCTCACTGCTCAAAGCTCACTGCTCACTGCTCATTGTTCGTCGGCCACTGGCGCAATGAGCTTGTAGCCCTTGCCGTGGATGTTGATGATTTCGATGGTGGGGTCGGCCTTGAGATGCTTGCGCAGCTTGGTGATATATACGTCCATCGAGCGTGCGTTGAAGTAGTTGTCGTCAATCCAGATGGTCTTGAGTGCAAAGTTGCGCTCGAGGATTTCGTTGACGTGGGCGCACAGTAGGCTCAGCAGTTCGCTCTCCTTGGTGGTGAGCTTAGTGACCTGGTCGCCGATGATAAGCACTTGTTTCTGGGTGTCGAAGGTGAAGTCACCAATCTTGTACATGGTGATTTCCTTGCCTTTCTTACCCTTGACGCGGCGCATGATGGCATCGATGCGCAGCACGAGCTCTTCCATCGAGAAGGGCTTGGTGATGTAGTCGTCGGCACCGATTTTGAAACCTTCAAAGAGGTCTTCCTTGAGCGCCTTGGCGGTGAGGAAGATGACGGGCACCTCGCTGTTGATGGTGCGTATTTCCTGTGCCAGCTGGAAGCCGTCTTTCTTGGGCATCATGATGTCGAGCACACAGATGTCGTACTTGCCTTTAAGGAAGGCCTTGTAACCGCTTTCTCCGTCGGCCATGAGGTCGGCGTTGTAGCCTTTGGCTTGGAGATACTCTCTAAGCAACATGCCGAGGTTCTCGTCGTCCTCGCACAAAAGAATTCTCAGTTTTTCTTCCATAATTGTCAATCGTTTTTAATTGTTTATAAGTGGTAATGTGATAATGAATTTCGAACCTTTTCCCAGGTCGCTCTCGGCCTTGATACTGCCGTTGAACAGTGTCACCATCTTGTGGACGTAGGCCAAGCCGAGGCCGAATCCCTTGACGTCGTGGCGGTTGCCGGTCGAGACGCGGTAGAATTTCTCAAAGATGCGCTTGAGGTCCTCGCGCTTGATGCCGATGCCGTTGTCGGCGACGGTAATGACAAGGCGGTTGCCGCCCTTGTTGGCCGTGGTGATGGACAGTTGCGGCGGCACGTCTTCGCGTCGGTACTTGATGGCGTTGTCGAGCAGGTTGAAGATGACGTTGGTGAAGTGCATCTCGTCGATGTTGACAATGGGGTCCTCAGCATCGAGCTGGCCGGTGATGGAGCCGCCGAATTTTCCCACCTTGAGCTTGAAGGTGTTGATTACGCTGTCGATGATGGCGTTGGCATCGGCCTCCTGCAGCTTCATAGTGGCATTCTTGCGGTCGAACATGGAGAGCTGGAGCACCTTCTCGACCTGGAAGCGCAGCCGCTTGGTCTCGTCGCTGATGACGTTGATGGCTTGTTTCATCATCGTGGGGCTCTTGCGCACGGCATCGTCGTTGAGCATCTGCGCGGCGAGCGAGATGCTGGAGATGGGTGTCTTGAACTCATGGGTCATGTTGTTGATGAACTCGTTCTTGATTTCGTTAAGCTTCTTTTGCTTGACGACCACCACGATGGTGTAGATGAAGATGCAAAGCAAAATGAAGGTGAACGAGAAAGAGGGCAACATGAACTTAATCGACGAGAAGATGTAGTCGCTCTTGGTGGGGAACACCACGCGAAGCGAGTGCGGGTTGCCGCTGCCGTCGTTGGGAAACAGCGGCAGTGAGTAAGACTGCAGGGCTGCATTATAGCCCGCCGTGGCATATTCGATGCCGTTGTTATTGGCGATGGCGAACTCGAAGGGCAAGTCGATGCCGTTGGCCAGGAGCTCGTCGTGGAGGTAGGTGCGCACCGTTACCGAATCGGCGCGCTCGGCAATGGGCCTGTCGCTCGATGTCTCGAGGATGTTGAGCACCACCTCGTTGAGCAGCTCCTTCTGGTATAGGTAGCGTTCTTTGAGCTCCTCGTGGCGCAGCTGGTACTGGCTGCCGAAGTCGTTGCGCGCGTTGTTGCGCCCGGCTTGCGTGGCCGTCCCGTGTGCATATGCCGAGGAACCTCGCCCCGCCATGGCGGCGAGCTCCTCGTCGAGGTCCTCGTTGAGGTATCGCGCGGTCTCGTCGCGCTCGAGCGTCTTGGCCACGGTGTTGAGGCATCGCATCACGGTCTCGGTGAACTGCTCGTTGCGCATCTTAATCATGTTTTCCATATACATGATTTGCACGTAGAGCAGGCCGATGAACGTGACCGCCATCACCGCTATGATTAACCATATCACATTCTTTTTCATCTCGTCTGCAACTGATGTTTTAACATTTGGCTGCAAATTTAACAATAAAATGTGAAATTAAAAAATTTTTGTCTTTTTTTTTACTAAAAAATATTTTTTAGCATTTG
>JAGCUP010000138.1 GCA_017962765.1 Muribaculaceae bacterium | reverse complement strand
TGACGACGACGATGATGATGACGATTTTGAATACGCTACCAACGGGCGTCATCGCACGCGCAACATTATCATAGCCATTATCGTCCTGGCACTCATCGCCCTCTTTATTATCACACGCTGCATGGGCAATGGTTCGTCGAAGAACGAGGCCTCGCAAGACAGCGTAACCGTCGTAAACGACAACAAGGAGAGCGAGGACATCATGCGCGACGTGCTCCAGAACGAGCTCAACTCGAGCGGCAGCGCCATCGCCTATGCCATGCGTTTCGCCGCCACCGAAAACAACCCCGAGCGCATCATCGGTGTGGTGTATAACAACCGCGAATCGCACTGGTACTATCAAATCTACGAGCTCTCCAAGAACGGCAATAGCTGGGCCTACGACAAGAAGGTGCAAGAGAGCATCGAGAAGGGCATCACCTTCGACCGCATGAGGATGCAGGCCGACGAGTCGAAAATCCCGCAGTCTATCGAAATCGATGGCAAGAAGTATTTCTTCTATGCCTACATGAAGGAGTCGAGCAGCACCGATCCCACCACCATCACCCTCAAGCTCTATGACCCCGAAAAGAGCGAAATCGTCGAAACGCTCTCCTACAGCGGCAATATGACGCAGCGCGATGGCAAACAGGTCATCGTATGCGACCCCAAGGCTAACGGCCAGAGCCGCCGTGAGGCGATGGAGAACCACGCCCGCAACGCCATCGGCGTGCTCCACATCAAGACTACCGACGAAATTGAGGACGAAAAGGCCAAAGAGGAGGAAGAGCGCGAGAAGGAAGAAGAAGAGCGCGAAAAGAACTCCACCGACTGGGACCACACTAACGCCGGCGCCGTCGCCGACATGAGGAGCGGCAGCGAAGTTCCCATCAACATGAACAGTGAAGGCAGCAGGACTGAGCCGCCCCAAGACCTCAAGGGCAACATCGCCGAGACCAAGCAGGGCAATACCTACACCGTGTTCCGCACCAACTCGGGCCGTGTCTATGCTTATAATAAGTCCACCGAGAAGTACCTCCAGGTATGGGGCTCGGGTGCGAAGAGCATCGCATTCTCGTCGAGCGAGCCGGGCATCGTCTATATCGGCACCGCCAACGGCAAGGTGCGCGCTAACCTCAACACGGGCAAGGCAAAAATCGTGAGCGATAACCCCGACAAGGAACAGAAGACAGAGCAACCCAAGCAACCCGAAGGAAACCAGTCGGAGGGTAACGCTCAGCAGAACAACTAATGGCAGCCACCACACTGGCAACGATACTACAAGCGCGCGGCGGAAACGAAATCCCGCCGCGCGCGTTACAAGAGTTCCAGCAGCCCTTGCTCGAACAGCTCATGAGGCTTACCGCCGAGCACGACGACGGTCTTGCGCCCCTCCTCACGCCCAACGACATACTCGTTGACACTACGGCGAAGACCTGGTGCCTTACCCTGCTCCCCACCGCATGGGGCACAGAGCGCGAGAGCGTGGCCGCCTACGGCGAGCTCCTGCTTACCATCCTCCAAGCGCAAGGCACTACCCATGGCAATCGTTTGGCCGACATTGCGCGCAGCTGCCGCAACCACGATGCCGAGACCCTCGCCGAAGCTCACAACCTCTTCGAGCGCGCCATCAACCGACGCATCTACACCGTCCTCCTCCTCGTCCTCGCTGCCGCCCTCGTCGCCCTCTACCTCCACTACCATGGAAGTTTATAGTTTATAGTTTATAGAAGGTTTCTGCCATATTTCTCGTCTATTCCTTTCTGCGGCACTTGCAGGTTTGCGAGAAAATGAGTAACTTTGTGCGAGAAGAAAAACTTAAAATTACCAAAAATGAGAAAGATTCTTACCATCATTTGTCTGTTGGCCGCCATCACTGCCGCTGCTGTCACTGGGCGCCTTTACAAAGGCACGAGCACCAGCTACAGTAACATCGCCTACACTATCGACGACCGCCACATCTACCGTGGCACGAGCACCAGCTACAGTAACATCGTCTATACCTACGACAGTCGCCACATCTACCGCGGCACGAGCACCAGTTACAGTAACATCGTCTATACCTACGACAGCCGCCACATCTACCGCGGCACAAGTACCAGTTACAGCAATATCGTCTATACCTTCGACCGATAGCCCCCACCCAAAAAGCCGTTCAAATCACGATTTGGGTTCAATAGACAACGAGAGTGCGCCTTCAATGGCACACCCTCGTATAGAAGTAACTTTGTTTGATGGTGGGTGCTATTGTAGCAGCAAAGTGTAAAGTGCAGTGACATCAGCACCATTGACGATGCCGTCCTCGTTCACATCCGGGTCACCGCCCACCATGGTGTCGGTCAGTAGATGACTGTAGAGCGAGGTCACGTCGGCACCGTTGACGATGCCGTCGCCATTCACGTCACCCCTGATGGGCACGCCCTGTACGATATGGATGGTTCTCACCATCTCGTCGGTTTCGGGCGCATAAATTTCAAGAATGTCGATGCGTTGTGCCCCCGTCGTGTTCTTGCCGTACTTTAGGGTGAACGTACCGTCGTCGATGCCTTCGGCCAGGCCCTCGACTTGCACCCAGGTGCTCAACGAATCGCTCACCTCCCAGTCCATCTCGAGGTCGCCTGAACCCACGTTCAATACCTTCACGGTGCGCTTGCCGGCACCCGCGCTCACCATGATGGTGTCGGGCACGCTCAAGATGGGCACGCGCCGCTCATAGTTCGCGGTATAGAACTGGTCATTCATTCGATTAACGGTTAGCTCTTTCTGCTCCGAAACCACCCTGCCTGCGCGGTCGGTCCAATTCAGGAAATGATACGTGCCATATTTTTCAACGGCCGTGAAAGTGACGGGTTGACTACTCAGATAGTAGGAACGATATAAATTGCCTTCTCCATCGTTGCGACCGTTAAGATCAGATTCGCTACAGGCAATGTAAGGCATCATGCCATCATTTGTGGTGATGTCGATATTGCGCAGTTTGTTGGGACGACGCGTGAAGTCGTACTGCAAGCTGAGCACCAAAGAGTCGATGACGATGTCGCCGCCACCCGAGGTGTGCACCTTTTTCGTCAAATTGATGTCACCCCATGCCGAGGGACGTGAGAAGAGCATGATGTTGTTGCCATTCAGAATGGAGTAGAGCAGCGACGCGCTGGCCGCCGAGGGCTCTATCGTGGTGTTCTCGTGCGTTATCGCGTCATAGCGGATGCCCCAAGTGTGAGGGCTCGTCGTGTTCTTTGATATATGGTTGAACCAATAGATTTGACCGTCCTTGCGCAGTAGCGAGATGCCGCTGTGCGTCATGTTCAAGTCCATATAACCCGTATAGCCCACATTGCCGTCCACATGGCTCTCGATGTGTTTTACGCCAAGTTTCACGATACGCACATTCTCCTCGTCGGGCGCGAACACGCCCATCTCGTGGAAGTTCAATGTAAGTTCATCTGTGTTATTGATTACGTCAAGTTGCTCTTTGGGTATCACAATGGTGATGGGTGCCGACTGCTCGGGATAATTGTTGGAATACTCATCGATAATCTGTTCGGCCATTTCCGAAACCACATCGCGGAATACAGCTGCCAATGACGCATGGGCTTGGGCGTCAACCACATCGCCAAGTGCCATGCCCAAATTCTCAAATCGTTTATACATGTCCACCAAATTGAATTCACCTTGATAGGGTTTCAGCAAACGGTACTCGTAAGCCTTTCTCAAATAATAGTGATACTTCAACAAACGATTTTTGGCGCGTTGTTGCATCTTTTCAAGATACTGCATCGCGTTGAGGTCGCGCTTGCTGTTATTGGTGAAGACATCCCTTCTCAACACATCCAAAGATACCACATCATTACTCACTTCGCATAAAGCAGTTTTTAAGCTTTCTCCAAGTTTGAGATATCGATTTGTTAAAGCAGTCTTTTTGTTGTTTAAGTTGTCTAATTCTTCAGTAAGACATTTAAATTCAGCCGACTCACTCTTTAAACGCTCAAATTCGGTGTTAACTTCACTTTGGGGGGCTGAACTTTGTGACCAGATGGAATTTAAGTTGTTGTAGGCATTCATGAGCGGCGCTATGGTCTTCTCGATGTCGCTGTATTTTGATTGAAGATAGTTCTTGTCTTTGCCCAGTTCGCTCAGCTCTATAGATGAGAGGCTACCTTTTATTTGATCCAGCATGGTAACATAATTAACTGTGTCCATGTTAGCAAAAAAAGTAGAAACATCGTTACTATAACCCCCTAAATATTTTGAGAATTTCCCCGATGCGTAAGCCATATTGCTTGCCACATTTAAAGCCACGCCTAAGGCCGGTCCTACGGTGGGAATACAACTCACGACGGCTTGGCAAATTTTGATGCCTTTCTTAATTCTTCCACGCTTCTTGACGTTTTTGCGGGCTTTGCGCATTAATTCTTCTTCCAGTTGTTTAATCTTCTGGTTGGTCTCGTTAATTAAGATTGTGAGCTCGTCGCACTGGTCATGAAGTACGGGTATTTCAGCACTCAATTCATTGATTATTTTTTGATTGCGCGCAATCTCCTTTTCGGCCTCACTTGCGGCAAATTGGCACGCCTCCACATTTGCTTGCAAAGTGTTATCAATATGGCTAAGCCAATAATACATATATAGCGTGGGGATAGCACGGTCAATTTCGGCATTGTAGTTGTTCAACATCACCTCAAACGAGAGAAGAGGGACCCATCCTACCGGATTTCCAAAGTAGTCAAGGTCTTCATCCAGTTTCATCAAAGTCCCATCTATTTCATTTAGTTGGTTTTTAAATTCAATCTGATAGTCCTTATTAACATTTTCCCACTGAGAAGAATTCATGTATTCTTCAATCAAATTGTGGTATTTGTCGCACGCCTGATAAGTATAATCTCGTTTTTCGTTGATGTATGCGTCATTGACTTGACGAAGAACCGCTCCCACATAGAATGGATGCAAGTAAAGGTAGGGATTGTCAATCAACTCAAAATGACCGGCAAAGCCAATCTTCCCTGCTCCGATTATTCCTCCCACGCTGTCGGGTTTGTTTTCATTTGTTCCAAATTTCAGTCCACTGCAACCACGCGCAAAGTCACAATAACTACTCACGTCGATTGTGGAAACCATCGTGCCGCCATTACCGCCATTGCCGGGAGAACTTTCTTTGTTGCAGTTTTGTCCTTTGCCACCATTCATGATGAAACGTTTCCCGTTATTACCGCTGAGCGTTTTCACGTAAAGGTTAATGTTTCCTGCATTATTGCCATTCGCTACTGTCTGGCCTTTCGCCGCAAGCGTTTTGACTGATGATGGCGTGGTGTTGATTGATGCGAAGGTCGTGTCGGTGTCTTCAAATATCAATTCTTCGGCATTGATGGTGACATTCGTTTGTGGGAAAGACATGGCAGTCCTCACAATCAGTCGCTCGGCAAATATGTTGAGTTCAAGTATGTCTTCTCGCCCATCTATCCCCGATACTTTATTCATCACACGATTGTCAAAAACTATGTCCTTTCCCGAAATGCTGAAACTATACACATTTCGCCTTTTATTGTTGAAATCAATGGAATCGCGTAGCGACGAAGCGACAATCACATAATCTTCCGACGAAGGCATAGTTCCAATTGACTGCATGGCATTTTCCTCATAAATCAATGGAGGCATTAAGTTGAATGCCACGTCTTCGGTGATAGTGCTGGCACCGCTTGTGGCGGTGAACGTCACCACAAACTGCTCGTAGTCGTCGGGGGTGGGATAATACTTGAAACGGCCCGTTTTTTCGTTAAACTCAAAGTTTCCTTTGGGTGGATTGTTGACTTCGTAACTGAAAGTAACATTGAGGGAATGAAGCGAGTCGGCTTTCACGTAGAAGCCGTAGCCATCTTCGGTATAGCGGACAGTTTGCGTGTAGATATGTCCTATCTCGTACTGCGGAAGGCTGTCGCTCGGCGTGTCGTGCAAATACAGGCCATTGCTTGCCACGGCCACTCCCTCGACGGTTTTTTCCCCGATTGCCACAGGATAGGCCGGCCGCAAGTTAATGGACTTGCTTGGCGATTGCGAGAAGGCTGAAAGCCCAATCACAACCGACAAAAGAATAATTCCTAATCGTCTCATATCCTTAATATTTAATGATATAAGTCACATATACATTCTTGGGACGGTTGTCACTGCCCACAGGAACCACGAGTGAAGCATCAATATTAACAGAACGGATGCCATGGCCATTTTCATCCATTCCTCTATTCTGGGGTACACCTAATTCTCTCCATAAAGCTCCACTATCGGGAAGGTCACCTCTATTTTCCCCACCGAATGTGCCGCATGAGCCCGTGATGTTCCTGATGGCGTCGCCCTGGTAGCTGCCCACGTTGTTGCCCGTGTTGCCGCAGTTGTCACTGCGTGAAACGCGGTTGTTGGCATCGGGGTCGCCAATGGTGTCGGTACCGGCCACGCCGCGCAGGAACATTCCCCGCAGGTCGGGCAGGTTGAAGGTGGTGGCGCCATCACCCGTGCCCCAGCTCACGCCGATGGCATTATAGAGGTTGGCATATTCCGAGCGGTTCACCTCGGCACCGTCGCAGAGCAACCAGCCGTGAGGCACGTTCTCGGCCGGACCGGCGAAAGCGATAATCATTCCCGATGGGACCACGGTGGCATTGTTGGCCACCTCGGAGTAGGGCGAGCTGGGCAGTTGTGCGTAACTCACCTCACGGTAGTCGCTGCCTTCGAGGATTTCAATCTTCATCCAGTAGTAGGCTGCCGTGAAATCGACATCGGCATAGTTGGCCACGGTGCTCGCGCCATCGCGCGCGCCCTTGCCCACAGTGATACCGAAGGAGCCCGAGGCGTCGGTGCGGCAGGTGTGCGTCTCTACCCACGTGGGCGTGCCGGCCATCTGTCCCGGGTAGAGGGAGATGCGCAGCGTGACGTTGGAGTTTTCGAGCAGAATGCCATCTGCGTTTCTCACCACGGCCTGATAGTTGAATCCCAGGCCACTGTTTTGTGCAAAGGCTGTCAACGAGGCCAATAACACCAATAAAACACTAATACGTTTCATGTGATAAATTTTCGGCGGCTTTCGCAGTACCCAAAAAGCCTTTAAGGAATATGATGAAAGCGCGGACTGCTATGCCACGCTTTGTGAATTGATGGTCCTGAGAAAACCTTGAACGCAAAAAGGTGAAATAGGTGCAGTCCACGCCTATAGCGCGGAAACCGCCGTGCTATCCTCTTGCGTTCGTGATGAAAATTTCTCAGGTTTTCAATTCACAAGAATAAGCATAACGCTTTCGTTTACCAATATGTAATGCGGGTTGCATTCAACCCACGTTGCAAAGTTAGGAAAAAAATATTGAGAAATGAAAAAAATCCCTATTTTATTCAAGGTGGAATCAAATAGGAAATCTGCGATTTGAGAAATTTTGAAATGGATTTTGAATAATTTCCACGCGTTAGCGTGTAAGTTGTGGAAAAGGTTAGCGCTGTTTCTTTTGTGTGGGTTCCTCTTTCTTGGGCCAGAGGGACTCGTTGAGTGGGAGGGTGTAGTAGATGTGGAAGGCGAAAGCCCAGTGGCCGTCGCGCGTGCCGTAGCCCGGGATGTACCAGGGCTGCGCCTGTGCGTTCTTCTTTTCAGTGAAAATGCCGTGGTATTTCACCTGCCAGCCGAGGGCGATGCGCGCCCCCAGTTCCACCTTGATGCCTGCAAGAAACTCGCCCCACAGGGCGTGCGAACTGTTCCCGGTGAGTTCAAACGTTTGTTGTTCACGCCAGTAAGACGAGGTGACCGTCACGTTGGTGATGTCGTAACGGAATGTCGAGAAGCCGAGACGGGCACCTACCAGCAACTGGTAGCGTGGCGTGTGCTTGAACATGAAATTATAGTTCGCGCCCACGCGCATGTAGGGCGATAGCTTACCCTTATAGGTGAAGTTCATGTCCTCGGGGGTGTCCTTCGCCATGCCCAAGCCCAGTTCGAGCACGGGCTGGAATCGGTTCCACATATTGAGGGTAGCGCTCACGTCGATGCCGCCGTACTTCTGTCCGAAGAGGGCCATGAACGCGTCGGCCACGTTGACGCCGATGGCCAGCTCGGTGAGGAGTGGGTAATGCGGATAGACGCGACGCAACGAGTCCTTGCGCTCCTGGGCGCGCGCCGAGGCGGTGTCGCCCGAGAGGTAACGCTCGATGACCTTCTCGTCGGTGCCCTTGGGCGGCGTGAGCGTCACATTGGTGGTGGGTGCCACCGGTGTGACGTGTACGCGCGAGGGTATGCTGTCGGCAGTTTGTGCCGAGGCAGTCACAATGGTGATGAGCACTAAAATCAAGGCGGCGAGGCGTTTACTCTTCATTGTTATCCTCCTTGAAATAGATTTTGATGGCCACGCGGTCGAGGTTGGTGATGAGGCTGTCCACGATGACCACGTCCTCGATGGCATTGTGCGTGAATTCGCACTTGGTGATTTCAAAGTTGTACATTGCGCCGCAGTCGTGTGAGACGAAGACGGGTATCGCCTTGTAGTGGAATGTGACTATGTCGGGGTCCACCGTCTCGTCGTTATAGTCGAATTCGAACTGTGACTCGGTTGCGTTCAGGCGGAACGGCAGGTAGGTCTGGTTCAGCGATGCCTTGTCGGCCAGCAACGTATCGCCAGGAGCGTCGATGCCGCGCAGCGTGAGCGACTTGAGCGTCACCGTCTTCGTGCCCTGGTAGAAGGCCACGAGGGGGATGGCGCTGCCGTTGTCGAGGCAGCCGTCGCTCGAACAGCTCGCCAGCATTGCGTTGCCGACGATAGTAGCGATAACGATGAGTCGCAGCAAGGTTTTCATTTCAGGTGGGTTCTATAAATTAATTGAGGAATCCACCTTCAACTCCTCGGCAATTTCATAGTGGTTGCGCGATGGCGAGTTGCGCACGATGAGTTCGCCCAGGAATCCCGTGAGGAACAACTGCGTGCCCAGTATCATGCACGTGAGCGCCAGATAGAAGTAGGGCGAGTCGGTCACCAGCGAGTGGGGCTCGTGGATGTAGAGGTGATAGAGCTTGATGCCGCCCACCACCATCACCGCGATGAGACCAATGATGAACATGAGGCTTCCCAGCAGGCCGAAGAAGTGCATGGGCTTCACGCCGAACTTCGACTGGAACCATAGCGTGGCAAGGTCCAGATAGCCGTTCACGAAGCGGTCGAGGCCGAACTTCGTCTTGCCATATTTGCGTGCCTGGTGCTGCACCACTTTCTCGCCAATCTTGTCGAAACCGGCGTTTTTGGCTAGGTAGGGGATGTAGCGGTGCATATCGCCATACACCTCGATGTGCTTTACCACCTCGCGGCGGTAAGCCTTGAGGCCGCAGTTGAAGTCGTGCAGGTTCTTGATGCCGCTCACGCGACGCGCCGTGGTGTTGAACAGCTTGGTGGGCAGCGTCTTCGACAGCGGGTCGTAGCGTTTCTTCTTCCATCCGCTCACCAGGTCGTAGCCTTCCTCGGTAATCATGCGGTAGAGTTCCGGAATCTCGTCGGGCGAGTCTTGCAGGTCGGCGTCCATCGTGATGACCACCTTGCCGCGGGCGCGCTCGAAGCCCGTGTTGAGCGCCGGCGACTTGCCGTAATTGCGGCGGAACGACACGCCGAGGATGGCCGGATTTTTCTCATGAAGCTCCTCAATCACTTTCCATGACTCGTCGGTACTGCCGTCATCCACCATGATGACCTCGTAGCTAAAGTCATGTTCGTCCATCACGCGTGCTATCCACTCGGCGAGCTCGGGCAGCGATTCGGCCTCGTTATAGAGAGGCACGACGACCGAAATGTCTATTTTGTCTTTATCCATTTTGTTCTTTCTTTGCTTTTAACCTGCAAATTTAGCGCAAACCGAGCGCAATACCAAATTTATTTGAACATGCCCACAAGTGTTTTTAAATGCGAATTTCGCTAATTAGACGAATTGTGCGAATTTAAATTGTTTATTCACAGTTGGTTGTCAAATAATTCGCAAAATTTGCCCAATTAGCGAAATTCGCATTGAAAATCTGGATTTCGCATTGAAAAATAACTCAATTCGCATTAAAAATGAGAAATTCGCCACGAAAACCCTTGTGGCTCATGGGAAAATTACTGCCTTTTTCGTGGTTTTTTTACACTATTCTTTTGAGGTTTAGAAAAAAGTCGTACCTTTGCAGCCGGGTAAGTCCTACACGGCCAGCTCCCCATGAATCCCCCAGGTCTTGACCGAAGCAAGGGCAGTGGGTTGTAGCGGCGCGATGTAGATCGCTTGCCCTTTTTTTGTGCCCGTAGTAATGGTTTTTGGGGTCTACGGAGTTATAGGAGTGGGAGATTCAATTGAATTACATGAACCGAGAGCCGATGAAATGTTTTCAGCGGCTCTCGGTAAGCTGTTAGTGAGATGGTTCTTTATTGGACCATGGGGAAGAGGCCGTAGAGGAGGCCGTCGATGCGCTTGGTGACTTGCGCGAAGTCCTCGGGGCGGTCGCCGAACTTGCAGTTGTCGCCGTCGATAATCATGAGTTGCCCCGGGTAGGTCTCAATCCACTTTTCGTAGCGGCGCTCGAGGCCCTGCAGGTAGTCGAGGCGCATGGTCTGCTCGTAGTCACGTCCGCGTTTCTGGATTTGCTCGACGAGCGTCGAGACGCTCGAGCGGATGTAAATCATCAGGTCGGGGAGCTTGACGAGCGAAATCATGAGCTCGAACAGGTCGTTGTAGTTGTTGAAGTCGCGGTCGCTCATCAGGCCCTGGTCGTGCAGGTTGGGGGCAAAGATGCGCGCGTCCTCGAAGATGGTGCGGTCTTGCACGATGACCTCGTTGGTCTTCGAAATCTCGACCACATCCTTGAACCGCCGGTTGAGGAAGTAAATCTGGAGGTTAAACGACCAGCGTTCCATGTCGGCCTAGAAGTCCTCGAGATAGGGGTTGTCGCTTACCGACTCGAGTCGTGGCTGCCAGCCGTAATGGTCGGCGAGCATGTTGGTGAGGGTGGTCTTGCCACAACCAATGTTTCCTGCGATAGCTATATGCATAATTGTAAGGGTGTTATGGTGTTGTTGAAATTTCTTCGATGGGGAAGAGGCCGTAGAGGAGGGTGTCGATGCGACGGGTAATTTGGTTGAAGTCCTCGGGACGGTTCTCAAAGTCGAGATTGTCTTTCTCCACAATCATCACGCGGCCCTTGTACTGGCGCGTGATGAAATCCTCGTAGCGGCGGTTCAGGTTCTCAAGGTAGTCGAGTTGCATCGTCTGCTCATAGTCGCGTCCGCGCTTCTGGATATTGCCCACGAGGTGGGCCACCGAGGCGCGTAGGTAAATCATCAGGTCGGGGAGCTTGATGACCGAGAGCATTTGGTCGAAGAGCTCCATGTAGGTGTTGAAGTCGCGGTCCGAGAGGTTCCCCATGGCCTTGTTGTTCTGCATGAACACGTAGACACCCTCGTAAATGGTACGGTCCTGAATGATGGTATGGTCGGCTTCGGCAATGGCCAGCAAGTCGCGGAAGCGCTCCTTCAGGAAGTAAACCTCCAGATTAAAGGACCACCGGTGGATGTCACGGTAGTAATCCTCCAGATAGGGGTTGTTCTCCACGGCCTCAAACCGAGGCTCCCATCCGTAGTGTTTGGCAAGCATTTTTGTCAGGGTCGACTTGCCGCTGCCTATGTTTCCCGCTATGGCT
>JAGCUP010000013.1 GCA_017962765.1 Muribaculaceae bacterium | reverse complement strand
TCCTCGGTGAGGGCGACATCAAGACACTCGTCACTACCGACCTGCTCCTCGAGGGCATCCACTTCGACCTGCGCTACGTGCCGCTCAAGCACTTAGGCTACAAGGCAGTGGTGGTGAACCTGAGCGACATCTACGCCATGAATGGCACACCACGGCAAGTCACCGTGTCGCTGGGCATCAGCAAGCGCTTCACGGTGGAGCACATCGCAGAGCTTTATGAGGGTGTGCGAATTGCCTGTGAGCACTATGGTGTGGACCTTGTGGGTGGCGACACAAGTGCATCGGTCACCGGCCTGCTCATCAGCGTTACCGCCATCGGCGAAGCTCCGCAGAACCGCATCGTCTATCGCTCGGGAGCCAAAGACACCGATCTGATTTGCGTCAGCGGAGACTTGGGAGCCGCTTATATGGGCTTACAGCTCCTCGAGCGTGAGCGACAAGTGAGTGCCGAGCAGCAGGATGCCGACTTTGAACCCGACTTTGCAGGAAAAGAATACCTCATCGAGCGCCAACTTAAACCCGAAGCCAGGCGCGACGTTATTGAGGAGATTGCCAAATTAGGCATCACACCCACCGCCATGATGGACATCAGCGACGGACTCTCGAGCGAGCTGCTCCACATCGCCAAACAAAGCAACGTGGGCTGCCGCGTCTATGAGGACCGCATTCCCATCGACTACCAAACAGCCCTCATGGCCGAAGAGCTCAACATGAACCTCGTCACCGCCGCCATGAACGGAGGTGAAGACTACGAACTGCTCTTTACCGTGCCTCTGGCACAGCACGAGCTCGTGTCACAAATGAAAACGGCACGTCTCATTGGACGCATCACCAAACCCGAACTTGGCTCTTGCCTCGTTACACGCGACGACAACGAAATTCCCATCCGCGCCCAGGGCTGGAACGCCTTCGAATAAATGTTCCTTATTTCTTTTCGTCCCCGGTAAGTTTGAAGGTGATAGGCAAAGTGTACCACACGTTCACGGCCTGACCACCTTGGCGGCCAGGGATGAAGTTGGGCAACTTACTGCACACGCGCAGGGCCTCTTGGTCAAGGTCCTTATCGACCGAGCGTGCAATTTGCACTCTATCCACCTTGCCGGTGCTGGTGACAACAAATTTTACATAAACCTTTCCCTGCACTTTGTTGTCGGCGGCAGCTTTAGGATACTGAATGTGGCTGCTAAGGAACGTCAACAAAGCGGCTTGTCCGCCCGGGAACTCAGGCATTTGCTCCACTGCGGTATAAACATTTGCATTCTTGCTTTTTTGCGCAGAGGCCTCTGTGGAGAAAGCAAAGCCCAGCACGAGAGCGATGACGATAATGAGGATTTTTTTCATTGTTGCGGTAGTTTTGTGGTTAATACGGGTACAAAATTAGCCAAAATAAACTAATTCGGGTAGTGAATTGGCATTTTTTTTGGAAAAATAAAAAAATTGATTGTACCTTTGTAATTTAGATAAATGGAAACTATGAAGAGAATATTGTTTTTTGCGGTGTTGTGCCTCATGGTGGCGGGCGCCGCGCAGGCCCAAGAGTATACGAAGGCGGTGAAGCTCAGCGATGTGCCCGACCTTCAAGAGTTGGTCGACACGGCCTATGTCAATGGTGACTGGTCAACTGCCGTCTATCTTCAGCGTAAAATTGTCGCCGTGCTCGAAAAAGAGCCGATGGAAAAGGAAGGCAAACGCTACTCGAAAGCAGTGGGCGACCTTGCCTACTATGAATTCATCCACAACGACTTCTCGCCTGCGTTCATCCCCGACGCTCAGCGTGCCCAAGAGCTCATTGCCAAGTACCACGGCAAGAACAGCGAGGAATATGTGGCAGTGCTCAACAACCTCATCACAATGTATTCGCTCAACGAGCTCGATAGCGTGAGCGAGCCCCTGCGGTGGGAAATGGTGGAGCGCACGCGCGCCGTCTATGGCCCCGAGAGCGAGGAATACTGCCAGGCGCTTCGAGCCAAGGCCACCTACTGCGCCTATGCCAAATACTTCGACATGGCTATCAATGCACAGACCGAGGCTGTGGCGCTTGCCCGCAAACTCTACGGTGATGATGATGAGCTCACTATTGACGCCATCGAATATCTCGCCGACTTCTATGCCCGCAATGGTGACGGTGATGGAGCCATCGCGGCCCTCCAGCCTATTCTAGAAAAGACCGATGCCTCGGTGCGGGCCACCGCCATCAACGCTCTAGTACCCGCCCTCGTTGAGGGAGGCCAAAGCGCTAAGGCGATTGAGCTCATTAACAAGGAAGTGGAAATGATTGAGGCTGGGCAGATGATGGAAGAAGAGATTCCCGCTCCACCCGAAACCATCGACCTGCTTCACTCGCTTGCCCGCATCTACCACGAGCAAGGTGACACAATTCACCGCGATGAGGCGCTGAACCATGCCCTGACGCAGAGCGCTAACATCGATGGCCTCAACTCGCCCAACTTCGCCAAACGGCTTATGGACCAGGCCGAGTTGTGCTACAACTTGGGGCTCCACGACCGCGCCCACCATCTGGGCTCGTCGGCCTACGGTTTGTCGCTGGCTTACTGCGAGAAAGACCGCAATAAGGAATTTGCCACCCACCTCACGTTCCTGCCTGTGCTGGCCGTGTTCAGCTACAGCGGCGGCGATGACGTCAAGGCGTGGGAATATCTTCGGGAAATGGTCCAGACGCTTGACGACAATGAGGCTCTGCTCCAGGAACTCGAATTAACTCGTGACGACGTCCTCGACTTTGTCATCGAGATAGCCACCGAATACGATTTCCCCATCACCCGCGAGGAGTTGCTGGAAAAGATTAAGTAACTAATCACAAACAACCTTTATAATCACATCGTTATGAAAAAAATCATTCTCATTTTTGCGTGCATCGGTATGACTTGCATCGCCATGCTGGCGCAAAACAACCACACTAAAATCACAGTCAACGACCCAAAGGCCGTCCTCGCCGACAAGCTCAACACCGAAGCAATGGATGCCTTCAATATGGGCGAATATGATGATGCCATCAAACTCGGTATCAAGGCTGTGGCCGCTTCAAAGGACGCCTATGGCGAGCACGGCGACGACTATGCCGTGGCCCTCAACAACCTGTCGCTGTACTATAGCGAGGTGGGCGACTATGCCAGTGCCATTATCTATGGCAACCAGGCTCTCGACATCAAAAAGGAGACCGTTACGATGGAAGACCCCAACATCGCGCCTTTCCTGAGCAACCTCGCCACATGCTACTATGGCCTCGGCGACTACCAGAAGGCTATCGACTACGAGACCCTCGCTGCCACCGTACTTGAGCAGCAAAAGGGAGGCAAAGACGTGGAATTCCAGACCTCAGTGACCAAGCTCGCGCAGATGTACGGCAAGGCCGGCAACACCGAGAAGGCCATCTATTACGGCAAAATCGCCGCCGAGCGCCGCAAGAAGTCACAGGGTAAGAACCACCCCGACTATGCCAAGGCCCTCAACGCGCTGGCAAACTACTACAACCAGGCCGGCGACTATCAGAACGCACTCAAGAGTGCCGAAGATGCCGCCAAAATCTTCAAGAAGGCCGAGGGTGAAATCAGCTACGACCACATCATGGTTCTGAGCAACATGGCCGTCTTCTATCACAATGCAGGCATGAAGGACAAGGCCCAAGAATTGTATGAAAAGGTAAAAGAGCTCCGCGCCAAGGCCGAAGCCGAAATTCAAGTCGCGCCCTAACCCCCATTGAAACCATCTACTCAAATCCCCCAAACGGCCCAAGTCGTTCGGGGGATTTACATTCTACATATATTGTCTTTATTGTTTGACTTCTTGGGGGATTAGAGTGGTGAGGAAGTCTCGGAGATGTTGCTCGCCAGAGAAGGCGCTGAGGGGGACGACGAGGAGGCGCAGGCGGCGGTCGTCGAGCATGAGAAGCATGCAGCCGCGCGACACGCGTCGTCGCACGATGGCCTCGCAGGGAATGGTGATGGGGTTCATGTTTTCATCGGTAAAATGCAGGGTGAGGACGCCGGTGTCGGCCACGAGGCGGTGAGGCAACACCGACCAACGGCCCTCGGGTAACAGAGCGTAATAATAATAGACGAGAGGAAGCGTCGCCGAAAAAGCAGCCAAAGCCACAATGAGGGCCACGATAAGGAAACGAGAGTCGCCCCGCACGGCAGCGAGTACGACGAAAGCGGCCACGGGCAGCGCGAAGCACAACCAGTAACGCTTGAGGAAGAGACGTACCACGATGGAGAGGTAACGCGACGCCTCTATATGATGTTCCTGAACCTCTACCACGGCTATTTCGTCATGCGAAGGGCACGGGCAGCACGCGCCTCATATCCACGGCGGTAGGCCTGCTCGTTGGCGCTGCGCAGCGTCTGGCACCACCCCGTGCCGGCTTTGTTATAGAGTTTCGACAGGTCGATATAGTGTTTGCCGTTGCCGCGCTTGATGCTGAACACCTGGGCCTCGCGCGCGTTCACCACATCGGCCTGCGGAGCGTGGTTGTCCTTGCCGGTGCCCTGAAGCCGCGTGGGCACACCTCCCTCGCCTGTCGTCACCAAGTCGATTTCGGCACAAGGGGGATAGCCCAGCGCCACCCACATCAGGGTAAGCGACGGGTCCTCGCCAGGGGCGATACCCTCAACAACAATCGACGCCGTGGAGATACGGCGAGGGATAAAGTCCTGGTCGACGACCCAGCGCTGCGTACCGGCCGTGTAGTCGCGGCCTTGCAGACTGTGATAGAACGTGCGCGAGAGTTCTTCGGTGAAGACGGCTGGCGTGATGTCACGCGCAGCGATGTGAGGTGCGAGCAATGCCTTGGCGTTCTCCATCCTCACATAGCCGAAGCCCTCATCGGGGCGACCGCTCTCCGAATAGTTAGTGCGCAGCAAAATGCCGTCGGGCGCATCCTTGAGGTCGTAGCGAATATATTTGTAGTTGCCCGTCTCGAAATAGGCGCCACCGCCCTGTGCGTCGATAACGCCGAAATTAGCCTCCACACCCATGGGTTTAGGCAACGTGTCGAGCAGTCGCGCGAAGTCATCGACGGTGCGGCACACTTCGAGCGCACGCCGCATCACCACGCCCTCGCGGTCCATGTCCTTCTCGGGCACATCGTCGGCGTTGAGGTTATAAGACGCGGTGTTCATGATGGCGAAGCCCGCCGTATTCATGCCCGTCCACGCCGCCGTGTCGCGCATATCGCGGGCATCGAAGAGCGCCACAAACTCCATCAGTCCGTCATGAGCCTCGATGCGCTTGATGCGGTTATTCTGGTCGTTGGTGTCGCGGTGTTTCCACAGCATCGGCCGTCCATTGGCCGTCAGTTTGCCACTCACGATAGCCGACGTACAGGGCCACGCGGCCATTGCCGTTACGGCAACAAATAATCCAAAAGCAAGTAGTTTTTTCATTTTTCTTCGTTTTTGACCCTCAAAGATAGCACATTTTTTTGTAAATAGCGGCGAAATTTGTAATTTTGACCATAATTTCAATTACATGATGAAAATTGACAAAGAAAAATATGTGTTTTCACTCGAGATTAAGGTTCGCGACTACGAACTTGACTGCGAGGGAATTGTTAACAACGCCAACTATATCCACTATCTTGAACTCACCAGGCACGAGTTCTGCGAAATGGTAGGCGTCAGTTTTAAGCAGATGCTCAAAGACGGGCTTATCCCCGTGGCCAACCGCATTGAAATCGACTACCGGCGCAGCGAGCGCAGCGGCGACACCCTGGTGAGCTGCCTGTGGGTGGAGCGCAAAGGCGTGCGCTTCCTCTTCCATCAAGACCTCTACGACAAAGCCACCGGCGAGCTCGCCGTGAACGCCTTGGTGAGCATCGTTATGCTCCAGAACGGCGTATTGACGCGCGGCGACGAATTGGCCGAAGCCTTCAGCCCATATTTGCAACCATGAACGACGACACGCTGCTCTACTGCATCGCCTTCGCCTCCATCCGTGGGATGGGCGTCGATTTGGCCACCAAGTTACTCGACGTGGTGGGCAGCGAACGTGACTTTTTCGCCGCGCCCGAGCATGAACTGCAGTCCCTCACGGGCGGGCGCCACAAGATGTGTGAGCGCGGCTACCGCGACGAGCGCCTCGAGGCGGCACGGCGCGAGCTCGACTTCGTGGAGCGCAACCACATAAAAACGTTCTACTACACCGACAACGACTACCCCACCCGACTGCTCCACGACGCCAGTGATGCGCCCATATTGCTCTACGGCACCGGCCACTGCGACCTTAACGCGCAGCACGTGGTGAGCATCGTGGGAACGCGGCGCGCCACGGCCTATGGGGCGCGCTTCGTCGACAATCTTGTCGAAGGCCTCGCCGAACAGCTCGACAGCCTCGTCATCGTGAGCGGACTCGCCTACGGCACCGATATCAACGCCCACCGCGCCGCACTCAAAAGGAATGTGCCCACCGTGGGCGTGCTTGCCTGTGGACTGAACAAGATATATCCTGCCGTGCACCGACGCGAGGCCACCGCCATGGCGCGCAACGGCGGCATGGTGCTCACCGACTACCAGTCGCAAGACGAGCTGCACCGTGGCAATTTCCTGGCACGCAACCGCATCATCGCGGCACTCGCCGACTGCACCGTCATTGTTGAGAGCGCCGATACTGGCGGCTCGCTCGTCACGGCAAGCCTCGCCGCCAGCTACAGCCGCGACGTGTTCGCCGTCCCCGGCCGCGTGGGCGACCAGTACTCGATGGGCTGCAACAAACTCATCAAGAACAACCGTGCCGCCGCCCTCACCAGCGCCGACGACCTTATCGGGGAAATGCGGTGGGAGCCGAAGAAACGTGTCGTCACCGAGCCCACGCAACGTGAAATCTTCCCGCAACTCACGGCCGACGAGCAACGCCTCATCGACCTGCTGCGCGAGCGCGGCGAGCTGCACGTCAACGACATATCCACCGCCTTGTCGCTGCCCATCTACCGCACGCTGGCAATCCTCGTGTCACTCGACACGCGCGGCCTGCTCCACACCCTCCCCGGGTCGAGGTACTCACTATAATCGGAGAGGGCAACACTAAAAAATCACCTAAAAGGCCTTTTTTGTAACATAAATTATCTTATTTTTTGTTTATTTGGGCTAATTGTCGTATATTTGCCCCAAAGGACATAAAAAATAAGACATTATGAAACAATTTTATTCTCTCCTGACAGTATGTGTGATGACCTTGGTCTCCTTCAGCGCGGGGGCCGTCAACACCAATGATTATGTGATTGACGAAGGCAGCATCAAGGGCGACGTGAACGGCGACGGCAGTGTGAGCGGTGCCGACGTGACCTCGCTCTACAACGTGCTGCTCAACAATGCCACAGTGGCCGGTAATGCCGACGTCAACGGTGACGGTACCGTAAACGGCAGCGATGTGACCGCGCTCTACACCATCCTGCTCGACGGCACTACCACGGGCACCGGTGGCTCAGTGATTAAAATGGACGACTTCGTCCCCAACTCCCTCTCCAGCTATTCGTCCGAAAGCTATAACCACAAGTGGGTTGAAGGCGATGTGATTTTCATAGCCGTCGACCCCGACTACTCCAGTGGCGAGGCTTGCAAAAACGTGTATGCTATGGTGCGAACCGGCGGGAAGTGGGTGCTCCAAGACGTGCCCGGAAGCAGTAAAGCGGGATTTAAGACCGTGGGAGGCACTATATGTGCAGCCTATGTGCAGCATGCCGACATTGAGAATTCCCGCTATAACTACATCCCACTCACCGGCGATGTGGCGTGTGTCAACCGCGCTGCCAACTATACGGTATCGGCCAAGAACAACAAGTTCTATATCAAAATCAACGACATTCTCCTCTATCACTTTGTGTCGAGGATTGATGTGAGTGGCGCTTATGAGGGCGACTACTTCTACGAGAGCGTGACGTACCTCAATGCACTCACCAAAATTACTTGGCTTCCGTTCTATGCATATGGAGCTTTTGAGAAAAGCAGCAGGGCTCCTGTCATCGACATTGACAACAGCACTCACAAGGGCTATGCCTACGGAGTGTGGGAAAAGGGAACCCGGGCCGAAGGATGGCTCACCCTTAATTACACAAAAAACAATAGGTACTCCTACGTCTGGACCTATGGTCAAGACGCGCTGCAACAAGGCCGCAGTCTTTCTATTTACTCGCCCTGGGTGAACGGCTGGACGCGCGACCTCTCGATGCGATATTATAATAATGACACGAGGGAAACATGCCGTTTGAATGCCGGGTCCACCTACCAAGTTGTTAACATTAATGTGGGCACCAACATCATTTTAAGGCCCTACGATGGAGACGAGACCGACTCGTATGGCACAATGACAAGCGTCACGTCGTCCAACAGTGGCATTATCGACATCACCTACGACAACACGCAGGTGAACGTCACGGCCCACAAGGTGGGCACCACCACTCTCACCATCAAGTTTAAGACCAAGGATAATATCACTGTCACCTATACTTACGAGGTGATAGTGTCTCCCACCGTATGGGCTGCAGGAAAAACCAGTGACAACAAGCCCATCTTGTGGCGCAACTGGCAAGACAAGAGCATGTGGCTCGGAGGCAAAGATTCCTACACCAGTGCCAATGAGGTGATTGTGCGGGGCAGCACCGCATACGTTCTGATGCGCAAGGACGTGGCAAATTCCAACACATCATATTACTCAGGCACAGCCGCCATTTATAAAGCCACAGGCGCCCATGGTGGTGGGTATTTCAATGTGTATAAAGACGGGCTCACCGGAGCATCAAAAATATATTGTAAATATACAAAAGCTAACAGCACCCGTTACATAGCCGGTATTCCTCACATGTGGGTGACCAAGAATAATGATGTTTACTACACCACAGCCTACAGGGAGAATTATACCGATGAATTTAACTGTGTAGTGAGCACCGACATCTATAAAAACAGGTCTTTTCTGAGAAAAGCCTCTACACAGTTTATCAACGACCTCATTACCGACGACAGCGGCAACCTGTATTATGTGGGCACAAATTCCAACTTTGGGGTCAGTGATGATATACTTGCAGTCCCTTATATTTTTCTCGGCGATGCCACCGGTTATCTTGCCAAACTCACAACCAGCAACAGCCTCTCGGTTTATCCATGGTCTCGCTATTTGTTCAACCGATTGTTTGTCAAGGATGGTGCCGTCTATGTTGATGCCTATGGTTTCTATGAACGAGACAGTGATTATGAAACTTATTACTGGTCATTTGGAAAGAACGTGTTCCTGAGGTATACAGCATCGGGAGGATTGCAGCTCTACACAGGCCAAGTGAGTCAAAATGGCTTATCGATGGGAGGCTCAAACTATAATTCCAGTGGAACATTGATTAATCCAGGTCAATTCCTCCTGGAGGGAAATAAGTTCTATTATAGCGGCGGCATCCGCACCTATCAGCTTGGCGCAAGTCAGACTGCAGCCTATACTGCCTATCCAAGTAGCACCTCACCTATGATGTTTGACGTGAGAAACGGATTTATTGGAGTGGTGCTCAACGATGGCTCAGCCAGTCCTCGCAAGGTGATGGCTTGTGAACTCAATGCCTATAATGGTGGCACCGAAATGGAGAACTCGACCGGCGCCACCATCTACGACGTGTTCCTCCAGACGAGCCTCGACGACTAACCTAACTCTTCAGGAATCAGGAAACGTTACGGGTTTATCGATAACGGTTATTCAAGTGAAGACCACGAAGCAATCACGCTCCGTGGCCTTCCCGTTTATTTAACCAGTGTGTGTTTTGTGTGTATTATCCCGAATCGTCGATTCGGCATTATCCGCAGCGCGAGGCGCCGCAGTTGGTGCAAATGAGGCATCCCTCCTGATAAACGAGGGTTTCCTCGCCACAGTTGGGGCACTTCTGCCCGTTGGCCTTGGTGCCGTTGGGCAAATATTTCTTGAGAGCGCGTTCCACACCCATCTTCCAGGTGTTGATGCTCTGGCTGTCAAGCTCAAGGCTGGCGACGAGCTTGAGCACCTGCTCGATGGGCATGCCGTAGCGCAGCACGCCCGAGATGAGCTTGGCATAGTTCCAGAACTCGGGGTTGAACTTCTCGCTCAGTCCTTCGATGGTAGTCTTGAAGCCGCGCTTATTGATGAACTGGAAGTCGTAACGCTTCACGCCATCTTCACCCACAGCCTTGATAATCTTGCCCTTGGTGACCGACTTGGGGCAGAAGATGCCCTCGTCGTCGTCGGCGATACCGGTGAAAATCTCGTAGGGGCGTCCATCGACGAGTCCCACGAAGGCTATCCACTTCTCCTTGTTGTTCTGGAAGCGGACCACGTCGGCTTCAAGCTCCATGGGGCGCTTGAGGATGTGGGCATCGCGGGCGATGTAGGTGGCAACCTCCTCGGCATTGTCTTTGTCCTTCTTGTCGCCGCTCATCGAGATGAGCACGCCCGAGCGCGAGCCGTCGCGATAGACGGTGCAGCCCTTGCATCCGCAGCGCCAAGCCTCCTGATAGAGCTTTGCCACCATATCCTCGCTGATGTCGTTGGGCAGGTTGATGGTGACGCTGATGGAGTGGTCCACCCACTTCTGTACACGCCCCTGCATGCGCACCTTGTTAAGCCAATCGACGTCGTTGCTGGTGGCCTTAAAATAGGGCGACTGCTTCACGAGTTCGTCGATTCGCTCCTGGCTGTAGTCGTGTCGCACCTCGAAACCGTTAACCTGCATCCACGTCATGAACTTGGGGTGGTAAACGACATATTCCTCAAACGAGTCGCCATTCTCATCGACATAGTCCACACGCACATCCTTGTCGTTCGGGTTCACCTTACGGCGACGCTTATACACCGGCAGGAACACCGGCTCGATGCCGCTCGTGGTGCGCGTGAGGATGCTTGTAGTGCCCGTGGGGGCGATGGTGAGGCAGGCAATATTGCGGCGGCCGAACATTACCATGTCATTGTAGAGCTGCGGGTCGGCCTCGCGCAGACGGTTGATGTACGGGTTGTTGCGCTCGCGCTCCGCATCATAGATTTCGAAGGCGCCACGCTCCTGCGCCATGGTGACGCTGGAACGGTAAGCGGCCAGTGCCAACGCGCGGTGCACGCCCTCGCTGAACTCGGTGGCCTCGTCGGTACCGTAGCGGAGGCCCATAGCAGCAATCATGTCGCCCTCGGCAGTAGTGCCGACGCCTGTGCGACGCCCCTTGAGCGTCTTGTTACGAATCTTCGTCCATAGGTTGAGCTCGGTCTGCTTCACCTCTCCAGTTTCTGGGTCGCTCTTGATTTTGGCGAGGATTTTCTCAATCTTCTCCATCTCAAGGTCGATGATGTCGTCCATCATGCGTTGCGCATAGCCGATGTGCTCCTTGAAGAGCTCGTAGTTGAAACGCGCCATGGCGGTGAACGGGTTCTCCACATAGCTGTAGAGGTTCACGGCGATGAGGCGGCAGCTGTCGTAGGGGCACAAGGGGATTTCGCCGCACGGGTTGGTGGAGATGGTGCGGAAGCCCAGGTCGGCGTAGCAGTCGGGCACGCTCTCACGCGTGATGGTGTCCCAGAAAAGCACACCGGGCTCGGCGCTCTTCCATGCGTTGTGGATAATCTTGTTCCACAAAGCGGCAGCGTCGATTTCCTTGGTGACAATGGGATTGTCGCCAGTCACGGGGTATTGTTGCACGTAGGGCTTGCCTTCCATGGCGGCGTTCATGAAGTCGTCATCTATGCGCACGCTCACGTTGGCTCCCGTCACTTTGCCCTCGGTCATCTTGGCGTCGATAAACGACTCGCTGTCGGGGTGCTTGATGCTCACGGTGAGCATCAGCGCGCCGCGACGGCCGTCCTGCGCCACCTCGCGCGTCGAGTTGGAGAAGCGCTCCATGAAAGGCACGAGGCCCGTCGAAGTCAATGCGCTGTTCTTCACAGGCGAGCCTTTAGGACGGATGTGCGACAGGTCGTGTCCCACGCCACCGCGACGCTTCATGAGCTGCACCTGCTCCTCGTCAATCTTGATGATGCCACCGTAACTGTCGGGGTCGCCGTCGAGGCCCACGACGAAGCAGTTGCTGAGTGAGCCCACCTGGAAGTTATTGCCGATGCCGGCCATGGGGCTACCCTGCGGCACGATATAGCGGAAATGATCCATGAGGTCAAAGATTTTCTCTTCGCTCATGGGGTTGGGGTACTTGCGCTCAATGCGCGCGATTTCGGACGCGATGCGGTGGTGCATGTCGGCCGGAGTCTGCTCATAGAGGTTTCCGAAGCTGTCTTTGAGGGCATATTTGCTCGACCAAACACGGGCTGCCAGCTCGTCACCGTTGAAATAGTCTAACGAGGCGCGATAGGCCTCATCGTAAGTATAGGTTATTTTGCTCATATAATTAATAAGGTTATGTTGTTCGTTTCCAAATAACGCAAAGCGACTGCAAAGTTAACACATTTTTTTGGAATAGAAAAGAAAAATGAAAATTTGAAAAGTTTCCAAAAATTTAAATCTATTTCACTGTATTAGTGTAATTTACTCATTTATGAAGTCACATAAAATTTCCCAATTAAAAATTATCCACAAGCCTAGAGCGCATCATTATTACCAATCTGGTAAAAATCAAAATTTAAATTCAGTCTAAACAACAACCAATTCGAGAAACAATAAACATTCCCCCACCCCACAAAAGCACGACAACAAGCACTACACCCCATATCCCACTGTTGCAAGATTTTTGAGATCAAACTACGCGGCAAAAAACAATGAAAACTTTTCCCAAATTATTCCAAGTTCCCAATTTGGCACACAATCCACTGACCCTCTCAAAGAAATGCAACGACGTTTCCCTGAAGCCAAGGAAACGCCGTCTCGTTTTTTAATTCGCTCGTTATTCAGCTATTTTGTTGCTTGTCTTTGTTGCTTGTCGCCAATTATGGCTTTAATTCCTAATTCCTAATTAAGCAAAAGGTTATACAGCGCGGTGACATCGGCACCGTTGACTTCGCCGTCGCCGTTCACGTCGGCACCTGCGGTGACGGGTTTGCCATCAAGCAGAATATCGTAGAGTGCGGTAACATCGGCACCAGTAGCTATGCCGTCGCCGTTCACGTCGCCGTCAAGGAAGGTCACGAGGGTGAAGAAGTCTTTCCACTGGTCGGCAGCACGATAGGCACTGGCGTAGCGGCTGGGGACGCGCAGCTGGCAAGTGGTGACGGGCACGCTCTTGAACACTTCGGTTCCCAAGGTGACGTCTGCAGGGTCAGGCTTGCTGTCGATGGCCGCCAGGCCGGTGCATCCGGCGAAGGCTTGGGTGCCAATAGCAGTCAGCGTCGAGGGGAAGGCAACACGCGTGAGCGGTGTGCAGTTATAGAAAGCGTATGCTTTCACATTCGTCACCACGGCGGGAATCTCGAGCTCGGTCACTGCCTCATCGTTGAGGTAGAGATTCTTGGCACACGAAAGCGGGTTGGCCGAGGCGTTGCCGAAAGCAATGGCGCACCACGTCTCCAAGTCGCTGATATTGACGCGCGTCAGCCCCGTGCATCCGTTGAAAGCCCCTGAGCCAGCGCTCTTCACCGATCTGGGAATGGTTATTGCCGTGAGACCCGTGAGACCGTTGCACAGGTAAGCGGGAATCTTCGTCACCGTGCTTCCGAGGGTGAACGTCTTGATATTGGTGAGACCCTTGAACGGCTGCGCGCTTGAGGTGAAGTCGCCGCAAGAGGCGGCATTCCAGTTCACCGTCGCCAATGCGGTACACCCAGTGAAAGCCGAGGTCGAAACCGAGGTTACCGACTTGTGAACAGTAAGTTGCGTAAGCGATGTACCATTATTAAACGCATAGTCCTTGATGGCGGTAATCGTACTGGGAATAGTCAGGTTGGTTACCTTGCTGTCGCTCAGGTACAGATTTTTTCCATAGTACAGCGGGTTGGCCGTATTACCGCCGAAGGTAATTTTGCACCAAGCGGCCAGGTCGGGGGTGGTGACTTTGGTCAAGCCCGTGCAACCCGCGAAGGCCGCAGCACCCACCGAAGTCACTGAAGCGGGAATAGTCACGGCGGTGATGCCCGTGAGGCCATTACACAGGTAGGCGGGAATCTTCGTCACTGTAGTGCCGAAGGTGAACGTCTTAATATTAGTCAAACTCTTAAATGGCTGCGCGCTTGAGGTGAAGTCGCCGCAAGAGGCCACATTCCAGTTCACTGTCGCCAAGGCAGTACAACCCGTGAAGGCCGAGGTCGAAACCGAAGTCACCGACTTATGAATAGTGAGTTGCGTGACCGACGTGCAGTTGTTGAATGAGTAGTCCTTGATGACGGTTATTGTGGAGGGAATCGTCAGGTTGGTCACCTTGCTGTCGCTCAGGTACAAGTTCTTGCCGCAGTACAGCGGATTGGCCGTGTTGCCGCCAAAAGTGATTTTGCACCATGCCGCCAGGTCTGTGGTGTTGACTTTGGTCAAGCCAGTGCAACCCGCAAAAGCCGAAGAGCCCACCGAGGTCACCGATGTGGGGATAGTGACTGCAGTGATACCCGTGAGACCGTTGCACAGGAAGGCGGGTATCTTCGTCACCGTAGTGCCGAAGGTGAACGTTTTGATGCTGGTCAAACCCTTGAACGGCAGGGTGGTCGATGTAAAGTCGCCGCAGGAGGCTGCATTCCAGTTCACCGTCGCAAGCCCCGTGCAGCCAGCAAAGGCCGAGGTGCCTAATGAGGTCACCGAGCTGGGGATAGTCACCGTGGTGAGGCCCGTGAGATTATAGCAGATGTAAGCCGGAACCTTCTTCACGCTACCCAAGAAAGAGAACGTCTTGATATTCGTCAGTCCCTTGAATGGCTGGGCACTTGAAGTGAAGTCGGGACACGAAGGCGAGTTCCACGACACCGATGTGATGGCGGTACAGCCAGTAAATGCCGAGGTCGAGACCGAGGTTACCGATTGGGGAATGGTCAATTGCGTGACCGACGTGCAGTTATTGAACGCATAGTCCTTGACGGCAGTTATTGTGGAGGGAATCGTAAGGCTAGTTACCTTGCTGTTGCTCAGATACAGGTTCTTGCCACAATACAGCGGGTTGGCCGTATTGTTGCCGAAGGTGATTTTGCACCATGCGGCAAGGTCAGTAGTATTGACTTTGGTTAGCCCTGTGCAACCAGCGAAGGCCGAGGCGCCAATCGAGGTCACCGAAGTGGGAATGGTGAGTGCCGTAAGGCCCGTGAGACCATTGCATAGGTAGGCGGGTATCTTCGTCACCGTGCTCCCGAAAGTAAAAGTTTTGATGCTGGTCAGACTTTTAAATGGCTGGACGCTTGAGGTAAAGTCGGCGCAAGAGGCCGCGTTCCAGTTCACCGTGGCGAGTGCCGAGCAACTCGCGAAGGCATTGGTGCCTATCGAGGTTACCGAACTTGGAATGGTCGTTGTGGTGAGACCCGAGAGGCCATAGCACACGTAGGCGGGAACCTTCGTCACGCCGCTTCCGACAGTGAAGGTCTTGATGCTGCTCAGACCCTGAAACGGCCCATTGCTGGAGGAAAAGTCGGCACAATTAGTCGCGTTCCATGTCACTGTGGCCAAGGCCGTGCAGCCCGTGAATGCCGACGAGCCTATCGAGGTCACAGCGGCGGGAATGGTGACCGCGGTGAGACCTTTGAGATTATAACACAGGTAAGCGGGAATCTTCGTCACCGTGCTCCCGAAGGTGAATGTCTTGATGGCAGACAAACCCCTGAACGGCGCACTGCTTGTGGTGAAATTGGCACAGGAGGCCGCGTTCCACACTACCGTGGCGAGAGCCGAGCACCCTGTGAAAGACGAGGCGGCAATCGAGGTCACCGAGCTGGGGACAGTCACCTTGGTCATCGATGTGCAATTATAAAAGGTGTAAGCCTTAATGCCCGTCACAGTACTCGGAATTGTAAGATTAGTGACCTTGGTACCGCTGAGATATAGGTTCTTAGCATGGTTCAGCGGGTTACTGTAGTTGTCGCCGAAGGCGATGCCGCACCATGCTGCCATGTCGGTGGTATTGACTTTGTTCAAAGCCGTGCACTCTTTGAACGCGCCATTGCCAATTGTTTTGACTCCCGTGCCCATAGTGACTGTGGTCAGACCCGCGCAGTAGGAAAAAGCGAATTGTCCTATTTCAGTCACAGCATTGGGGATGGTGACCGAGGTCAAACCTGATAGATTGTAGCACAGCTCGGACGGAATTCTCTTCACACTGCTGCCGAAAACAAACGACTTGAGGCTGGTGCAATCGGTGAATCGAGTGTAACCTGTATTATCGGTATTATCTTTGCAACTTGTTGCGTTCCAGTTCACAGTCGTCAAGGCCGCGCAGTCGCTGAAGGCATTATCGCCCATAAGCGTAAGTGCAGCGGGAACGGTCACGCTCGTCAAGCCGGTGTTGCTGAAAGCATATTGTCCTATTTCGGTTACTGAACTGGGAATGGTAACCGAGGTCAAGGACGTCAAATCGCTGCACAACCCCGAAGGAATCCTTTTCACAGCGCTGCCAAAGACTACCGACTTGAGGCTGGTGCAACCTTCAAATCGAGAAGAAAAGCTATTATCAGTGCAACTTGTGGCGTTCCAGTTCACCGTCGTTAAAGCGGTGCATTTTTCAAAGGCGAAACTGCCGAATGTGGTGACCGAGGCTGGGATGGTAACCTTTGTCAATCCTGTGCAGTTGGAAAATGCTTGCTGTCCTATTTCGGTCACTGAACTGGGGATGGTCACCGAGGTCAAACTTTTGATACTTTCGCACAACCCTGAAGGGATTCTTTTCACGCTACTGCCAATGTTGAACGTCTTGAGGCTGGTACAATCTTCAAATCGAGGTGAAGGATATGTTCCATTATCCCCACAGTTTGTCGCGTTCCAGTTCACCGTAGTCAAGCCCGTGCAGCCCGAGAAGGCGTAATTTCCAAAAACGGTGACCGCAGCCGGGATAGTTACCGACGTCAATCCCGTGCAGTTGTAAAACGCTTGTCGGCCTATTTCGGTCACCGTGTTGGGAATGGTGACCGAGGTCAAATTTGGCGTGTCGAGATTATAGCACAATCCGGCCGGGATTTTTTTCACTCCGCTACCAAAGACGAACGACTTGAGGCTGGTACAACTGGTGAAGCAACCAGAAATGAATCCATCATCACCTTCTTGGCAGCTTACCGCGTTCCAATTCACCGTAGTCAGACCGTAACACTCCATGAAGGCATATTGTCCAATTGACGTGATTGAGGATGGGACGGTCACCGATGTGATTCCGGTGCAATGCAAAAATGCTTTTGCGTCAATTGCAGTCACCTTATAAGTTTTGCTACTGTAGGTCACGCTGGCAGGGATGGTTACGGCACCGCTGAGGCTGGCGTAGCGCGGCTGAGTTGCTCTCTCATAAGTAACCGTAACACTGCTGCCGTCACTGTTCTTGTTGTAGCACAGGCCGTTCACCTTGAAGTCGTAGGCGCTGGCTGTAATTGCAGCAGCCACTACCACAACGAGTAGGGAAAATATTCTTGTTCTCATACTTGTGTTATTTACTTGATTTTTTGTATTCTGCAAAGATAGTCCATTTCACCCTATTCCCCAAGAAATCCCCCATTTATTTCAAATTATTTGCGGGGTTCAAAGAAAAGCACTACCTTTACACCTTGAATATAAAATTGGGACCCGAGATGAAACATAAACTGATTGCTATACTTGTCGCCATCGCGGCAGTGGCCGTAATGGTCATCACTGGCGTGATGCACACGGGGTGCACGACGAAAGACGGCCACAGCGACACCGTGACAATGACCACCGACACGCTGTCGCTCACTAGCGCCTTTACCAAGAGCAACGGGGAGGTGTGCCGCCAGCAAGTCACCCTCAAGGTGGCCTACCCCAAGCACTACAAAGACGATAAAACGACCGACCACCTGCAAAGCCTATACGCACAGGTGGTGCTCGACGCACCCGACAGCGTGGGTGTGAAAGAGGCTATCACGCTCTACGGCCGCTCCATCATTCTGGGCGACACACCCGAGGTGGCGATGACAGCGCCTGCCGACAGTACGCTATTCGATGATGACGAACTCGCCGATGTCGATAGCATTTCGACAACAGTCAACGTAACCACACAATACAATTCGCACGGCATCCTCACGCTGTGTCGCGAGGAAATCATGACGAAGAACGGCCGCGAGACGTCACGCATCCACCGCTACTTTAACCTCGACCTCGAAGCAATGGCACTCGTGGAGGTGAACCGCATGTTCAAAGACGTGCACATCGACGACATCACTGCCTTGCTCACCAGTCAGTTGATGGCTCAAAACGAGGCCACGAGCGAAGACCAACTCAACGACATGGGCTATTTCAACCTGCCCATCGTGGACGTGAGTAACAACTTCTTCTTCACGCAGGACGGCATCACCTGGTGCTACGAGCCGAACACGCTGGCTGTGGCCACCATCGGCGAGCCCAAGATTCACCTCACTTTCGAGCAGCTCAAGTACTATGACCTCGAGAACAGAGTACTAAACCGCTTTTAGGACCACATGGAGCACATCCTTAAATATTTTCCACAACTGAGCGAGCGGCAGCGCCAGCAACTGCAGGTGCTCCTTGAGGCCTATCCCGAGTGGAATGCGAAAATCAACGTCATCTCGCGCAAAGACATCGACAACCTGGAAGTGAACCACGTGTTGCACTCGATGGCCATCGCAAAATTCCTTCAGTTCACTCCGGGCACGCGCATCCTCGACCTGGGGGCCGGAGGCGGCTTCCCCAGCGTGCCCCTCGCGCTGCTCTTCCCCGAAGTGTCGTTCCTGCTCGTTGACCGCGTGGGCAAAAAGCTGCGCGTAGCCGCCGACGTGGCCGAACGCGCCGACCTCAAGAATGTGGCCGTACAGCACGGCGACATCAAGGAGGTGAAAGGGTGCTTCGACTTCGTAGTGAGCCGCGCCGTGATGCCTTTCCCTGAGATGGTGCCGCTGGTGCGACGTCTCATCGACCGCACAGGCCGCAACGCGATGCCCAACGGCGTTATCTGCCTTAAGGGCGGTGACCTGAGTGAGGAACTTCGCCCATTCAAGAAACAAGTGCTCGTCGATGAACTGACCAACTACTTCGACGAAGAATATTTCCAAACAAAGAAAATAGTATATCTGCCTCTATGAAAGTATCCCGATTTATACTCAACCCCTTTGCCGTGAACACCTATATCCTGTGGCACGAGAAGGGCGGCGATGCCATTATCGTGGACCCGGGAATGATTAAGCCGCAAGAACATGAGACCGTCGATGCCTTCATCGCCGACAACCAACTGCGCATCACCCACGTGCTCCTCACCCATGCGCACTTTGACCACGCTGTGGCTGCGCGCCACGAGGCTGTACACTATGGCGTGAAAGTGTATGCCGCCGAAAGGGAAGAGCCGCTCGCCACATCCCTACCCTATCAAGCCCAAATCTTCGGCTTCGACTGGATGGATATGGAACCCCTTTCCGTTGACAGCATTCTCAAGGAAGGCGACACCATCATGCTGGGAGAAGAACCCATCGAAGTACTGGAAACACCCGGACACTCGCCAGGCGGCCTTTCGTTCTACGTGCCGCAGAGCAATCTGGTGCTTACCGGCGACACTATTTTCCGTGGCTCTATAGGGCGCACCGACCTCTTCGGTGGCGACTTCGACCTGCTCATCACGTCCATCAAGGAGAAAATCCTCACCCTGCCGTCCGACACCCTTATTGCACCGGGCCACGAAGATACTTCAACCGTGGGCACCGAAGCCGCGACCAATCCCTTCCTCAGGTGAGCCTGCAAGGACAAAAAATTGCGGTAAGATAAGGTTTGTTCCGCTAAAATTGCTTACCTTTGTTCCCTGATTTTCTACTATTAGCATAACCTCTAACAAAACCATATAATTTCATGAAAGGAATTCATGTGACGAGCGAGATAAAACCGCTCAAAAAAGTGCTGTTGCACAGGCCCGGAAGGGAACTGCTCAACCTCACCCCAAACACCCTCGAAGAACTGCTCTTCGACGACATCCCCTACCTTAAAGTAGCACAGGAGGAGCACGACGCCTTCTCGCAAGTGTTGCGCAACAACGGCGTGGAAGTCGTTTACCTGGAAGACTACATGGCCCAGGTGCTTGACATCAACCCCGAAATCAAGGACACCTTCCTGCGCCAGTTCATCGCCGAAGCCGGCGTGCGCGCCACCAAGTACCACGACGTGATTTACGACTTCTTGAGCGATATCGAGTCGAGCAAGGAGTTGGTGCTCAAGACCATGGAGGGCATCTACCTCCACGAGCTGCCTCGCAGCAAGCACCACATCCGCAACTCGCTGGCCGACATGGTTAACGGCGAGACCCGCATCGTGGTAAACCCCATGCCAAACCTCTACTTCACGCGCGACCCCTTTGAGAGTATCGGCACAGGCGTGGGTATCAACCGCATGTTCTCCACAACGCGCTGCCGCGAGACCATCTATGCCGACTACATCTTCCGCTACCACCCCGATTTCAAGGACGTGGAGCATTACTACGACCGCACGCGGCCCTTCCACATCGAGGGCGGCGACGTGCTCAACCTCAACGAGCACACGCTGGCAGTGGGCATCTCACAGCGCACCGAGCCCGACGCCATCGAGCGCTTGGCGAAGAACATCTTTGCCAACGAGCACGCCACTATCGACACCATTTTGGCAGTACGCATTCCCGAGAGCCGCGCTTTCATGCACCTCGACACCGTGTTCACCCAAATCGACCACGATAAGTTCATGATTCACCCGGGAATCCTCGGGCCACTCGAGGTGTTCAAAATCATGCCTGGTAAGAAGGATGAGCAACTGAAAATCACGCGCAAGCGCGAGACCATCGCCGAAATCCTCGCCGAGGCATTGGGTGTGGACGAAGTCACCCTCATCGAGTGTGGCGGTGGCGACCGCATCACCGCTGAGCGCGAACAATGGAACGACGGGTCAAACACGCTGTGTGTAGCGCCCGGCACCATCGTCGTCTATGAGCGCAACAATGTCACCAACGACATCCTGCGTGAGCGCGGCCTCAACGTGCTTGAGATTCCCAGCAGCGAATTGTCGCGAGGACGTGGAGGGCCCCGCTGCATGAGCATGCCGCTGTGGCGCGAGAGCTAAACTTGACAATTAACCCCTATTTTACTTATAATCAAAAAACAATTAACTATTATGCCTAGAAGTTTATCAGGAAGAAGTTTCCTTAAATTACTCGATTTTTCAACCGAAGAAATTCAATATTTGCTTGAGCTCGCCAAGGATTTCAAGCGCATGAAACGCTCGGGAACCGTTCACAAGTGGCTCACCGGCAAGAACATCGTGCTGTTGTTTGAGAAGACCTCGACACGCACTCGCTGCTCGTTTGAAGTGGCTGGCAACGACTTGGGTTGCGGCGTGACTTACCTCGACCCGGGGTCGTCGCAAATGGGAAAGAAAGAATCGCTCGAAGATACCGCCAAGGTGCTCGGACGCATGTATGACGGCATCGAATACCGCGGTTTTGACCAGCAAATCGTCGAAGACCTCGCCCGCTATGCAGGCGTGCCCGTGTGGAACGGCCTTACCACCGACTTCCACCCCACCCAGATGCTGGCCGACGTGCTTACCATCGAGGAGAACTTTGGCTACTATAAGGGCCTTAAGATGGTGTTCATGGGCGACGCCCGCAACAATGTGGCCAACTCACTCATGGTGGTTTCGGCCAAGCTCGGTATCAATTTCGTAGCTTGCGGACCCAAGGAGAATATGCCCGACGAAAAACTCGTGGCCACCTGCCGCGAAATCGCCAAGGAGAACGGCTGCACCATTACCCTCACCGACGACGTGGACGAAGGTGCACGCAACGCCGACGTCATCTACACCGACATCTGGGTGTCGATGGGCGAAGCCGCCGAACTGTGGGAACAGCGCATCAAGCTCCTGAGCCCCTACCAGGTGAACGAAGAAATGATGGCCAAGGCCAACCCCGACGCCATCTTCCTGCACTGCTTGCCCTCGTTCCACGACTTGGAAACCACCATTGGCCGTGAGATTTACGAGAAATTCGGCTTGAAGGAAATGGAGGTGGCCGATAACGTGTTCCGTGGCAAGCAGTCGCGCGTCTTCGACGAGGCTGAGAACCGCATGCACACCATCAAGGCTGTCATCTACGCTACCCTCAAATAAGTCCACGCTATGGCAAAACGACTGGTTATCGCCCTGGGTGGAAACGCCCTGGGCAAGACCCCCGAGGAGCAACTGAAGCTGGTGAGCGGCACAGCCGCCACCATCGTCGACCTCGTTGAGGAAGGATATGACGTGGTCATCGGGCACGGAAACGGACCTCAAGTGGGAATGGTGAACCTGGCGTTTGAGTTCGCTGCCGGTAACGGCGGCGGCACGCCAGCCATGCCCTTCCCCGAGTGTGGCGCGATGACGCAAGGCTACATCGGCTATCACCTGCAGCAAGCCGTGCAGCGCGAGCTGGCTCGCCGCAAGCTCGACAAGGCCTGCGCCACCGTGGTGACACAAGTGGTGGTCGATGGCAAGGACGAGGCTTTCCAGCATCCCACCAAGCCGGTGGGCATGTTCTACAACAAGGAGGAAGCTGACCGCATCGTGGCCGAAACCGGCTACACCTTTGTCGAGGATGCCGGACGCGGTTACCGCCGTGTGGTGCCCTCGCCGCTCCCCGTCAAGATTGTGGAACTCCCCGTCGTAGAGCGTCTCGTCGAGGCCGGTACGGTGGTCATCACCGTGGGCGGCGGCGGCATCCCCGTCGTGGAGAACGGCGCGGGCGACTATGCCGGCGTAGCCGCCGTCATCGACAAGGATCGCGCCAGCGCACGCCTGGCCCTCGACCTGGGTGCCGACATGCTCGTCATCCTCACGGCCGTCGAGAAGGTGTCGATTAACTACCGCAAGCCCGACCAGCGCGACCTCGACCGCCTCACGGCCGCCGAGGCTTACGAATACATCAAGCAAGGACACTTTGCGCCCGGCAGCATGCTGCCCAAGGTGGAATCGTGCCTGCAGTTTGTCGAGGCCGGCGGCACCGCCCTCATCACCTCGCTCGAGAAAGCCCGCGAGGCTCTCCAGGGCCGCACCGGCACGCTCATCACCAACGCATGATTCATAATGCGCACCGCAAAAACGGTCCCGGTTCTCAAAAGCCGGGACCGTTTTGTGTGCAAGAGAGCAAACGCGATAACTCAAGTCGGTCATTAGGTTTCGCGAAAGATTTCGGGTTAAAAGTTTTTGAGCCACTTGCGCAGCGGCTCGTCGAGGCCCATGCGACGGGCAAGTCGCGCGCGACGCGTATCGACCGAGCGGGCGTTGTCGTAGCCTAACAAGAACTTGACAAACTCGCGTGAGAAGTCGCAACGCTCCAGGACGAGGAAGCGTACATCTTCCTCACGAAGCTGCGGGAAAGCCTCACGCAAGCGCGTCACAAAGCCGTCGTGTTCACTATCGGCGATGGTGAGGATGCTTTGCCACAGGGTGTCGCTGAACTGCGGTGAGCGCATCCGCTCTTCCATCTTGTGGTGGTAGGTCTTGGGAACCTTCCCCACCGTGTAATAGTCGAGCAACATTTCCTGGTCGGCGGCAAGCTCACACAACAATGCCTCGCGCAACTCGGCGTTGAGACCCTCGTGGAGGGCCACATAGCGCGAGAGAGACTGCAGTTCGGTCTGTAGCGTGGCGATTTGCACGCGATTGCGACGCTCGCGTGTGAGCAGGCGGTAGGCAACGAGGGCCAGTGTCGCCAGGAGCGCCACGGCCAGCAGCGTCGCCACGAGGAACTTGTTGCGCCACGACACGGCGTTGAGCTCGGCCCGCGAGCGGTCATAGCGCGCTTCCACCTCGCGCAGCTGCGTCTGCAACGTGTTCAGCAGGATGGAATCGGCGAGTTCGCTCTTGCGCTCGGCATTGCGGTCATATTCCTCGAAGTTCCCCTCTTTCTCGGCCAAGTATTTCAAGGTCATGCAGCGGAACATCTCGTCTTGCGCCGCATCGGCGCGAGGCTTGTGCTCGATATAGTACAGGGCCGAATCGCGGTTGCCCAGCTGAGCGTATGCGAACGATGCATTCACCCATGTGTGGCTCAGCGGATTGGGTGACATATAGTGTGCACCCTCGCGCAGCGTCATCACCGCCACGTCCTTCGCCTTGGCATAGTCGCCCAACATATAATAATAACCGGACATGAAACCGCGAATATTATAAATGCGCGTGCTGTCGCCAAGCTCAAGCGCAATCTTTTGCGCCGCGTTCAGATAATGCCACGCGCTATCGAGGTCTTTCGTGCGGTAAAGCGTGCCTACTTCGGTAAAGCACGCACATTCATACTCGTAATGGCCAGTGGCGCGGAACAGCGGTACAGCCTCCTTATATTTAAGCAACGGTACGCTGTCTTGCGTGAACTGCGCCTGCAAGATTTTCGCCATACGCAGCTTCGAGAATGCCAAATCGAATGTGAAGCCGCCATCGGAGGCCAGCCCCTCGGCGCGTTTGAGCCATGCCACGGCACCTGCCTTGTCGCCAGCC
>JAGCUP010000012.1 GCA_017962765.1 Muribaculaceae bacterium | reverse complement strand
GATGAAAAGAAACGTAAAAGATGAGACGCTTTTTGCCGTCGCTCCGAGCGTGCTTGCCCGTGTGCTGTGTCGCTATTGCACGGCATGTGGCAAACGCGACAGCCGACGGCAGCACCCATCCACCTGCCCGAGTGTGAAACGATTCATCGCCGAGCTGCGCGAGCGCTCAGCTTCCGCTAAATAGACTAGAATTTCAAATCATTATTGATATGATAGTGCGGTATTTCGAAGTCAGTTGCGACTATTGTGGTCGTGGTATGATCCACTATTTGCACAAACCAACGAGAAAAGAACTTGAAGCCGAGGGCTTTGTCTGCACCGCCACCAAGCAATTCTGTTCTGATTTGTGTCGGGGCGAGTATAATCACGACTTACAACAACAAAGATACCTGAACCTTCATCCTGATGGTCGTATTCATCGTGATGGCTAACTCGTCTTTTTAGCATTGGTTGCAGTCCTGTAACTTTGCGTCATGATTAATTTTGCAGACATAAGCAGCTGGCACTTTGTGACCGAGCTTGACATCATCGCCGTGACCACCGCCACGGCTGTTGATGTGTCGATAATCGACGCGTCAAACAATGTGCTGATCAATGGCAACTACACGCCAGTGGGCGGTGCGGTGCATATCTACCACCTCGCACGGCTGCTGATGCCCCTGATATCGGGTGTTACCGCCGACTTCACCATCACTGTGGGCAGCACCAGCAAGACGGTGCATGTGGTGCAGAGCAGCTTCGAAGTGAGCGAGGGTGCCGCTACCTTCCTGCCGAGTTTCTTCCTGAGCACCGTGATGAGCGAGCGCGACACGTCGCTGGAGCGCAAAGAACTGCTGACGTTGCTTCCTATCGAGTCGACGCTGCCGACGGTGATAGCCGTGTGCAGCTACTGGGATGGCGAGGCGATTGTCACCGCCAACAAGAGCGTGAGCGGCACGGTCACGGCTGGCACGGTGTGCGAGCTCGACGTGAGCGCGGCACAGTTTGTCGATACCACGCTGGGCGCACTGGTGGCTTACAGTATCACCGCCGGAGAGCGCACCATGCGCTACCGTGTGACCACGCTGCCGACGGCAGAGCGTGCCATGCTGCTGCGCAACAGCTTCGGTGCCTGGGAAGCCATCTACTTCTCGGGCATGACCGAGGACGCTCCCGAATACACGCGTGAGACGGCAATGGTGAACGGAGCGATGAAGCTCTACAACCTTGAAGAAACTGCGGTGTTCAAAAGCTGGACTGGTCCTTTGCGTCCCAGTGGCGTAGCCCTGGCTCGTGACCTTGCCCGCTCGAAGGACATCTACTTGCTGGAGAGTGGTGTGGCGACTGACGCTATTGTGGTCACTGCGGTAGATGTGAAGCACAGCACCGCCGACAATGAGATAGCCGACTTTACATTCACCTGGCGACGTGCCTCGCTGTGGAGCGCCAAGCTCAAGGCGGTGCGGTTGCCACGACTGTTTGACGAGACCTTCGATGAGACCTACAACTAAAGGCGTGATCCACATCAAGGATGCCATTGTGCTGCTTGAAGCCGGCTATCCTTGTGACCTGCGCGTGTGGAAACTGAGCACGGGCGACATCCTCGAATACAAGGGTGTGACGTGCATCGGTGGCCACTGGCGCAAAGGCACGCACCGCATACGCCTCCCGGAGAGCCAGCTGGTGCGTGAGTTCCGCGACGTGACGCTGTTTGAGATTAACAACATGACGATATACCGATGAACAGAGAAAACTTTCCATTACCCAAGAGTGAGATTTTCACTGTGGGCAAGAGCAAGGTTGCCGCGCTGATGAGCGAGGTGGGCAGCAGTGCCGACATCTTCGATGAGGACGGCTTGCCAGCAGTGCGCAACCTGCCGCAGTTTGGCGGCAAATACCAATATGTGCCTTTTGGTGCCGATGACCAGCTGCCGTTTGAGATTATAAAGCTGATTGGCGAGGATGAGATTATGAGCCAAAACAAGCTGTTCAACGTGCTGACCTGCTACGGCAACGGCTTGCGCTACAATGACCCGACGACCGGCGCACCGACCACCGACGCGGAGGTGAGCCGTTGGATGTTCCAGAACTCGTTGCCTGAGTTCTTCCTGGAGCAAGCCACCGACATGAAATATTTCTTCTATGCCGTGGCAGTGATCATCCTGAGTCGCGACGGGAAGAAGATTGTGCAGGTGCGCCACAAAGAGGCGTGCTACTGCCGCTTTGAGAAAGCCGACAGCCGTGGGCGCATCAACCATGTGTTCTATGCCAACTGGCGTGCGCAGCGTGGTTTGGAGGCAAAGGATATCGAGGTGATTCAACTGCTAGACGAGAAAGATCCTCTCGGGCACCTCGAGGTGCTGATGGGGCGTGCCCCTGGTTGGGATGGTCTGACCAAGGAGCGAACCAAGAACCGCAAGTTTGCCGTGCTGATGCGCTTCCCGACACCGGGGCTACAATATTACCCTGTGCCGTACTACACCGCCATCTTCCGCGGCGACTGGTTCGACATCAAGAAACTCATCGGCTGCGGCAAGAAAGCGAAGCTGCGCAACCATGCCTCGGTGAAGTACCAGGTGGAAGTGCATCGTGACTACTGGTATAACATCTGCGACGAGGAGAACATCACCGACCCGCTGAAGCAGCAGGAGCGCATCAAGAAGGAGAAAGAGAACATCAAGAACTTTGTCGCTGGCATCGAGAACAGCGGCAAGGTATGGATTACGGGCTACTATATCGACCCCAACGGCAAAGAGAACCGCATGGTGCGCATCAACCTCATTGACGCGAGCAAGGAAGGCGGTGACTGGTCAGAAGACATCCAAGAAGCCGCCAACATGACTTGCTATGGCGACAACATCCATCCCAACCTCGTTGGCGCAACACCTGGCAAGAGTCAGAGCAACAACAGCGGAAGCGACAAGCGTGAGCTGTTTACACTCAAGCAGTCGCTCGAAAAGTCGTGGCATGATATCATGATGAAAGTACACCATGTTATCATCTACTTCAACGGCTGGCAAAACCGTGCAGTGCCCGATGTGCCGCTGATCATGCTCACCACTCTTGACCAAAAGACCGATGCCAAATTAATTTCGTTGAACAAAGATAATGACAACAACAATGACGCGTGATGAATTTGAATACTATGTGCCGAGTGCGGTGATGCCCGACGACACATTATTTGAGCGGATAGCCGGTCACCTGGACGAAGGCGAGGCAGACGTAAAGTCGCTGCTGGGTGCAGACCTCTACGATGTACGCGACCAAGACTTGACGCTGCTGAACCTTTGCAACCGCATGGCATGCCTTGCCGCTTACAAGACCGCCATTCCACACCTTGACCTGGTGCTCACGGAGAACGGCTTCGGCGTGGTGAGCAACCAGAACCAAGCACCAGCAAGCAGCGAGCGTGTAAACCGCTTGCGCCAGCAGGTGCAGTTCTCGCTTGATGACTCCATCGATGACCTGCTGGACTACCTGCGTGGTAACCAACAATGGGTGAACACCTACACCGCCACAGCGGCGTTCCGCTCACTGGTGTGGAACGGACGGCAGCAGCTGGTATACTTTGCAGTGCCTAATGGCCACCGCTCGACACTTGACGAGCTGCGCCCGAAGATATCGGCGGCAGAGGCGAAGATTAAGCATTGCATCTCGCCGGAGTTCTTTGATGAATTGTGCGATGCCGTGCGGTTGCGTACCGCCACCACGGAGCAGAGCACCGCCATCCACAAGATACTGATGACCATCGGTGCAGATGTGACCGAAGACAAAGCGATGGCACACTTCCACGTGAAGAAACTTGTGGAGTGGCTTGACGGCAATATAAGGACTTTCCCGACCTACGCCAACTCCAGTGCCTACGCCGCCAACACGTTTGAACCCTACAAGAACGAGAAAGATGACCCGTGTTACTTTTTCGGCTGAGCGCAACGCCCTGAACTTTGAGTTGCCGAAGTCATGGGGTGAGCTGACGCAAGGCGAGCTGGCGATGGTGCTGCGGTGCCGGGCGCGCCACGGCGAGCCTCACCAGGCGAAGTTCGCCGTGCTGCTTCATCTCACTGGGCTTAAAATCAAGCGTCGAGAGGAGCGAGCGTGGGTGTGCACGGTGCCGACCGGCGGCAAGAAGCCTCAAAAGTTCGCCCTTGACCCCGAACTGTTGCCGGGGCTGCTCGACGGGTTGAGCTGGCTGGATGAGCCGGGCGGTGTACCTGTGAGGCTCGACACCTTGCATGGTGCCGGTGCCCTGCCAGCGAAGCTGCACGGTGTGCCGTTCACCACCTATCTGCAATGCGAGAACTGCTATCAGGGCATCTTGCAGAGTCAGAAAGAAGAAGCCGTGCAGCACCTTGCCACACTGCTTTATCCGGGGCTACAGAAGAAACTTGCCGTGTGGGAGCAGCTGCTGGTGATCCAGTGGTGGGCACAGGTGAAAACGATCTTCAGCACGCTATTCCCAAACTTTTTCAAACCCAGCGAGGGTAGCGGTGTGCCCGACATGATGGAAGTGATGAACAACCAGATACGCGCCTTGACCGGCGGCGATGTGACCAAAGAAGAAGAAATCCTAAACATCGACACTTGGCGTGCGTTGACCGAGCTTGACGCGAAAGCCAAAGAAGCCGACGAGTTCAACCGTAAAATGAAAAAGAAATGAACGCCAAGACATTATTTGACTATATCGCCTACTTCCGTGGGCTATGGGAGCAGAACCTGCTCGCCCAGAGCGAGGAATTCAAGTTTTGCACCTGCTCGGGCATCGAGACGCTGCAGGGACCGCTGCAGCAGTTCCGCACGGCGAGCGCATTCTTCTGTGTTGATGACACCAACGACGGTGCCACCTTCAGAGGACGTAACGGCGGCTGGTTCAATAAGCGCACCATCACGGTGTTCCTTATGCACCGCTATTCAATAAAAGACATGGCAAGCTATGAGAGTGCCCTGGGCAAATGCCGCATGCTCTTTCAGCAGCTGCTCACTCGTATGCTCATCGACGAAGACGCATTGAGCAATGATATGGTGTATCTGCGTACTGAAAGCGTGCTGAGTCGTGAGCTTGGGCAATACTTTCTGAACGGCTGCACCGGTCTCTACTTCATGATAGAGGTCGCCGAGCCTATCGACCTAACATTTGACGCAAAGGAATGGCAGAACTGAACAGACAGGAGATAGAACGCCAGCAGCAACTATGGGTTGACAACTGGGCGAAGATGATGGTGCAGATTTGGAAAGACAGATTGAGCTTTTATAATATTCGTTGCACCGGTGCACTGATGGAGTCTTTTACCGAAGATGTCACTCACGACGGCCTTGCTGCCAGCATTATATTTAGATTTTTGGCTTATGGTGTCTATCAAGCTTCGGGTGTGGGTTATGGTTACACCCACGGCAACGGTGGTGACTTGCCCTTCCTGGGTGCTGACTACCGACATGAACACAGACTTGACGTGCCACGCAAGGTGGGCCCTGCATGGGGAGGAGGATATACCAGTGGCTTCCCACGCGAAAAACGAGACTGGCTCAACCGCAAATTATATGCATCTATCATGAAACTAAAAGAGGCCATGGCGCACATGGTGGGCGAACAAGCGGCTGCCGTGCTGTGTGATGCACTTATGGACAACCGACGATTCATCGTGAGAAATCTTTGAGGTCACTCGAAGATACACGCAAAGCCATCGCCCGGTGATGTCTTTTTGTGAGTTCGGACTTAGACGTAAATTTGCAACAAAAACAGATATAACTATGACAATAGACGAATTGAGAAGCGCAGCGGCTGTTGTTCGCGACGCGACAGAAGAGGGTGAAAACACGGCATTGCGTTTGGGGCAACTATTTTTGTCGTTGATAGACGAAGTTGAGGCCGGCCAGTTGGCCGCCAACGATTCGCCTAACAATGCGTTTGTTACGGTGGATTCAATGCGGGTGCTATTAAACTTTAAGCGCAACGGGTCGGTGTTGTTCTCAATTCAGGTGCCATCAGCCACAGCTGGACAAGCGGGCGTGATGACCCCAAACAACTATCAAGACCTATTTAACACGAAACAAAAAGCGAACAATCACGAGGGACAGCTATCGGCGTTGCAAATAACGATGGCCGGCAAGGCCGACGCGTCCGCCCTCGTCTCGCAGCTAAAGAGCGACCTCTACACCGCCTTCGGGGCGGTGTGGGACAGCTCCACGCAACGGTGGTCGCTGAACGGCCTCACCGACATCACCGACGCGCAGATGGACGACATTTTCGTGGAGAGTCACGACTTCCGCATCTCGCAAACATGGGACGGACGGTTCCGCGGGACGAAAGCCCGGACGAACCTTTTTCCGTACAAGCCGAAAAACAGCACCGTCGTGTGGTCAGCCAATATATCGAAGCTATATACATCGGCTGTCGGCATGTTCGCATACGCTGACATGGAAACAATCGTGCTGACGCAAGACCTCGCCAACATGAGCAACGGCATCACTTTCGCACCCCGCGTCACAGACGCACGGGACATGTTCAATAATGCCAAAAAACTCAAAAAGGTTTTTGGCGTCATCCTCATGGACGCTATCACCGACGCGGCTAACGTCAGCGGCATGTTCACGCGCGCCGACGCGCTGGAAGAAATCAGCCTCGCAGGACTTCGCGTCGGCCTGACGTTTGCCGCATGTCCCAGCCTCAAACCGGCTACAGTCGCGTTTATATGCAACAACTGCAATAAACTTGTGAACAATGCCTACCCGGCGCTATCGCTCACGCTCACGCTGCACGCCACGGCCTTTGACGCTGCCGTGGCCAGCAGCGACGTGACGGCGGCACTGGCTAACGCATACGACAACCGAAACGCCACCGTCACGCTCACAGACGGCACAAGGACTTTCACGCATAACGATATATAACATGAAACAGAAAACAAAGGACTGGGTACAGTACGGAAGCGCACTCGCCATGCTTGCCAGCGCCATCGCGCTCGCGGTGTGGAGCTTTGCGGAGCTGAGCGAGGTGCACGGCAGCGTCCTCGCCTACGTGGGCGAGGCCATCGCTTTCGTCGCCGGCGTGTTCGGCCTCGCGCTTTACGCCAGGAATGAGATAAAAAAAGAACTGGACCGCAGGGAGAGCCAGGCACAAACAAACGAAAATAATTAATTGTTTCACTTAATAAATTTCCTACAAATGAAAACAAGAGTAAAAAACATCAAACCGCAAGAGGTCACCAAAAACGGTGAACGCTCAGTGCGCTACAAAGGCAGCGACGGAAAAATGCACGACTTCTCGGCCAAGCTGCCCGAGGACGCCGCTATCCCATTTGTTCAACGTGAGGTCATTCCAGCAGGAACAGAAATCACACTGGCACAGGCCCACGCTATCGAGGACTTCGACTTCAAAAAGGTCACCAAATTATACTTTAATGAACATTTCAGCATTTATTCAAGCTTTGAAGTTAACATTGATGAATATAAAAATCAAATTTTGAAGTATGCATATAATGGTAGATTATGGTGGCAATATGTAAAAGAAGAAGAAAACTACGTCCCATTTATAGCACCAGTAAGTGATTCTGTAGAAGAAAATTATTCAGATTCTGACCAAGGCAAAGCAAAGCTTGCAGAAATACTGCTTGAAATCGCACAACAGACAGGCAAGCTTGAAATCTATAACTGGCAAGGTCCCTCGGGTGAGCAATTTCTTGTGAAAACTTATGAAAATGCTATTATACTCAAAATCGGCGAAGACTTAGTCTATAACGAGCAATTCTTCATTGAAAAACACAACAATCAGCTTACAAAAATCGGACTTCCGAAAAATGCCGCTATTCCCGCACAGAAACAAAAGGTTATTTCTGCCGGCACGTTAATCACGCTTGAACAGGCAAAGGAAATAACCAATTTCTCGTTTGACAAGGTCGGATCGTTGAACATTGACAACATTGATGAACATCTAGATTTCATTATCAATTTGCAACAAAATGGCGATCGATATCTTGAAGCGAATTATAGAGGGCAGCGTTATGCAAAATTCGGACTGAATGAAGGCATTTATTTCGCATTCAATCAACATAACACCGACACAACAGAACAACAAATAAACAATAGCGAACTAGCGGAAATCATCCTTGCCATAGCTAAGCAGACAGGGGAGCTTTCAATATGGAGAAATACAGGAGCGAACATCGTTGAATACAACGATTTAAACAGCATCATCTATCTAACTATTAGTGAAGACATCATTCTCGATGAATACTTCGCTATTGACTTTAATAATAAATCTTACAAACTTGCAACCTTAAACGAAGAGGAGCAAAATAATGAGAACAACGGCAGCTCACCTGTGCTCGTGGTCCACGTGACCGAAACGCAGGAAGGCAGTGTCACCACTTACGAAGTAGACACGTCGCACGACGAGGTGTACGAGGCTTTAGGAAACGGAATCATGCCGCTGTACATTATGAAGCACATCTTCAAAGAAGACGGTTGCGATGATGTCATCACATTCAGCCAGATGAAAATCGAAAGTGCCACGGCAGACGTAATCAAAATTGCTGACATGAACAGCGGTGTGGAATACAACCATGTGAATCAAACCGTAGCACTCTATGAGCCCTAACAAGGTCATCATCCTCGGCACGGCGCACGGCAGCAACGTGCCGGGGAAATGCTCCCCCGACCAAAAGTTCCGGGAATACCGCTTCAGCCGAGACGTCGTGGCTTTAATCAAGCCACGGCTTGAGGCCGAGGGGCTCACGGTATTCGTCGATATGCCGGCCGACGAGGTGCCCGCGCCGCAAGGCACCGAACTCAGGCTGCGCTGCAAGTACGTCAACGGCATCTGCGCACGCTTCGGCAAGGAGAACTGCGTCTACGTGAGCATACACGTCAACGCCGCCGGAGCCGACGGCAAGTGGCACAACGCGAGAGGTTTCTCGGTGTTTGTCGCACCGCTCTGCTCCCCGGTGAGCACACGGCTCGCCACGACTTTCTGCGAGCTCGCAATAAGCCGTGGCTTGAAAGGCAATCGCGCCATACCGACAGTACGGCACTGGAAGGCAAATTACTACGTGCTGCGCAACACGCTTTGCCCCGCCGTGCTCACAGAGAACCTGTTCCAGGACAACCGCGACGACGTGGAGTTCCTTTCCTCACAAGCGGGGAAAGAGACCATCGCCACACTCCACGTCGACGCCATCAAATCACTTTTCGCCAAATGAAGCCACTCATCACATATCGCTTCGCGCTCATCACAATGCTGGCGGCTTTGCTGATAGCATTGATGGGTGCTTCGTGCCACGCGCACAAAGAGGCCACGGCCACCACGAAAGAGCAGTACGACATCGAGGCCGCTGGCTCAAGCCACACCGCAACCACTTCGCGGTTGCGGTGGTTGAGCCGCTTAGCCCTCGACATCGACTCTTTCGAGATTGTTATGCCCACGAAACATTTTGCTGACAACGGCAAAATGGTCCGTGACACGGCGAAAAGCCTGCCCGGACAGTTTGCCATGGCCGCAAGCCGACCACCTTCTGCGAATGTGGTTGTCTTGCGTGGCAAACGCGCGCGATTGAACAGCGAGAGCACCGTTCAACAGGACGCACAGCGTCTTGATGAACAGGCCGACACAATGTCGGCTCACCGCTCAATCGACAAGGCAGACCATTACGCCCGTGACAACGTGGGCATATATAAGCCTCCCGATATAACGTGGTGGCCATGGCTACTGATGGCAGGCGCACTCATTTTTTTCATTATATTTTGGCACAAGTCTCATAATTAGTAATATTTTTTCATTTGCTTTCTTGAAACGGTGATAGAGCTATTCCTTGACGACAAACCAGCCGTGTTGCGTGATAACGTGAACATTAAACTCACACGCGAGAATGTTTACTTCACCAAGTCGGGCAGTTACACCTACGACGTGGAGCTGCCGCTGCAATGCGCCGAGAATCGCGCCATATTCGGCAGCATCAACCGCATTGACACGCTTACTGAATACCATGTGTTCCATGCTGTCCTGCGCGTCGATAACGTCGTGTTGCTTGACGGCAAGGCAGTCATCAACCAAGTGACCGAGGCGGCCGTCAAGGTGCAGTTGCTCGGCGGCAACAGTGAGATGAACTTCTACACCAAAGGCGAAGAACTTTATGTCGATGAATTGGACCTCGGCGACTGGATGCACGAATTGACATCCCAGCCGGAACCGCAGCCGGCGGGAAAAGGTACTGCATTCTATCGCGCCGTGCTCGACTGGATGGAGTGCGTTGACATCCGTTTTCTCAATAAGCCGGAGAGTCAAGACCAAACCAAGGCGCAAAATACTTATGACTGGTGGCGCAAAAGGTGGTGGTCACATGACAATTCACGTGGTTATGATGACTATGACAACACCACAGGGCTTAATAACAGGGGCGTGGCTTTCCCGGTCATCAACGTGAACAGTCAATGGAATCACTATTGCAGCAGCGGGTTGCTCTGTAATGAGATCGTGATGCGCAAACATGGCAGCGGATACTTTCCCGAATACCGACTTGAATGGGAGAACCAGGATGAAAAGTCTGACGGCACACCGCAGGTATGCCCTTCATACATGCCTATGCTCTGCCGCGCAATCCGTAAAGTGTTGTCAGCTGTCGGGTATGAGATTGACATCCCAGGGCTGCGAAGATTATACACTGACAACACATTGTTCAGACGCATCTTTATAGTTACGGCCAACAACCGCGTGGACATCGCCAAGGCTTTGCCGCATTGGACGGTGAACGAGTTCTTGACACAAGTGGAAAGGTTCCTCGGGCTAGTCTTCGAGGTTGATGAGATAACAAAATCCTGTACTCTTGTCAGCCACCAGACATGGTGGACGGACACGCCATTTCCAATAGAAGACATCGTCGATGAATATACTTCGGAAGTCTCGAAAGAAGATACCACAGATGTAAGCAATGGCAACATTGGCTTCAGTATGGAAGACAGTGAGTACCACCTGTCGGACGATATTCTCGGTGCTGCGACAATGGACAACCGCTTCACATCATTTGCTCAGATGCAGACATACCTGCGAAATGGCGCTTCCGCCGACGACAAGAATAAACTGTTCAATGTGCTTGGGCACCAGTTTATTATAGCCACAGTCAAAGACTCGGATGGTAACGTTACTGAATACTACTTCAAAGAGGTCAATCAGTTCGGCGCACTCAGGAGACAGTTGGACAAAAAAGACATAGATGTCGAACTAAAGATAGTTCCTGCAACCACTACCATGCAGAACGTGCCATTTGTTATAACTACGGCATATACCCAGAATGGCAAAACATACTACCACGAAACTAAAGTTGATGAAGTGCCAATGCCGATTCTCACCATCGAAGGACCTTCGGATGTCGGGGAGAAACTATTGGTGCGCGCTGCCGATACCGTCAAGACCGACCTGGAATCGCTTATATCAGGCGAGACAACTGTTGACAGCGCATCGGAAGTCGATAAAATGTATGTTGCCTATGTGCCGGAAACAATGACCGCCATCAGCAACGCTAATATGAGTTGCGTGGGTGATTATCCTGTTGTGCAGCCGTGCTCGGCATACGAAGTCAAGGCAAACGCCTATGGCAACAAACATATCAGTGCGCAAAATTTCTTGACTCTGCAGAAACTACATGATAAAGAAACTATCGGCAACACCAGTTTTGCCGATGGCTCTGTCATTGACACCACCGTGAAATATTGCATCAAATTTATCTCAAAAGAGGTGCTTAAGCCAACAAGGGCATTTCTCATCCATGGGCAAAGGTTCGCCTGTGAAAAATTGGAGTACCAAATCACAAGTAAAGGCGTTTCACCGCTGGTTACTGGATATTTCTATAAGCTTGATTAAAGATTTCCCTTAAAGTGCTTGGTCTCGTCATGCACCGGCTTATCACGGCCTTGTAGATACTTGTTTGTTGTGCTGACATCAGTGTGACGCGCCTGGTCCCTTGCGATGACTATGCCTTCACTATTGGCGAGGTCACGCAAGCCGGAGTCTTTCAACGAATAGAACTGGTAACAGTCACTCCAGCCAAGACCCTTGCGCACTAATGAATTCCACTTCCTTCGGAACATTTCGCTGTCACCTCGTGTCTCTGATGGGCGCGACACCTTTGGGCCAAATAGATAATAGCTGCTTGGATGCGACAATACGCCCAAATCAATCATAAACCTGACTATCTTATCGTTGAGACCCACTTTGCCATCACGTTTATTCTTCGACACATCAGCAGCCACAAAGACCGACTGCTCTTTAACATTGATGTCGCCAAGCGTAATGTGGCTCAACTCCTCGGGGCGTATAAAGGTGTAATACTCCATCATGCAAGCGAGGTAGAAATAAGGATGCGCCTCGCGCAAATGTGCCTCAAGCTGCTTCAGCATGAGTGCTGTCAATGGTTGACGTTTTTTGCCAACCTCAGCTATATCCTTGATGACTTCCACAGGATTGCTTTTCAGGTATTGCTTCTCCATGAAGAAAGCCGCCAACGACTGGCACCATTGGCGATAGTTGTTCCTGGTCCTGGGATTGACTTCTCGATCCAAATAAATATAGTCGAGGAAGTCGCTGACAAATGCCGTGTCGAATTGATAGACATAACGGATGGGCAACAACCTTTGGGAGTTGTACTTGCGCAAGATGTTCAACCGCGAAGTATAGGACTTGCGTGTCTTGTATTTCGGCATCCTTGCGACGAATGCCTCATATTTATTTAAGGCTTCCTCTAATAAAGTGTAGGCTCGATTGCTGTCTGCGTCAATCCATGGCGACCATCCCGACCGTAAAAGTTTGGTCAGCGACTCAATGAGTTCGTTGGCCCGCTTTCGGCGTTCTTTCAGTTTTTCGATGTTGTCAAGGTGATATTTCTTGCGACGCATCTTGCAGTCTGCAGGATCGTAAGCATAGAAATCGACATACCACTTGTCACCAGTGTGAAGTTTTGGATAGGTGAACTTCAAAACCTCAGTGAGAGAGTTTAATTTCTTGCGGGCAGCGCACATTTTTTTTACATTCTTTGGTGTGAAGAATGCAAATGGTTGAACAATTATCGTCTATACTGCGTCTATAGATTTTTTACTTAACAAGGGTAACTCGTTGCGATGCAACTTGTTACCCTTGATTTGGCGGAGAAGACAAGATTCGAACTTGCGGTAGAGTTACCCCTACGGCAGTTTAGCAAACTGCTGGTTTCAGCCACTCACCCACTTCTCCGTGCTTGGTGCAATGCTGAATTGCGCCTGCAAAATTACTGCAAAAAATCATTATGGCAAAATTTTTTGTGATTTTTTTTCGAGAGGCCGTATTTTGTGGCTTGCACATTGATAATATTTTGTAAATTTGTGGCGTTAAAACGAAAAAGGAGACTTATGACGAAATTGTTTCATTGCTTGCTGGGCGTGCTGGCGCTGGTGTCGCTTGCCGGTTGCGACCGCTTGAACAACAATTCACTGCCCGACTATCCCGTGCGCATCAACCTAGGGAACTACGCCCTGTGGACCACTTACGGCGTGGTGGGCGTGGGCGACTACCGCATCTTCAACCGCGATAAGAAGCTGCCAGCCAACTTCCCTTATGACGTGAACACATATACGGGCTACGGCGGCGTGCTTCTCGTCATGGCGCAGGACATCAATTCCACGATGACAGGGACTATCGCGCCGCAGGCCTACGACCTGTCGTGCCCCGTCGAGGGTCGCGGCGACGTGGTGGTGACCATCGACAGCGAGACGATGCGCGCCGTGTGCAAGCAGTGCAAGTCGGAGTACGACGTCTTTTTCCAGGGCGGTCGCGGCGTGAGCGGCTCGGCGGCGAGCCACAACCGTGGTCTGAACCCCTATGTGGTGCGCGCCACGACCAACGGCGGTTTCATCATCACCAACTATTAAGGTTAAACCATATTGCAGCAAAATAGTCAAAATATCACTATGGCAAAGAAATTATTCATCATGCTCGTGTGCCTCGTGGCAACTTGCGCCGCATTGGCCGAGGACGGGCCGCAGGCCACTTTCAAGGAGAGCAGTCACGATTTTGGCAACATTCAGGAGGCCAAAGGCCCTGTGAGCTATACCTTCGAGTTTACCAACACTGGCGACAAGCCGCTCATCATTGTCGATGCGGTGGCCTCGTGCGGTTGCACCAAGCCTGAATATTCGGGCAAGCCCATCAAGCCGGGCAAGAAAGGTAAGATTAAGGTCACCTATAGCCCCTACGGTCGTCCGGGTGCTTTCCGCAAGACCATTAAGGTAAAGACCAACGCTGCCGAGAAGCGTGCCACCCTCACCATCACTGGCGTCGTCATCCCTAAGACCAAATAACTCCACTTACCGGTATGAAAAAGCTATTGATACTCTTGCTCGCGTGCATTGTGGCGCTGGGAACATTCGACGCCGACGCCAAGACCAAGAAGAAAAAGCGCTCGCGCCAACCTCGCTACGAGGCTGTCGAGGGTACCCCGCGCGGCGATGACGCCGAGAAAATCGACAGCGACGGCGTGTACCTCTCGCCCGACGCGTTACCCCAGTACCGTGGCGGCATGCAAGCCCTCATGAAGTTTATAGGCGACAACCTCGTCTATCCCGAGCAGGCCGAGCGCGAAGGAATTCAGGGCAAAGTGCTCGTTGATTTCGTCGTTGAGAAAAATGGCCGTGTGGGACGCATCAAGTTGCGCCAATCGGTGCATCGCTGGCTCGACAACGAGGCCATGCGCGTGGTGGCCATCTTGCCGCCGTTCATCCCCGCCACCGTCGACGGCCAGCCCGTCGCCTGCTGGTATTCGCTGCCCATTAACTTCAGTTTGGGTGGCGACACGCAATGAGACGCGCCGCAATCATAGCGGCCTGCGCCCTGATTGTTCTTGCGACGGCACGTGCCGCCGCGCAAACTGCCTCGTGGCCCTCCACTACTGGCGACCTGGGCCTCATCGATGAGGCTGACGGTGCCGTGACCACTCGTTTCGCCCTCGTCAACAGCGGCGACGCGCCCCTTGTGGTGACGCGCGCCAAATCGACCTGTGGCTGCACGGCCACGCGGTGTCCGCAAGGCGAAATCGCTCCTGGCGACACGGCCTGGGTCGAGGTCACCTTCTCGCCGCGCGGCGTGATTGGGCATTTTGAGAAAAGCATCTTCGTCTATACCACCGGCACCGAGCGCAGCACGCAGCTTACCCTCACCGGCACCGTGCGGCCCACCGACGCCACCATCGACCAACGCTTCCCGCTCGCCGTGGGACCGCTGCGCGTAAACACGCTCACGCTCCCCATGGGCGAACACTCGCGCGGCGTGATGCGCAACAAGGTCATCGCCGCCTATAATCCCACGCGCGACACCCTTTACGTTGAGCCGCTTCCGGGCGACAACGTCCACATTGTGGCCCACGCCGTCCCCGATACCGTCGCCCCCGGCACTTCGGCCACCCTCACCTTTATATATAATACGCGTTTAGCGCCCATGTTGGGTTTCAACAGCGACACGGTGGCGCTGCGCTGCGCTACTGCTGCCGGTGCCGTCCACGAGGCCCCGGTGACGGTGACCGCTGTGGTACGTGAGGATTTCTCGCAGTGGACCGAAGAGGAGTTGGCCGTCGCTCCTGTCGCCACCCTCGAAACGATGACCATCGACTTCGACCGCATTACAGGACACAAAACCATGAAACGCACGCTGCGCCTCACCAATAAAGGGAAAAGTAACCTGCAGATGCGCCGCATCTACAGCACCGAGGCCGCACTCGCGCCGCGCTGTGACGCAAAAATCGTGCGCCCGGGTGAGCGCACCGATATCGTCGTCGAACTCACGCCCGATGAACTCGACGGTGACCTCCTTAACGCCACCATCGACATCATCACCAACGACCCCGCGCACCCCGTCCAGACAGTGCGCGCCGTCGGCCAGCGAGGGGCAAACAATTAAGAATTAGGAATTAGGGGTGAGGAATTAGGAATTTCGTGTTAAGGGCTAATTATGCATTGAATAAGGTGCGGTAGCGCTCGGTGGGTACGTCCCAATAGATGGCTTGCCAAATTTTCTCGAGGTACTCGGCGCGTCGGTTCTGATAGTCGAGGTAGTAGGCGTG
>JAGCUP010000011.1 GCA_017962765.1 Muribaculaceae bacterium | reverse complement strand
GCAACTCCACCAATCAGAACTACGCATTTTATGTGAACAGCGAGCTCGGCGGATTGCCCGACACCGGCGGCAATACTACTACCACTGTGCCCGATATCGCTACGCCTGTCGAGGGCAAGACCTACGCTTATTTCGAAGCTCCCAGTAGTTGGAATGGCGTGAAGGCTTGGGCCTGGAGCGGCGAAGGCGAAAACATCGTCAACCTCACTGGCAGCGAGTGGCCCGGCACGGGCGACATGACCAAGGTTGGCGAGAACAACGGCAACAATGTGTGGCTGTGGACTGCAGATAGCAGTGTCAATCCGTCTAGCATCCTCTTCAATGGTAACGACGGTGCCGACCAGACCGCTGACTTCACTTTCACCAACGGCGGTTACTACACGCAAAACGGCCTTATTGGCACTGTTTCGGGCGGTGGCGGCAGTACCGGCGGCGATGTGCAGGATGGTGAAGTGACCATCTACGTTGATACCAAGGCTCACATCTATGCTTGGGCGGGCGAGGGCGACACCTATCAGGAACTTACCCCCACATGGCCCGGTACCGAGTTGTCACAGACCAAGACCATTGACGGCAAGACTTGGTACTATATCACCTTCAACAAGAAACCCGTCAACGTGGTACTCAATAGCGGATTAGACGCCGCACAGAGTGGCGACTTCAAAGGCTTGAGCGAGGACACCTTCTTCGAGTATGATCTCACGACGGGTAATGCCACTATCGTCAATGGCCAGGGCGGCCAAGGTACTGGCAGCGGCCTTCCCGAATGCGCTACCTTCGTCGAAGGCAAGACCTTCGTCTATTTTGAGGCTCCTAGCACTTGGGCCAGCGACGTGAAAGTGTGGGCATGGAATGCCAGCGGTAACCTCACCGGTGACACATGGCCCGGCACGGGCGACATGACCAAGGTGGGCACCAATGGCAGCAACAACGTGTATCGCTGGGAGGCTGAGAGCAGCGTGGTTCCCACAGGCCTCTTGTTCAACTGCAATAGCGGTAACACGCAGACCGGCGACTTCACCTTCACCAATGGTGGTTACTACACTGTTGATGGCCTGAAAGCCACAGTGACCAACGGCCAGGGTGGCCAGGGTACCGGCGGCGATGAGTTGCCCGAGTGCGCCACTTATGTGGATGGCAAGACCTTCGCTTACTTCGAGGCTCCTAACACTTGGGCCAGCGACGTGAAAGCATGGGCTTGGAACGAAGGTGGCAACCTTACCGGCGACACATGGCCTGGCACGGGCGACATGACCAAGGTGGGCACCAATAACGGTAACGATGTGTACCGTTGGGAGGCTGAGAGCACCGTGGTTCCTACGGGCATCCTCTTCAACTGCAACAATGGCGGCACGCAAACCGGTGACTTCACTTTCACCAATGGTGGTTATTACACCATCAATGGTTTGAAGGCTACGGTGACCAAGACGGGTGGTGGTGATACCCCCGAGCCCGGCAAGACAATTACCGTCTATGTAAAATCGCAGGCAGGGGCCAACATCTATGCTTGGACAGGCGCTGATGACTCTTTCCGTGAACTTACCGCTCAATGGCCCGGTGACGCGCTGAGTGCCACTAAGGTCGTGAACGACGTCACTTGGTATTATAAGGAGTTCAATGCCGAAAGTGTCAACCTCGTGCTCAATAGTGGCCTCGACCAGGCACAGAGTGAGAACATTGAGGGCTTGACCCAAGACACCTTTATCGAGTATGACATCAATACTGGTGTGGCCAAGGTGGTCGATGGCACCAGCTCGGGCGACACGCCTGCAGGTAAGGTGACCGTTTATGTGAGTTCGACCGACCCTGCCACCAACATCTACGCTTGGGACTCCGACGGTGAGCTCACCGCTGCATGGCCCGGCGACGCCTTGACGGCCACTAAGACTGTTGACGGCAAGAGTTGGTACTACAAGGAATTCAACAAGGCTACCGTCAACGTGGTTATCAACAATAACGCGGGTGCCACGCAGAGTGCCGACTTTGCCAATATCACCAGTGACATCTACATCGTCTATAACCCCGCTACAGGCGAGGGCACCGACGTGACCAGCACCATCGGTCAGGGTGGCGGCGAGACCGGCATCCAAGACGGCGAAGTGACCGTGTATGTGGAGACCAACGACGAGAATCCGCACATCTACGCATGGGTGGGCGAAGGTACCGCTTTTGCCGAGATGACCGCCGCTTGGCCGGGCACTGCGCTCACGCAGACCAAGGTTGTGGATAACCGCACGTGGTACTACATGACTTTCAACAAGTATCCCTTGAATGTCGTGCTCAACTGTGGAGACGACGCTACCAAGACAGCCGACATCACCGGTATCACGAAGGACATCTACCTTGTGTATGATGCAAGCCAGAACAAGGCAACTGATGTGACCGACAACATCAACAAGGGCGAGGGCAATCAGGACGGCATCATTCCCGCTTGCGCCACCTACGTTGAGGGTAAGACCTTCGCTTACTTTGAGGCTCCCGCAGTGTGGACCACGCCTGTCAACGTGTGGGCTTGGACCATCTACGACAACTTCAATGGCGAGTGGCCTGGTACCGCAATGACTAAGGTGGGCAAGGCTGCTAATGGTAATGATGTGTACCAGTGGATTTACGACGGTTCATTCACTTTCCTGCCCGAGCAAATCCTCTTTGACACCGTCAACGCCAACAACGAGACTGAGCAGACCGATAACTTCGACTTCACCAACGGCGGCTACTACACCATGGCCGGCCTTCTCGGCGTGGTCACGAAGAACGACACAGTACCCGGCGACGTTAACGGCGACGGCGTGGTGAGTGGTGCCGACGTGACGGCTCTTTACAACATGCTCCTTGATGGCGCTGCCGGCAACGGCGACGTGAATGGCGACGGCGTGGTAAGCGGTGCCGACGTGACCGCGCTATACAACATCCTGTTGAACTAATCATCTCGATAGATTCACTACTAAAAAAGGACGCCTTAAGGTGTCCTTTTTTTATTGTTTCCACATCAAACCGGGTCGACGTCGTAGTGGAGGCGGACTGTTTTCATGCGTCCGTCGAGGGTGAGCATTTGCTCGTAGCGTTCGCGCAGGATTTTCTTTACTTTGGTCATGGAGGCCTGGAGTTCCATTTTGAGTACGATTTGGCGGATGTACATGTTCTGCACGCGGGCCACCATGGGAGCCTCTGGCCCCAGCACGCGATTGCCGAAGACCTGCCGCAAGAGGTTGCTGAAACGAACAGCCATTTCGTTGACCACGTCGTCCTGGCGGTGGCGCAGGAAGATGTGTATGATTTTTGTGAACGGCGGATAACCGTAACGTTCGCGCTCGGCGATTTCGTCGTTGTAAAAAGCCACGTAATCGTGAGCCATTACGTGCGCGATGACCGGGTGGGACGGCTCGCTGGTCTGCAGCAGCACTTTGCCGCGCTTATGGGCACGTCCGGCACGTCCAGCCACTTGTTCCATCATGTTGAAGGCACGCTCGCTGCTGCGGAAGTCGGGGAAGCGTATCATGGTATCGGCATTGAGGATGCCCACGATGCTCACGCCATCGAAGTCGAGGCCCTTGGTGACCATTTGGGTGCCCACAAGGATGTGTGTCTTGCGTGACGAGAACTCGTCGATGATGCGGTCGTAGGCGCTTTTGGAGCGCGTAGTGTCGAGGTCCATACGCGAGATTTTCTCGTCTGGAAATTTGCTGTCGATGTCATCCTCGATGCGCTCAGTGCCGTACCCCAGCACCTCGATGCCGGGAAGCCCGCATTGCGGGCAGACAGGCGGCAGGGTAATGGTGTGTCCGCAGTAGTGGCAGGTGAGGGCATTGCCGCGCTTGTGATAGGTGAGTGATACGTCACAGTTTTCACAAGTGGGGACCCATGCGCACTCCTTGCAGCGTACCAGGGGGGCGAATCCGCGCCGGTTCTGGAACAGAATCACCTGTTCGCCGTCCTTAAGGGCTTTGCGGCACTCGGCCACCAGTTGCTCGCTGAAGAGGCCATCCATCTCCCATTTCTTGCGCGCCTTGAGCGTATCGATGACCTCAACGGAGGGTAACTCGATGTCCTTGTAGCGCTTCGTGAGCGTCACCAGTCCATAGCGCCCGGTAAGCGCTTTGTGGTAGGTCTCGATGGCAGGTGTGGCACTGCCTAGGAGTGTTTTCGCTCCATGCATGCTTGCCAGCACAGTGGCCACATCACGTCCATTGTAACGGGGCGCAGGGTCTTGCTGTTTATAACTGGTGTCGTGTTCCTCATCGACGATGACGAGTCCCAAGTTGGCGTAAGGCAGGAACACTGAGGAGCGCACTCCGATGACGAGGCAAGGCTCGCCATTGGTAAGCAGTTTTTTCCAAATATCAACACGCTCGTTGTCGCTGAACTTGCTGTGGTAGATAAGCATGCGGTTGCCGAACACGGCGCGCATGCGTCGCGTGAGCTGCGTGGTGAGCGCTATCTCGGGTACGAGGTATAGCACCTGCTTTCCCTTGCCGAGGGTGTCGGCGATGAGGTGCATGTAGATGCTTGTTTTGCCGCTTGATGTCACGCCATGCAATAGCGTGATATTGTGCTCTTTAAAGCTCTCGCTGATTTCGCGCATCGCGGTGTCTTGCTCAGCGGTTAGGGTAGGGGGATTCTCAAGTTGCAATAGGGAATTCCCGAATCGGTTCACCTCCTTCTTGTAAATCTTGAAAATGCCTTTTTGGCGCGCGGCAGCTAAGACGGGAGCAGTGAGGCCTGAGCGCTCAAGCAACTGCTCTTTGCTAACCTCAACGAGCTCATGGTTGCTTTGCAGCCAGTGCGAGGCGTCGAGGTAGGCGAGCAGGAGCTGCTCCTGCTTCTTTGCGCGTCGCACATCGTCGAAGAGGCGGTGCAGACCGTTCTCGTCGTGGCGATCGATGGTGAGTGTGACCATCGTCACCGTCTTAGGACGGTAGTTGTCAACCACGCGCTCGGCAATCACGATGGCTTCCTTGTCGAGCAGGCGGCTCACGATGCCCTCCACGGCCTTGAAGCCTGTGGCGTGTGTGATTTCATCCACACGCAGTCGTCCACGCTGTGCCGTGAAATCGAGCACGACCCGTTCGCGGTCGCTGAGTTGTCCGGGCTCGCTCTCCTCAAAGTCGGGGTTCACGCTGATTTCAGTCTCACTCTCCACCTTGAGGCCCGATGGCACTGCGGCTTTATAGACATCGCCCTGCGAACACAGATAATAGTCGGCAATCCACTGCCACATCTTGAGCTGCGGGTGTCGCACGATGGGTTTGTCGTCGAGCGCCGAAATAATTTCTTTCACTTCGTAGCCTGTGGGTTTCACGCCATGAACCATCACCACAATGCCCGTGTAGATTTTCTTCCGTCCAAACGGGACTAATACGCGGCATCCCACGCTCACCGTCTCAGTGGGCGGCAGTTGGTAAGTGAACGTCCCTTGCACAGGTAACGGCAGCAACACTTCGGCAAACAAGTCCATCGCTTTTAATCTTTTTGTGGTAAATAACGGGCGGCGTCTTCATAACCTTGCTTGACCGCCTTGCGGAAGCAAACTTGTGCTGCTGCTTCGTCTTTTTCAACCCCATATCCGTTCATGTAGCAAAGACCGAGGTAGTATTCCGCCGCACCATGATTGTGCTTCACCGACTGTCGGAACCAGTGGATGGCTTTGTCGTAATCGACATCCACGCCTAATCCGTGGTAGTAGCAGCGGCCCAAATGAAACTGTGCGGCAGGAGTGCCGGCATGAGCTCCTTTATCGAGCCAATAGATAGCTTTGCGGTAATCGGTGGGCACTCCCTCGCCCATGAGGTAGCAGTATCCCAGCGTTGAGAGTGATTTGTCATATCCTTTCTCGGCGGTGGCGAGGAAATGCTTCACAGCTTCGCTGTAGTTGATGGCTATCCCGCGACCATAATAATAACACTTGCCAATATTGTACTGGGCTTCAAGACTGCCGTTATTAGCTGCTTTGCGGTACCACTGCAAGGCTTTCTCATTGTCGCTCTCCACCCCCATACCATGTTTGTAGAGCAGACCTATAGCGTTTTGTGCGGCGGCGTGATTTTGTGCTGCTGCTTTCTGGTACCATTCCATGGCTTGGGTATAGTCGATTGGAACGCCGTGGCCGTTGAGGTAGCACAGCCCGATGCGGTACTGTGCCTCGGCGAAACCATATTTTGCGGCTTTCATGAACCATTCAAAAGCCACGTCGTAGTCTTGTTTTAAGTAATAGTGCATTCCGGTCTCAAAAAAGTCGAGTGGGCCGTCTTCGGCGTCGGTGAGGCCAAGCCAACTGCGCACGTTGTCGTGAAACTTCTGTTTCTGCACCGGGTCATCGATGTTGACATAGTCCACTACACCAAATTCAAAGAGGAACCACCCGCTCAATGGTTTGCCATCGAGTACGATAGGCACCACTTTCTTGCCGGTGTTGCGCGCGTACATCACTTCCTTTTTGGTGTATTCTGACTGCATCGATGCTTGAGAAACCATGAAAAGTACCACCTTGGACTGGTCTATGGCCTTCACGATGGAGTTCACGAATTGTTCGCCACTTTCGATGCCTTTCAAGTCAATCCAAGAATCGACGCCCGCGAGTTCTTTGAGCTCGTCGCGAATTGCAATCACGCGTTGCAGGTCATGCCTGCTGTAACTGATGAATATGTCGTGTGGCTTATCCTTAATCATCCTTACAAAAATAGTGACTACAAAAATACGCAAAATTTTTCGCTTGCGGATACTTTAGCCACAATTTTTACACTAAATCGAGTGGAATGACGGACTGTTTTTTCAGGTTATTCTTTTGCGTCACAAGAAGAAATTTAATGTCTCACAATAGTTTTCTTGCAATCCAGGCGGCGGCTTCGGCGTCGGCGAGGGCGTGGTGGTGGCGTTGCAGGTCGTAGCCGAGTGCGGCCGAGACGGTGTGGAGCTGGTGGTTGCGCAGGTGGGGCAGGGCGCGTCGTGCGGCGCGCAGGGTGTCGTGGAACTCGTAGTCGGGGTAGTCCATGCCGTAGGTGCGGAAGACGGCGCGCAGGCATCCCTCGTCGAAGGCGCTGTTATGTGCCACAAGTGGTAGTCCTTTGATGATAGGCTCAACCTGTTTCCACACGTCGGGGAAGAGGGGGGCGTCGTCGGTGTCGCTGTGGCCGAGTCCGTGGACGCATCGACACCAATAGGAGTAATAATTGGGCTCGGGTTGGATGAGTGAGTAGAAGGTGTCGGCGACCTCGCCGTCACGCACCACTACCACACCCACCGAGCATACGCTGGAGCGTTCGCCGTTGGCTGTCTCAAAGTCAATTGCAGCAAAGTTTAACATATTTATCTCTGTAAAAATTACGTGCCAGTTACGCCACTATTTGTAGTTTTTTGCCATCCTTTTTACGATGCCCTTAATTTCTTCTCTGAGCCACTTTGGCTCGAGTACTTCCACATCATCTCCATTCCTGAGAATCTCTTGCGTGAAGTCGAACTCGGGGCAGAGGTGTAGCGTGAAGATGCTGTGCTTGTCATCGGTTTTGACCTCGCGCTGGCTGTGATGGAGCGGCAATGAACGCAGATATGGAGCCTGTTGGGCGCTCACCTTGAGTGTGATGTCCTCAACGTGCCCCCCTGTGTTGACGATGATGCCGTAGCTGTCGTGGAAAAACGCTTTGGGGTCGAAGTCGGCAGGCACACTAAAAGTCTTGCCCTCGAGTTTGTCGATGCCCTGGATGCGGTCGATGGCGTAAATTCTCTCTTCGTCGAGTTCCGGGCTGAACGCCAGCAGGTACCACCGCTGTCTGAAGAGCTTGACGCAATAGGGGTGAACATCGAAGGTGTAGCTTTGTTCGCGGCTGAACGCCCGGTAGGTGATGCGCAGCGGCGTGTCGGTTTTCATCGCTTCTAGGATTACTGCCAGGTGTTCGTGTCCCGAGGGCATCTCTTCGAGGAGTATGCGATTCTTGATGGCATGGCTGTCGAGGAGCAGGTTGCTCACCGATAGCGTATTCAGCAGCCAGTTGCGCAGGTTGTTATCCTCGATGTCGTCGGCGTTTTCGATGAAGTAGTGGTAGCCGCCGCGCCGTTTGCACTCGATGTTGAGGTTGAACATGTCTTCGGCAGCGATGCGCCACTTGTGGAAGGTACGTAGTGGAATGGGTCTCTCGTCCATGCTCTGGTCGAGCCATCGTTCGTTAATTTCGTTCAGTGTGATAGGCCCGTAACGATAAATGGTGTCAACCAGCCACACATATTTATTAATAAGGTTTTTGGCCATAATAGCTTTGCTTAAAATTCACTGCAAAGATAGTGAAAACTTATGAACAATAAGGGCACAAGTTTCAAAATTTTTCAACTTTTTCAATGCTGATTTTATGAAAGCCATAAATATTGTGAGAGTAAAAAAGTCCGGTACTATTTTATAATGTCGGTTTTATTCGCTACATTTGCAAAATCATCTGTTGAGCCGTTTAATTAGCATTGTCATGAAACGAATTGTGTCCATACTCTTGTTAGCGTTGTCATTCGCGATGGCTGGCAGCCTCAGGGCGCAGGAAGTGATGAACGACGAAGTGAAGCAAATCTTCCAATCAGCCAAGGCTGGTGATGCCGCGGCCCAGTTTGAATTAGCGTGTCGATACAGTGACGGCATCGGGGTGGACAAAAACTTGGACAATGCTTTCGCATGGGCGCAAAAATCAGCTGCTCAAGGCTATCCCGCAGGGATTCACCTCTTGGCACTCTGTTATGAAAATGGCGATGGGGTTGAAAAGGACGAAGTTGTCGCCAAACAATGGTATATCGAAGCTCACGCTCAAGCGAAAACTCTTGCTGAGCAAGGCGATGCCGGAGCGCAACGCGTTATGGGACTGCTTTATGACAAGGGTGTTGGTGATGTGTGTACAAATAAGGAAAAGGCCGTGGAATTGTACCGCAAGGCTGCCGAGCAGGGCGATATAAAATCACAATACAATTTGGGCGGTTGTTATTACGAAGGCGAGGGTGTCGCGAAAGATTATACCCAAGCAGTGAAATGGTACCGCAAAGCGGCTGAACAGGGTGATGCATGGGCGCGAACCAACTTGGGTGCTTGCTATTACAGAGGTGATGGTGTCACGGAAGACTTTAACCAGGCCGTGTATTGGTTCCGCAAGGCGGCTGAGCAAGGTTTAGCAAGAGGACAATTCTATTTGGGTGTTTGCTATTACAAAGGCGAGGGAGTAGCAAGAGACTTTAACCAAGCCATGTCTTGGTTCCGTAAAGCTGCCGATCAGGGCGATGCATGGGCGCAATACAGTTTAGGGATTTGCTATTATAACGGTGTTGGTATCACAAGAGACTATGGCCAGTCTGTAGAATGGTTTCGTAAAGCTGCTGAGCAGGGGTATGCAAAAGCACAATGCAATTTGGGTGCTTGCTATTTCAGAGGTTCTGGTGTGACGAAAGACTTGAATCAGGCCGTAGATTTCTACATCAAGGCGGCTGCTCAAGGCAATGCAATGGCTCAAACCAACTTGGGTTTTTGCTATTTCAATGGTGATGGTGTCACGAAGAACCAGACTAAGGCTGTGGAATGGTGGCGCAAGGCGGCAAGACAGGGAAACGAGGTAGCTCGACAAAAATTGAGAGAATTGGGTGAATCTTGGTAAAAGAGGCGGTTTCCCAATTTGTGAATTCGCATTAAGAAAAGGGATGAAAAATTTTAAATTCGTGAAAATTCTTGGAAAATTGCGTCGATTTGTGTAATTTTGCGGCTGAAATAAGACTAAATATTTTTTTACATTTATAACACATTACAAAACATGGTAAGTTTTAAGGAATTAGGCCTTGTGAACACCCGTGAGATGTTCAAGAAGGCAATCACTGGCGGTTACGCCATCCCCGCTTTCAACTTCAACAACATGGAGCAGATGCAGGCCATCATCAAGGCTTGTGCTGAGACCAAGTCGCCCGTCATCCTGCAGGTTTCGAGCGGTGCCCGCAAGTATGCCAACCAGACGCTGCTGCGCTACATGGCCCAGGGTGCCGTAGAGTATGCCAAGGAATTGGGTTGGGAACATCCCCAGATTGCGCTCCACCTCGACCATGGTAACAGCTTTGAGCTGTGCAAGTCGTGCGTGGACTATGGTTTCTCGTCGGTAATGATCGACGGCTCGGCACTTCCTTACGAGGAGAACATCGAGTTGACCAAGAAAGTGGTGGAATATGCTCACCAATACGACGTGACAGTTGAGGCCGAGCTCGGCGTGCTCGCCGGCGTTGAGGACGAGGTGCAGGCCGAAGAATCACACTACACCAAGCCCGAAGAGGTCATCGACTTCGCTACCCGCACGGGTTGCGACTCGCTCGCCATCTCCATTGGTACGAGCCATGGCGCCTATAAGTTTACGCCCGAGCAGTGCACGGTTGACCCCGAGACGGGCCGCCTCGTTCCTCCTCCCTTGGCATTCGACATCCTCGATGCTATCATGGAGAAATTGCCCGGCTTCCCCATCGTGCTCCACGGCTCATCGTCGGTGCCCCAGGAATATGTCGATATCATCAATGCCAACGGCGGCAAGATGCCCAATGCCGTAGGTATTCCCGAGGACCAGCTGCGTAAGGCCGCCAAGAGCGCCGTGTGCAAGATTAACATCGACAGCGACAGCCGTCTCGCCTTCACAGCTGCTGTGCGCAAGGTGCTGGCCGAGAAGCCCGGCGAGTTTGACCCGCGCAAGTACTGCGGTCCTGCCCGCGACGAGATGGAACGCCTCTACAAGCACAAAATCATCGAGGTGCTGGGTAGCGACGGTAAAGCCGAGTAATCCCTCACCCCTGATAATAACTTACGATGCGCTTCGAGGGTGATGCCTTCGGAGCGCATTTTTCTCCAATGGAACAAGAATTTGCCTCCACATTGCTCGAAAACGCCGTTAGCGAGTTCGCCCAGCTGCCCGGCATAGGGCGCAAGACGGCGCTGCGTCTCGTGCTGCACCTGCTCAAGCGTGACGAGAGTGCCTCCGTAAACTTGGGTGAGGCGCTTATCAAACTGCGCCGCGAAATCAAGTACTGCCACCGTTGCCACAATATCAGCGAGAGCGAGGTGTGTCCCATTTGCGCAAATCCGTCGCGCGATGCCTCCACGGTGTGCGTGGTAGAAAACGTGAAGGACGTGATGAGCATCGAAAATACCCACCAGCACCACGGTCTCTACCATGTGCTTGGCGGCCTCATCTCGCCCATGGATGGCATCGGTCCGCAGGACATCGAAATCGATTCGCTCGTCGAGCGCGTGGCTACTGGTGAGGTTCGCGAGGTGATACTCGCGCTGAGCGCCATCATGGAGGGCGACACCACCAATTTCTACATCTACCGCCGCCTCGCACCCTATCCCGACGTGAAAATCACCATGTTGGCACGCGGCGTGAGCGTGGGCAACGAGATTGAGTATACTGACGAACTCACGCTGGGACGCTCCATTGTGAACCGTACCCTTTTCAGCGATACTTTTATTAAGGAATAATCAACGCCATGGCCGACAACTATCTCGAAAACCGCTATCACGACTGTCTCAAACTCAAGGAGAAGCGCGAGGCCGAGCGCAAGAAACGCCTGCGCCGGTACCTCGAGGCCTATAAGCGTCGGCTCAAGGAAGAACGTGCCCAAAACGAGAACAATGAGTCGCAACGCGACTAAGACGAGGTGGGGCAGGGCGGTGGCGGCGGCGCTGGCCGGCCTTGTGACCATCGTGATGAGCGCCATGATCCCGTGCGAGGTGGCCGAGGGCGACCTCTTCTTTGTGCTCACGGATAACCCTGAAGACCCAGTAGCGGGTGCCACGGCGCATGGTAATCAGCTTAACACAAACCATGTGGGCATCGCCCACTATCGTGATGGCGCCCTGACTGTGGTGGAGGCCATCCCCGCCAGCGGTGTGACGGTCACGCCTATTGACACATTTTTGACTCGCGCACAGAACCGTGTGGCGGTGGCACGTCTAGTTGATACGTGCAGCGTCGCATCCATGGTGGAGCGCGCACTCACATATATGGGGCGACCTTACGACGAGTTATTCATGCTCGACGAGCAGGAAGTGTATTGCAGTGAGCTCGTGTGGCTCAGCTACGTGAGGCCCGATGGCGGTCGCGTCTTTGACCTCGCCCCCATGTCGTTTCATGACGCACAGGGCGAACTGTTACCCTATTGGCGAGAACATTATACTTCGCGTGGACTGCGCATTCCAACCGGCGCCTTGGGCACCAACCCATCGCGCCTGAGTGCCTCGCCCCAGCTCAAAATGATATATATCCCTTAGCCCTCTAAACTACATGTAGGAGCCGTCGAGCTTGCCTGCAGGAGGAATTTCGAAGCGAGTGCCTGTCGAGCGATGGATGCGTTGGCGGGCGTTTGGAGGCATTCCCGGGCGGGTGAGGATGGGACGATAGCCACTGGAGTTGCGCTTGTAGCGTCCGTTCTCCTCTTGGCGGACGACGCCATCGTTATACTTAACCACCATGTGCCAGCCCATGTCGCGCCAGCGTTTCACCATCTGGTCGCCCAGACGGTCGCTGTAGTCGCTAAGCAGGGCGATGGCGCTATCACGGTCAGTTTTCAGCAAAGCGAGCGCTTGTTGTTCCATTTCGGGCTGGCGGGCGAAATAACTGGCTTGCAACGAGTCGCGCACTTGTTTCAGTTCGGGATACAACAGGCTCCAGCGTGGATATACCATGTTGCTCACCCAGTTGCATACCCAGTAGGCACTTTCGTCGCTGAAAGTGAAGGCGTCGGCCTCGTCCACATTGTAGCAATGTGGTACGCGGTTGGTGCAGCAATAGACGGGGGTGTAGGCCACCATGCCGCTGTCGTCGTTAGCCCACCACATGACGCCACCCACCTCGCGCGGCATGAAACCGCGCAGCTGACACACCCAGGTGAAAGCGGTGTGGACGGTGGCTACCGGTCGCTCGTTGAACATTTTCTTGCCGTCGGACTCATAGCGCAATGGTTGGGGACGGAAAGGACTGTCGTACACTCCCGCGCCTGCGTCATTGGGGTCCATGGCCAACGGCGTGTCCTCGAAACGGTCGCGCAGGCACCCGATGACATCGTTGACGGTGAGTTTCTTATTAGGGATAATCCACAAAGGAAGCGGTTCCACTTTGTTCATGGGTCGTTTGCGTTCGTCGTAAGGCAGGTAGCGGTCCATGCCAGTGGTCATGCGGCGGTAGATGGCCCACACGCGTGAATCGCCCAGGCGTCGACCGCCAAAAGAGGGTGGGTTGTAGGCATCGCAAAAACTGAAATCGCTGTCGGCACCTTTGAAATAGCCGCGTTGGCGTGCAAAGCTGATGCAGTTTTTTGAAATCTTCACGTTGGCAGTGTCGGTTAAATCCACGCGGCGAATGCGGCTCTGGTTGGCGTGGGCCAGCACGGCGTTGTCGGGCACGCGAACCGCTACCCACACCACGTTCTTGCTACCCGGGCCGCAGCCAATCATCTCTAAAAGCCAAGCTTCGTCGGGGTCACACACCGTGAAAGACTCGCCCGAGCTGCAGAAACCGTATTTCTCGGCCAAACTTGTCATCACCCCTATGGCCTCGCGTGCCGTGCGTGAACGCTGCAGGCCCAGGTCCATAAGCGAGCCGTAGTCGATGGCCCCCGTGCGGTCCACGAGTTCTTCGCGTCCGTCGAAAGTCGTCTCACCAATCGCCACCTGCCACTCGTTGATGTTGCCGTTCACGAGGTATGTCTCGGGTGCCTCTGGAATTTGTCCATGATAGACGCGGGTATCGCGGTCATAAATCTTGCGCATCGTGCCCGTCGGATGTTTGCCGGCCTCGTAGCGTCGCATCTTGTGCATTGCGCCCCATGCGTCGATGTTGTAAGTACACATTACTGCGCCATCGGCGCTTGCTTTCTTTCCTACGAGTATGCTCGTGCAAGCCTCACTCTGCGGCAGGCTTAGAATAGCTGCCACTATCATTATCAACAATTTCTTCATCTGTTCTGTAAATTAAGTGAAATATACCGCAAAGTTAGCATTTATTTTTGAGAAATGCGAATAATCTTCTCGTTGTGCCAAATTAAGCAATCTTTTGTGGTGGCCCATTAATAAATGTTAAAAGTCGTATCGTCGAGTGTCATGTACGCAGGAAATCGTAACTTTGTGAAGAAAATGTGGTGTGGCGCATCAAAGGCGATGTGTGCTCATCTTTTATAATGTGTATATCTCTTAAATAATAATGTGATGAAAGAATTTAATGCGAAACGAGTGAAGGACCAGGTGGTACAATGGATTCGCGACTGGTTTGAAGAGAACGGGAAGGGCTGCAATGCCGTACTCGGCGTGTCGGGCGGTAAGGACAGCAGCGTGGTGGCGGCTCTGTGCGCCGAGGCCCTGGGCAAGGACCATGTCATAGGCGTGACGATGCCTAATGGCGTGCAAAAGGACATCGGCGACAGTATGCGCCTCATTAACCATCTGGGCATCCGTTATTGCAATGTGAACATCGGTGAGACCTATAACGCGCTCATGGCCCAAGTGACCGAACAATTGGGCACGCTCGACGCCGAGGTCTCGTCACAAACCGTTATTAACCTGCCGCCGCGTCTGCGTATGGCTGCCGTGTATGCTGTGTCGCAGTCGATGAATGGTCGTGTAGCCAACACCTGCAACCTTTCGGAGGATTGGGTGGGTTACTCGACGCGCTACGGCGATGGTGCCGGCGATTTTGCGCCGCTGGGCGGCCTCACCGTGCAGGAAGTGGTGGCCATCGGCCTTGAGTTGGGCTTGCCGCGCGACTTGGTAGTAAAGACGCCTTCCGACGGTCTCTGTGGCAAGAGCGACGAGGATAATTTGGGCTTCACCTACGCCGTGCTTGACCATTATATCCGCACGGGTGAGTGCGATGACCCTGCCACGAAGGCTCTCATCGACGACAAGCACAGGAAAAACCTATTCAAGTTGCAGCCGATTCCGCACTTCGAGTACGAGTAACCTGATTACTGCTTGAAACCCAACTGCTGACAGTACTGCAAGTACTGGTCAAGCAACGTAATGGCCGCCATAGCTTCGACCACTGGTACGGCGCGCGGCACCACGCAAGCATCGTGGCGCCCGTGCGGGTGTAACACGGTGGGTGTGCCGTCGCGGCGCACAGTGGGGATATCGCGCATGAGTGTTGGCACCGGTTTGAAGGCAACGCGCAAGATGATGTCCTCGCCGTTGCTTATTCCGCCTTGAATGCCACCGCTATGGTTGGTGGCGGTTCTGATTTTCCCGTCGTTGTTGGTGAAAAGGTCTAGGACTTCTGAGCCATTTTTTGTGGCAAACTCGAAGCCAAGCCCGAACTCCACGCCCTTGGCCGCATTGATGCTCATCATGGCGGCGGCAAGCGAGGCGTTGAGACGACCGAAAACGGGCTCGCCCAGTCCTACTGGCGCGCCCTGCACGATACAGGTGACGATTCCGCCCACGCTGTCGCCCTGTTGCTTGGCATCGAGGATAGCTTGTCTCATCAGGGCTGCTTTTTCAGTATTGGGGCAGCGCACCTCGTTGTCGTCGATGTGCTTCAGGTCTAATTGCGTGTAGGGAATGTCGAGTTTGATGTCTTTGATTTGCGAAGTGTAGGCCGTGATGGTGATGCCTCGCGTGGCGAGCGCTTGTTGTGCGATGGCGCCTGCTACAATGCGGCAAGCCGTTTCACGTGCGCTTGCTCGTCCGCCTCCGCGATGGTCGTGGTGCCCGCCGTATTTTATGTCGTAAGTGAAGTCGGCGTGCGATGGACGATAGGCTTGTGCAATCTCTTCGTAGTCTTCGGGGCGCTGGTCGCAATTGCTGATGATGAAACCAATGGGTGCGCCGGTCGATACGCCGTTGAAGATGCCCGAAAGCAGTTCCACGGTGTCGCTCTCGTTGCGTGCCGTGGTGAGGGCGTTCTGTCCCGGACGCCGCCGATTGAGTTGGCGCTGGATGTCGTCAATGTCGATGGGTATGCCAGCGGGCAGGCCGTCGATGACGCCGCCGATGGCTTTCCCGTGCGATTCGCCGAAAGAGGTGAGGCTGTAGGCAATCCCTATGCGGTTGCGATTAATCATAATGGTTGCTATGAGGTTAAATCGGTGACTGTGGCTTGGGTGAAGGCGACGAGGTTGTCGGGTGCTATTCTGAATTGGAGACCACGTTGGCCGGCACTCACGAAGATGTGGTCAAAGAGTATGCACGTCTCGTGGATGAAGGTGGGAAATGGTTTTTTCATGCCTACAGGCGAGCACCCGCCACGAATATAACCAGTTGTAGGCAGCAGTTCCTTCATGGGGATGAGGTCGCATTTCTTGTTGCCGCTGGCTTTGGCGGCTTTTTTGAGATCGACCTCGTCGTTGCCCGGGATGACGCACACGAAGTGCCCCGTTTTGTCGCCACGCAGCACGAGCGTTTTGAACACCGTGTCTATGTCCTCACCGATGGTGGCGGCCAGATGGGTGGCCGAGAGGTCGTTCTCGTCTACCTCATATGCGACCAGCTCGTAAGCCACGTTGGCCTGGTCGAGAAGCCTTGCGGCATTGGTTTTGGCAATCTTTTTCATCGTGATAACATATTTTAAGCACAAAATTAATGGAATTATTTTGAAGAAACAGTAATTTTGCCGCAAATCTTCAAAAATCATGCGTCTCAAATTGTTTTTCCTGCTTGCGATGGTTATTTGGGTGGCGGCCCAAAGTGGCGCCCGCACATCCGTGACGGCGGTGGAGCGGGACTCCATTATGGCCCTTGCTGACCCGTTAAGCCCCAAGCACGACGAGGAGGAGCTCGTGGCCATGTTGCAACAGTCGCTAGCCGATGAGAAAATCTCGCGCGGAGACCGCAGCTGGTGTGAGGCCTTGCTTGAAATGGCGATGAAAAACAGGGTGGGAGAGGTGTGTGCCGATTTGGATTATGTGACCGCCGAGGGGGGCGCGGGGCATCTTCATGGCATAGATAGTTCTTTGACGCTGATTTTTTTCAACGACCCCGACTGTCTCTCGTGCCACCAGGTTAAAGAGCGGCTTGACACGTGCGACACGTTGCGCGACATGGTGTCGCGCCAAGTGCTTACAGTGCTGGCCTTGTGTGTGGGCGACGATGAGGATAAGTGGCGTGCCGAGGACTACCCTGACTATGTGGTTAACGCCTTTGACGCAGTCAGAGCTGTGGAGATTGAGGAGGTTTATGAATTGCCCACGATGCCGCTATTCTACCTGCTCGATGGGGAAAAGCGTGTCTTATTCAAGAACGAGCCGAGTCTCAATCGCGTGCTTGAAGCCTTAGAACCATATAATCGGTAGCACCCGGCTTGACGGTAAACGCGTCGGCAGCGCGGTATCCCAGCACCCACAATATTTCACCATCAGCCTCAAGCAACCAGGTGTCGCGTTTCTCACGCTCGCCCAGTTTTAGGTCAGCAAACAAGTCACTCACTAGTTTGCTTCCTTTCATTCCGAAGGGCTTGAAACGGTCGCCTTGCCGCCACCGTCTCATGGTAATCTGGTGGCAATTGAGCACCTTCTGGTCGAAGGCCACTACGTTCGCTCCGTCACATAGAGAGGGCTTGAAAGGGATATCGCAGACATGGTCGATTAACATCGAAATAGGTTTTTCTATCTTTTTGTCATTTAGACTGATAACAAATTCTTCTTGAAGCGTCTCTTTAAGTTTAAAAATCTCGATATTATGCCTGTTAGTTGCCATAAGATGAGTGCTGGAGAAGAATTTTTTCCCTGACGAAACACTCTCTTGTAGGGCCGCGATGGCATTGGCACACTGTTCATGGCTAAAGCCAAAAATACGTGTCAGTTCAAATAGCAGGAGTGTGCAGTTTTCATACGCGAGCAGTTTGTCGCCGTAGATAATCATCCCGCCATTGATGTCGTTACATAGGTCGCTGGCGGTTCGTGTGATGAGTTCGCTGTAGAGGCTGTCGCATTGTGCTATTTGTTCGATGGATGCGGGTAGTGTCGATTGTGCCTGTGGGTATCGGCTGTAAATGGCAGGTAGCAACTCGTTTCGCAGCCAGTTTCGTTTGTAACTGTTATCAGCATTTGTGCTGTCGACGACGAAGTCTTGTCCCAGCTGCTTCAAATAGTCAAGCACTTGCGTATGGGTAACGCATAACAAAGGCCTTACGATGTGGCCGTTGCGTGGTTTTATGCCAGCCATGCCGTGTAGGCCTGTGCCTCGCAACATATTAAGGAACACGGTCTCCACGTTGTCGTCGCCATGGTGAGCCACTGCGACGGCTTGGCACTGCCGCTCGATTCTTGTTTGCTCGAACCATGGGTAGCGCAGTTCACGGCACGCCATTTCTGTTGAAACGCCATGCGTCGCTTTATAAGCGTCCACGTCGAAGTGCATGACATGCAGTTCCACGTCCAACACGCGGCATAATTCGGTCACAAACGCCTCGTCGCGCAGCGATTCATCGCCTCGTAGGTGAAAGTTGCAGTGTGCGGCCTCACAGTCATAGCCAAGTTCATGGAGCACGCGCAGCAGGGCTACCGAGTCAGCGCCTCCGCTCAGCGCTACGAGCACAGGCCGCTGCTTGTCGAGCAATGTGTGTCGGTCGATGAATTGGGCGATGGTGGTGGCAAAGTCCATAATCACAAAAGGTTGTGGAACGTGGGTGTTACAACGAATTGCAATGGTACGTCGTGCGCGTCGGTAGGAATGCGGTCCACAAGTTGGAAGTCGTAACAAACGCCCACGGTGATGGCGCGACTAAGTCGTGGCAGTAGCCTGTCGTAGAAACCTTTGCCGCGTCCCATCCGGTTGCCGTGGCAGTCGAGGGCCACGGCGGGTACGATGGCCAGGTCGATGAGCGACAGGTCGTCGAGGGGCGCTCCCGTAGGCTCGAGGATGCCGTAACGGGCGTCGGGTGCGAGGTCGTTGTCGAGTTCGACGACATCGAGCGTGTCACCTTTGATTCGCGGAAGGTAAATGCGTTTGCCGTCGCTTTGCCACTTGAGCGCCCAACGAGTGGCAGGCAGTTCGTCGGGCAACTCGTGGTACATAAGAATGTGGTGGCATTCGCTGAAGGCGGTCAATGTGCGCTCAATGACGCCGAACACGTTGTCAGCCAAGGCCGTGCGTTGTTCGTCATCCAAGCGGTTTTCGGCTTTCAGTTGCCTGATGCGTTGCCTTAATGCACGTTTCTCGTCCACAGGGTTCATCGGTTGGTGATGGGGTAGGCCGCCTTATGTTGGCTTAGCGCCTTGAGGGCAGCCGCGATGACATTGTCGTTGCGATTATAAATGGGGTAGAACGCCTCTTGTCCCAGCGCGTCGCGTGCGATGAGCGCCTTGAGGTGGGTCGTGATTAAGTCGCGAGATTGGTTGATGTAGTACCAACGCGCGGGAACGCCCTTTTGTGCGGCAAATTCCACAAATTCGTTGAGCATCTGTTCGTTGGATGGCAGATTGCGCAGCAGCTGCTTGTAATCGCTAATTTTCGAGAGGCTTTGTTTGTTGTTCTGCACGAAGGTGAACGCATATTGCTGCAAGGCGCCCGCATTGAAGGCCACCATGTAATAGGAATTGTAGCCGACAGTGTCGCGCGGTACGAAGATGTCGGGAACGATGCCGCCACCGCCATACACCTTACGGCCTGTCGTCGTCGAGAAAATCTTGCTCTCATCAATCTTCATGCTGTCGCGACTGAAAAATTCGCCATTGTTCAGGCGGCTTAACAGCTCGTCGTCATATTCGCGGGCACCGGGTTTGTAGGGCTTCTGAATACAACGCCCCGATGGCGTGTAGTAGCGCGCGATAGTGAGGCGGATGGCACTTTTGTCGGGTAGGTCGAACTGTTTTTGCACCAGTCCTTTGCCGAAGGAACGTCGCCCAATAATCAGGCCGCGGTCGTTGTCTTGGATAGCACCGGCGAAAATCTCGCTGGCACTGGCCGAGAACTCGTCGATGAGCACCACAATCTCGGCGTCTTGGAAGCGGCCCGTGCCATCGCTGAAGATGTTGCTGTCGTCGCGGCGGTAACGTCCCTTGGTCGAGACGATGAGGCGGTTGGCGTCGAGGAACTCATTGGCCATGAGGATGGCGATTTCCATGTAACCGCCGCCGTTGCCGCGCAGGTCCACGATATATTTCTTGGCGCCCTCGTTTTTGAGGCTCACGAGGCCGTTGAGGAACTCGTCGTAGGTGTTGCGCCCGAACTGGTTCACCTTGATGTAGCCCACGTTTCGTTCGATGAGGTAAGCAGCATCTACCGCCAGCAACTCAATCT
>JAGCUP010000137.1 GCA_017962765.1 Muribaculaceae bacterium | reverse complement strand
CTGTCGAAACTCACCTTCACAGTGGTGACGCCCGCCGTAGCCACGAGGCAAGGCAAGAGCAATGCCACGAGGCAGGCGAGAGGGACTATGAATCTTGATTTCTTCATCGTTTCATTATCGGTTGCCCCGGCGGGAGAAGAGTCCCATCAAGGCTTTGACATAATCTTCGTCGGTGGCCACCTGTGCATTGTCCACGTTGCAGCGTCGCAGTGTGGTGGTCGTGGACAGTTGGTGTTCATACCACCAGCGGTCGTGGGCTTGGCGCACGCGCCGGCTACTTGTGTTAATCCATCGCTCGGTACCCGTTTCAGCGTCATGCACGCGCATCAGTCCCACGTTCGGCAGTTTCTGCTCGCGCTTGTCATAGACCTGAATGGCAATCACGTCGTGCTTATGCGATGCGATGGCCAACGGGCGTTCATAGTCGTGGCTATCGATGAAATCGCTGATGACGAATGTGGTGCAACGCTTTTTCAGCGCCTCGGTGAGAAATTCGAGTGCCGCTGCCAGGTTGGTGCCCGAGGCTTCGGGCGTGAAGCTGAGCAGCTCGCGCAGGATGAGCAGGATGTGCTTGCGTCCTTTCTTGGGCGGGATGAATTTCTCAATTTTGTCGCTGAAAAAGATAATGCCCACCTTGTCGTTGTTCTGGATGGCAGAAAACGCAAGCGTACCCGCCACCTCGGCCATCATCTCGCGCTTAGGCATGCCCACGGCGCCATAGTCGTTGCTGCCGCTCACGTCTACCATGAGCAATACGGTGAGCTCGCGCTCTTCTTCATAGACCTTGACGTAGGGGCGGTTGTGGCGCGCCGTCACGTTCCATTCGATGTCGCGCACGTCGTCGCCATAGTGGTATTCGCGAACCTCGCTGAAGGTCATACCACGACCCTTGAAAGCCGAATGGTATTCTCCAGCGAAAATGTTTTGCGAGAGCGCTTTCGTCTTAATCTCGATGCGCCTCACCTTCTTTAGCAGTTCGCTCGTTTCCATTGTGATGGGTTAGGGAACGGGAATTTCGTCGAGCAACTTGCTGATAATCTCGTCGGCACCGATGTTGTTGGCCTCGGCCTCGTAGCTAAGGCCCAAGCGGTGGCGCAACACGTCGTGGCTCACGGCGCGCACATCCTCGGGAATCACGTAGCCGCGACCTTGCAAGAAGGCGGTGGCGCGGGCGGCGATGACGAGTCCTATCGAGGCGCGCGGCGAGGCTCCGAACGAAATGATGCTCTTGAGGTCCTTGAGCCCGGCCTCTTCGGGATATCGCGTGGCGAAGACGATGTCGATGATGTAGCGCTCAATTTTCTCGTCCACATAGATTTTTTTCACCGTCTCGCGCACGGCAGCGATGTCGGAGGGCTTCACGAGCGCTTGCGGCTCAGTGAGTGTGTCGTCGATGTGGGCGCGGATAATTTGACGCTCCTCGTTGCGGTCGGGATACCCGATGACCACCTTCAGCAGGAAGCGGTCCACCTGTGCTTCGGGAAGCGGATAGGTGCCTTCCTGTTCGATGGGATTCTGTGTGGCAAGCACCAGGAACGGGTCGTCGAGTGCGAAGGTGCGCTCACCGATGGTCACTTGGCGCTCCTGCATGGCTTCGAGCAGTGCGCTCTGCACCTTGGCCGGCGCACGGTTTATCTCGTCGGCGAGAATGAAGTTGGCGAACACTGGGCCGCGCTTCACCTCAAATTTCTCGTTCTTCACGCTATAGACCATGGTGCCAATTACATCGGCCGGCAACAGGTCGGGGGTGAACTGGATGCGGCTGAACTTTGCGTCAATCAGCTGCGACAGCGTCTTGATGGCAAGCGTCTTGGCTAAGCCGGGCACGCCTTCGAGCAGCACATGGCCGTCGGCCAGCAGTGCCACCAGCAGCGAGTCTATCAAATGCTTTTGCCCCACGATGGTCTGATTCATGCCGTGCGTGAGCATGCTCACGAAGCCGCTCTGTCCGGCTATCATCTCGTTCAATTCCCTGATATTGACTGTTTCACTCATAAGTGCGAATTTTTTAATACTTTTTCTTTAATTTCAAAGTGCAAAATTAACACTTCCTCGCCACACCGTGGTCACTGCGAGCGTTAATTATTAATAATGTATAGCTACTTTTTGTTAAAACCACGAATAGGGGTGCTCCTAAGCTGTTTTTTGTGGACTTTCATCAATAACGCAAATTTGCAACTTTTTTCGGTGGCTTTATTTTGATTGTTAGAAAGTTTTTACTAATTTTGTGGCAATTTAGGGAACGGGCCGCGGAGGCGGCCGCCCGGAAGGACATATCAGAAAGCGTTTCGCGTTATCCTCATTCAAGAAATCGCCAATTTCAGCAAGTAGAAGGATAAACGGTTAAAAGACGCTCATGTGAGTGCTTATACAAGTATCCCCCTGTAGGCGGGATACCGTATATCGGCATCGTGTGGGGGATACTGTTTATTTCTACTGAGGCGTTTGGCGATGCCTTAATGATAGTAAACAGAACAACATCCTCACGCTTTCGTTTTATAACCACTTATCAAAAAGTCGGGAATTGTGTGGCACACGGAGGAAACCACTCGCCCGCCACTGTCATGTTTATGAGAAAACAATTCCTCCTTATCTTTGTGGTGCTCCTCGCCGCCCTGACGGCCCTGCCCGCCAGCGCCTACTACGACTTTATGGTTGGAGACCTGTGCTACTTCAAAAATAGCGACGGCACCTCGGTCACCGTGACGTATCAAAATTCACCTAGTCCAAGCTACTCAAATCTCAGTGGCTCACTTTCGATTCCCCCCAGCGTGACTTATAGAGGAACGACTTACTCCGTTACCACCATCGGCAGCAATGCGTTCCGTGAATGCACCGGCTTGACGAGCGTGACCATCCCCAACTCCGTCACAGAAATCGGCAGCATGGCGTTCTACAATTGCACCGGCTTGACGAGCGTGACCATCCCCAACTCCGTCACAGAAATCGGCAGCATGGCGTTCTACAATTGCACCGGCTTGACGAGCGTG
>JAGCUP010000136.1 GCA_017962765.1 Muribaculaceae bacterium | reverse complement strand
TCGTCGGGACGAGGATGCACGGTGATGCCGTCGGCTCCAAATTTCTCGCAGTCGAGAGCCACTTGGAGCACGTTGGGCAAATTGCCGCCTCGTGCATTGCGCAGTGTTGCCACTTTATTAATATTTACACTCAAATTAGTCATTTCAAAATTACGTTTTAGCCTTGTTTATTTATAATACACTAAGTTATTAACGTGTAGTTTTTGCATCTTAGTGCACACATATGAACAAAATTTATTAATTTTGTCACCAAATATAGTCACAAAAGTAGATGTTATTGGCGAAAAATAAAAACAAAATAGCACTTAAAATAGTTTTTTCAACGTTTTTCACACATTTACTGGCCTAAAACGGCTCTGTGACAAGTAAAATAAGGCAGTATGGAAATAGCATTATTTGGTAACAGTTATCAGGAGAATTATAAGGAAGAACTTGACTACCTGCTCACCAGCTTGCAGCGCAGCAACGACATGACGCTCAAGGTAGAAAGGGTGTTTGCCCGATATCTCAGGTCATTGGGAATAGAAGTAAATCAGTCTTGTGAGTTCGACCGCAATGAATTCAGTGGGGCCTCGCTGGCAGTGAGCGTTGGCGGCGATGGCACTTTGCTTGGCAATGCGGCACGATTGGCGGCGCACAATACTCCGGTTGTGGGCGTCAACTCGGGGCATCTGGGTTACCTTACCGCATGTCGCATCAATGAGGCGATAGAGATTATAAATCTCATAGCACGCGGTGAATGCCGACGTGAAGAACGCACCATGCTGCAGTTACTCGAAATTGACGGGAAACAGTGCGAGAACGTGGTGGCACTTAACGAGATAGCCATTCTGCGCCAGGACACCACTTCGATGATTTCTATGCCTACCACCATCAACGGCACCATGCTCACCACCTATAAGGGCGACGGTCTGGTGATAAGCACTCCCACTGGCTCCACGGCCTACAACATGAGTGTTGGAGGTCCCATCATAAGCCCCTTGACAAGTTGTCTGGTGCTCTCGCCCATCTCGCCTCACTCGCTCACCATGCGTCCCATTGTCGTCAACGAAGACTCGGTGATAGAGGTCACCATCAACACCCGTGCCAAGTGGATTCAGGTCAGTGTCGACGGCATGGCGATGACGCTTCCTAGCGGAACCACCGTGAAGATAGCACAAGCACCTTATCGTCTAACCGTTCTCCAAAAGCGCGACCACAACTTCGCCAACGCTCTCCGTGAGAAACTCCTGTGGGGCGCCGACCAGAGATAACGTTCACAGTTGATAGTTAATAGTTCATAGCTATTCCTAGTTATTCCCAGCTACTCCTATCCCACCACCAATGTATTACCTCGACGACAAGGAATTTGGTAAAGTTTACATCTCGTTGCGAAGCAACATGCGCAACATCACCATGAGGTGGAAGGGAGGCAATCTTTTCATGAACGTGCCACCAGGCACTACATCGTCGCATATAGAAAAAGTGCTTGATGAGGCGCGCCCAAAGCTGCGCAAAATGCAGTCTTCGGGCGATGTGTCCTATTACATCGGCCAAACGATACAGTGCTACGGCTTTGTCATTACCCTTGCCGAACAGGACAAAATGCTTGGCAAGATAGTTTTCTCACAGTCGCCTAGCAAAGTCATTGCAAGTGTGCCGACAGGTATCGACCTTGATGATTACGATAATAAAAAGTGGATTTCCAGGGCTTTGAAAGTGGTGGCTCACGACCGCGCAGCGGCACAATTGTTGCCTCTAGCCCAGAGCATAACAGCACGGGTTGGAGTGGCTCCCGAGCGTTTTGAGATAGGACGCGGACTGCGCAAACTCGGGCATTGCACACCCAAGCGCGTTATCCAGTTGTCGGGAAACCTGGTGTTCCTGCCTGCCGACCTCATAGAATACATTGTGTGCCATGAGCTGGCTCACCTTACCTACATGAACCACTCCCCACAGTTCCACGCTCTTGTCGATCACTACCTCATGGGACGAGAAAAAGCCCTCGAACGTAAGTTGAGAGCTTTCCAGTGGCCAGTAATCAGATAAGGCCTTTCTTGTAAGTTTTTAGAATCACATGGTGCACATGCCGTCCCAATCGAGGAGGTCGCAGCGCACATATCCCACTTTGCCGTTTACCTTTACTTTATACCAACCGTTCACCTTTCCCAGGCAGTCATAGCATTCGGGCATATCGCCTTTGGGGTCAGGAATATAGGTTATGGCTGGCGCGTTCAGCGTTGGGCGCTTGCGCACGTTGAGGCTTCCGGTGTGGGATTGGTTGTAATAGACAATGCCTTGGCCCTTGGCGGCGCTATAGGTCACAACACGATTGCCTTTTCGAGGCACTGTCACATCATCTTGAATGCTCACTGTGAAAGTGGTCTTGTTGGTCTTGACATAGCGACCCACCTCGTTGCCACGACTGTCGACCACCATTTTCATGCTCTGTGCGTTCATCACGCCGAACCCCACGAGAAGTAATGCTAATGCTAAAATTTTTTTCATAACGATGTATATAATTTTAAATAGAAAGTACAACGTGTTTACTCAAGAGAGAAAGCCTAATGTGCATCAAGCCAGTTGCTTGCAGCGCCATGGCTGGCGGTGAGTTGCACCTTGCCGTGGTAGGCATTTTCCATCTCTGTGACTACTATTTGGGTCACTTTTTCGAGTTCGCTGGGAATTACATCGAAGTTCAACTCGTCGTGAACCTGTAATATCATGCGCGACTTGATGCCCTCCTCGTCAAAGCGGCGATGGATGGCTATCATAGCGATTTTTATCACGTCGGCAGCAGTGCCCTGAATGGGTGCGTTCACTGCGTTGCGCTCGCTGAAACTGCGCACTACGGCGTTACGTGAGTTGATGTCGGGTAACATGCGTCGGCGACCAAAGAGGGTGGTAACATAGCCTTTCTCGCGAGCCTGTGCCACGCTTTTCTCAATGTATTCCTTAACTTTCGGGAATGTCTCGAAATATCCGTCTATCAGCATTTTAGCCTCGCTGCGTGGAATGTTGAGACGCTGACTAAGGCCAAATGCCGAGATTCCGTAAAGGATGCCGAAGTTGGCGGTTTTTGCCTTGCGGCGCTGATCGCCCGTGACCTTGTCGAGGTCCTCGTGATAAATCTTGGCGGCGGTGATGGCGTGTATGTCCTCTTCCTTGGCAAAGGCGTAGAGCATGGTACTTTCGTTGCTCAGGTCGGCGACGAGGCGCAGCTCAATCTGCGAGTAGTCGGCGCTGAAGAACACGTTGCCGTCGGCAGGAATGAAAGCGCGGCGTATCTCCTTGCCGTCGTCGCTGCGCACCGGGATATTTTGCAGATTGGGGGTCACCGACGACAGTCGGCCGGTGGCGGTCACTGTCGGGTTGTAGGTGGTGTGGATGCGGCCTGTGCGTGGGTTGACGAGTGCCGGCAAGGCATTTACATAAGTCGACAGCAACTTGCGCAGTCCTCGCAGCTCCAAAATCGTATCCACCAGCGGATGACGGTCGCGCAGCTTCATCAGCACCTCCTCGGTTGTGGAGTACTGTCCAGTTTTGGTCTTCTTGGCCTTGGCATCGATTTTCAGGTGGCCGAAGAGCACCTCTCCCACCTGTGCCGGTGAAGCGGTGTTGAACTCCATCCCAGCAAGTTTGTGGCACTCACGGTCGAGGGCATCGACCTGCTCGGTGAGCTTCACCGAATAGTCGGCGAGCGCTTTTTCGTCGATGCGGGCGCCAGCGATTTCCATACTTGCCAGTACACGCACCAGCGGCATCTCAATGTCGGTGAGCAGGTGTGTCATGCCGTTGTCTTCCAGACGTTTGTCGAGCTCAGGACGCAAGGCGAGCGCAAGGTCGGCCATCTCGCATGCCCAGTTGATGAGCTTCTCGGGTTTGACCTCGGCGAATTTCTTCTGTTTCTTTCCCTTGGCACCTATGAGACTCTCCATGCTTATTGCTTTGTACTCAAGAAGTTCTTCGGCGATAAGTGAGGTGTTGTGGCTTCGCTCGGGCTGCAGCAGATAATGCGCCACACCGGTGTCATAATAGTCGCCACGATAGTTGATGCCCACGTTGCTGAGCATAACGATGTCGCGCTTGATGTCGTTGCTCACCAGCTGCACTTTACCATTGAAGAGCGGTGTCACGGCACTCATCATCCATCCCATGTCGTCAAGGGGCATGAAGGCGGCATGGTAACGCTTGTCGCTCACGGCAATTCCCACAAGATGGGCACGCATCGCTTCATCACCGTCGGCAACGAGGCACAAGCCTACTGGTTTGCCGGCAGCCACCAACTTCTCTACCAGTTGTGCCGCCTCGCCATCGTCGGCGATAAGGCGATAGTCATGGTCGTGCGAGTCGATATTGGTCATTTCTGCAACCACTTCTTCGGCCGAAGCAAGTTCTCCTGGAGCGAGTGTGTCGAAGAGGGTAGGCTGCTTAGGATCCTTCTTGGGATGGTTCAAAATCTCAAGGTCGGCTCTTGACACATCTTTAAGGGCTGTGCTGGGTGATGGAGCGTTCTTTACACCCACGTTGGCCTCGCCATGCTCGATAATGCGTACAGCCAGTGTGCGGAACTCAAGTTCCTTGAACACCTGGTTCAGGGCTTTCATGTTGGCGGGTTTTCGTCTCAGCAGTT
>JAGCUP010000135.1 GCA_017962765.1 Muribaculaceae bacterium | reverse complement strand
TAAGCATAAATAAAAGAAATACAGATTTGGAAAATTTAATAAAAAATGTAAGTAAAAATAATATAGAAAGTGAGGAAAAAAAGAAAGATAAAAATGATAATTATTTATATATTAAAAAAGATATGATAAAAAATGAAAAATACGGAAGATATAATAATTTAAGTAAAAGCAAAAATTATTACAATTCCAATATTTATGAAAATAAATCATATAGTAAAAATAATAATGAAGAATATAAAATGAATCAATCTCCTATATCATTATTCAAAGAAATAAAAACATTTAATATTAATAGTAGACCTTGCCAGTACCGAACTGCCGTGCAGCGGCACTGCTGTCGAGGAGGAAATCAACGATGCCCTACACGCTGTCGAGGCATTCTATATCACGCGCGTCAACAACGTGGACTTCCTGCACCTCACCAACAAACAAGGTCACGATCTGCTCGTGCTGCGGCGACAGAACTTCGACTTCCTTGCTGGGCCTTGGCAGGTGAAAAGCGTCAATGGGAGCAACGTGAACGGTAAAGAGGTAAAACTGGTCATCGATATGGACCAGCTTACCATCAACGCCTCAAGTGGCTGCAACATTATCAACGGCGTCGTCACCATTGACCACACGAAGGACTTTGCCGTCGAGTTTGAAGACCTGAAAGCGTCGCTCGACAACTGCCCGCCCGCCGATGTCGACATGCAGGTGCTCATCGCCCTTGAAGAGACGATGTACTGCCGTAAGAAGAACGACAACGAGACCGAGCTGCTCAACCGCGACAACCAGGTGGTGATGGTGCTCAAACGCATCTCCACAAAACAGCTGAAATAAAATCAAACAGTAACTACTAAAACCCAACATAATGGCATTTTTCAAGAATTTATTCTCGCGCGAGAAAAAAGAAACCCTCGACAAAGGACTCAACAAGACCAAAGAAGGCATTTTCGCCAAGATTACACGCGCCGTAGCCGGAAAGTCGAAAATCGACGACGACGTGTTAGATAACCTCGAGGAAGTGTTCGTCACCAGCGATGTGGGCGTCGATACCACACTCAAAATCCTCGACCGCATCCAGGAGCGTGTGGCACGCGACAAATATGTGGGCACCAGCGAGCTCAACGAGCTACTTTGTGACGAAATCACCCAGCTACTGGCCGACAACGATAATGCCGACCGCGACGACTTCACCGTTCCCGATGACAAGAAGCCCTACGTCATCATGGTCGTGGGTGTGAATGGTGTGGGAAAAACGACCACCATTGGCAAGCTAGCCTATCAATACAAGGAAGCTGGGAACAAGGTAGTGCTTGGCGCTGCCGACACCTATCGCGCCGCTGCCGATGAACAACTCGAAATCTGGGGAAAGCGCGTGGGAGTGCCCGTCATCAAGCACAACATGGGAACCGACCCCGCCAGCGTAGCCTATGATGCAGTGGCCAGCGCCAAGGCGCAGGGTGCCGACGTGGTCATTATCGACACGGCCGGCCGCCTGCACAATAACATAGGACTGATGAACCAGCTCACAAAAATCAAGAACGTGATGAAAAAGGTGGTTGACACAGCCCCTAACGAAATACTTCTCGTCCTCGACGGCTCCACAGGCCAGAATGCCTTTGAGCAGGCCAAACAGTTCGTGGCCGCCACCGAGGTCAACGCGCTCGCCATCACCAAACTCGACGGCACAGCCAAAGGCGGCGTCGTGATTGGTATAAGCGACCAGTTCCAAATTCCTGTCAAATACATCGGACTGGGCGAGGGCATCACCGACCTGCAGATTTTCCGCAAAGAGGAATTCGTCAAGTCGCTCTTCGGCAAATAAGCGCCCATGCGACGCAACAAGGTCGATATCATCACCCTGGGGTGCAGCAAGAACCTCGTTGACAGCGAACACCTTCTGCGCCAGTTTCAGGCCGAGGGTTTTACCGTTGAGCACAACCCGAGCCGCATCAACGGAGAAATAGTCGTGGTAAACACCTGCGGCTTTATCGCCGACGCCCAAGAGGAATCAATCGACACCATCCTGTCACTTTGCCAGGCAAAAAAGGCGGGCAAGTTGCGTAAACTCATCGTCATGGGATGCTTGAGTGAGCGTTTTGCCGCCGACTTGATGGAAAGCATTCCCGAGGTGGACCACTATTACGGCAAGTTTAACTGGACTGAGATGCTCAACGACCTGGGACACAAATACCGGCCTGAGCTCGCCAGCGAACGTTTCCTCACTACCCCGCCCCATTACGCCTACCTCAAAGTGAGCGAGGGCTGTAACCGCTTTTGCGCTTTCTGCGCCATCCCGCTCATCACGGGGCGCCACAAGTCGGTACCTCCGAACCAATTGCTGGACGAGGTGCGGCGCATGGCATCAGGCGGCGTCAAGGAGTTCAACGTTATTGCACAAGACTTGTCGAGCTACGGCCTCGACCTCGAAGGACGCATGATGCTCCCCGAGCTCATCGACCGCATGGCCGACATCGAAGGCGTAGAATGGATAAGGCTGCATTACGCCTACCCCACCCAGTTCCCACTCGAGCTACTCGACGTGATGGCGCGTCGCAGCAATGTGTGCAAATATCTCGATATTGCCTTGCAGCATTGCAACGACCAAGGACTGGCAAACATGCGGCGCCACATCGACCACGAGGCCACCATGCGCCTCATCAATACCATGCGCGACAAAGTGCCTGACCTGCACTTGCGCACCACCCTCATGGTGGGTTTCCCTGGTGAGGGAGAACGTGAATTTGACGAGCTGATGGAATTTGTCGATACCGTGCGCTTTGAGCGCATGGGCGCTTTCGCCTATAGTGAGGAGAAGGGCACCTACGCTGCCGAGCATTATGACGATGATGTGCCAGCCGAGGAAAAACAGCGCCGCCTCGACGCACTCATGGAGCGCCAGGCCGCCATCTCGCAGGAAATCCAAAATAAGAAAGTGGGTACCACTATGCGTGTCATCATCGACAGTGAGGAGGACGACTATTACGTGGGCCGCACTGAATTCGATTCACCCGAGGTCGACCCCGAGGTACTCATCAAGAAAAACTGCAAACTCACCATCGGCAACTTTTACCCTGTCACCATCACCGAAGCCCTCCCCTTCGAGTTGATGGGAGTCAACAAATTATAGATTATAGATTATAGCTCAAGGCTCATTGCTCAAGGCTCATTGCTCATTGCTCAAAGCTCAAGGCTCAAGGCTCTTCATCGCCGTAATGGCCGTAGGTGGCTTCCTCTTCTTCGCGCTGACGGCGTAGTTTCTCCTTGTGCCGCAAGGCAAAATACAGGCCCACAATGATGGCTAAACCTACACCCATCTTAATCCAATAGGTGGTGGCTTCAGTTTCCAATGCGCCACGCCCTATCCATGCCATGAAAGCCAGATAGACGAGCATGCACAAGGGGAGGATGACGGAGACTTTAAATTTTTTCTTCATCTTCGATGGGAGTAACGAATGGAGAGGCCTCGGGAACAAACTGGCCACTCATCAGGTAATTATAAATCTTCACGCAAGCCCACGCATCGATAGCCGCATAGCTCTGCTGCGCAGGTGTGAGCGACGGGGTCTCCCAATTGGTGAGGCGTTGTCCCTTGGAAATCTTCTTGTGGAAAAGGATGGCGTAAATCTTCTGCAGGCCGATGTCCACGATATGGTATTGGCCCACCAGTTGCTGCAACTCTACAAAACCGCCGGGCTCCACATCCGCCATGCGGTGAATCACGTTAAAATCGTCGTGAATTGATAAGCCCACCTTAGGGCACGATTCGTCGGCCAAATACTGCTTGAGGGCATCGGGCATTCCGATTTTGTTCACGCGGAACAGAAAACAATCGTCGAGCGTCGACAGTTGCACCAGTGCCGGCTTGTGCACCACACCTTTGCGGAACGACGGGCGCGTCTCGGTGTCGAAGCCCACCAGCGGGGCGCGACGCAAGGCGGCGATGGCTGCCCTAAGGCCCATCATCGAGTCGATGACATGAATTTGCCCCTTGAACACCTCCTGGGGCATCTCATTCACCTGAGTCTTGTCGATACATATTTTGAACGGAACTTCCATCCCTACTCTATTTTGGTAGTGCAAAGATAACGAATTTATCCCTTTCCACCAAATAAAACCCGCCCTTTTTGGACAGCATTTATAAGAAAGTAGGGATTAGTCAAGGACGTCCATGAGGTCGTCATACCATTCGCTGAGCCGGCCAAAGCCTTTTTTCTTCTTGGGCTGAGCATAGGGGACCTTGCCTCCTTGTGAAGGACGCTGTGGAACCGGACGTTGTGGCACTGGACGCTGTGACGCGGGACTTTGCTGCACTGGACGCTGTTGCTGCGGGGCGTTGCTGTTCCACCATTGCATGATGTGGGCAACACTTTGTGGACGGTCCTTTAGATTGTAGCGCATCATCCAGTAAATGACGTTTTTCATGCGCGCGCTCAAATTTGGAGGGAAGTGGAAAGCTGCTACACCTCGCTCAATGATGTCGCTCGAAGTAGGTGCCTTTTGGTTGGTGAGCAGATTGTAGAAAGTGGCGCCTAAAGCGTAGAAGTCGGTCCAGGGGCCGAATTTCGACATTTCGCCCTCCACTTGCTCTACGGGAGCATACCCAGGCGTATAGGGTGGCGCAGTGGTGGTCATATTTCCGGCCACATCAATCTGCTTGCTGGCCCCAAAATCGATGAGCTTAGCCACACCCTGACGTGTGACCATGATATTGCCGGGCTTAATATCAAGGTGCCAAATGCGCTTGCCATGCACCTCACTGAGAGCATCGAGCACCTGCATGAGATAACTGGTAGCCTCACTCTCGGCAAGCGGCTGATGGGTGGTCTTGAGACGCTCGCTCAGCGACTGCCCGTCGACAAACTCCATCACATAGTAAGCCGTAGCGTTTTCCTCGAAGTAGTCATAGAGGCGCACGATGTGCTGGTTGCGCATGATGGCGACGCGACTGGCCTCATCGCGAAACTTCTTTAGTTGCGAATTAAACAGGTTTTCCTTGCCATGGTGGGTCTTGACAAATGGAGAGCCTTCATCACGATAGTTAACATCAAGAATAAAGAACTCCTTAATGGCCACCTGATAGTTGTCACCCTTACGATGCGCCAGATAGGTATTGCCAAAGCCACCCGAAGCCAAATGCTTGAATATCGAGTACTGACCGTTTCGCCCATTCCTCAAGAGAGTGCCATTACGCAATATGTCGGTAGCTTTCGCCATACGTCTCAGTTAATGTTAAAGACCAGTTTGAACTCCTCGGTGTCACCATCGGGAAGCGAATGGCGGCCTCTGGCCGTAAGCGTCGTACCATTGGCTTCGCAGATGCCGCTATATTCGCCTATGCGTTGCCCATCAGCGGCATAATCCTCGGCTAAGAACTTGCCACTCTCGATGTCTGCTTTGGCATAGAGAGCATACGATCCTTCCTCGTTCTTATAACTATAGGTCCCATAGAAATAGCAAGTAGGGCTGGTATCGGAAGAGTACATTGTAAAGTGGTTGGAGGATGCAACGGTAGAGATGCCCACCTTGCCGCTTAACGCAGTGCGGTTGCCTCCATCGCCACTGTTGCGCATGGCGTTCACCTCGTTTACCAAATTACGCTCATCGGCCGGTGGTGCATCGTAGGCGTTGATGTCGTCGTTCTCATCGTGCGCCGCCGTAGTGCCGGAGTCGTCTCCTCCATCATCGTCATCATCATTCATGCTAAAGCCGTAATCGGTCGAAACGCTTGATGACGGTTCTGTGACAGCACTATCGGCACACATGCCTATAGCAAACAGACCGATGAGACCCAACAAGATGGCACCCACTATACCCAACACGATATAAAGCGTCTTGTTGGAGTTTTTTGGAGCTTGAGGCTGAGGAGCATAACCGCGCGACTGAGGTTGCGAGGGGCGTCCCGTCACAGGAGTCATGACCGCTCTTCTCTGCTGGTGCTGCTGTGGCTGACGTTGTGGCATTTGCTGTTGTTGCGGCTGGCGTTGCATGCCGCTTTGCCAAGCCTGCATCACGTGAGCTACGCTCTGGGGGCGCTCACCACGATTGGGCCGCATGAGCCAGAAAATCATGTTCTTCATGCGCGGTGACAATGCGGGCGGGAATTGGAATGCCGCCATGCCGCGCTCGGTGATGTCGCTCGACGAGGGCGGCTTGAAGCCTGTCAACAGGTTGTAAAGGGTGGCTCCCAAGGCATAGAAGTCGGTCCATGGGCCGAACTTCTGCATCTCTTCGGCCACCTGCTCGACAGGCGCATATCCTGGAGTGTAACACATGGCCGAGCGCGTCACCTGTCCCGCCATATTGAGCTGTTTGCTGGCCCCGAAGTCGATGAGCTTGGCCACGCCAGTTTTCGTCACCAGAATATTGCCTGGCTTGATATCAAGGTGCCAAATACGCTTGCCGTGTACCTCGGCGAGCGCCTCGAGTACTTGCATGAAATAGTTGGTGACCTCGTTCTCGGGCAGTGGGTGGTTGAGCATCTTTAGGCGCTCGCTGAGCGACTGCCCGTCGACATATTCCATCACATAATAGGCCGTATCGTTCTCCTCGAAGTAGTCGTAGAGGCGCACAATGTGCTGGTTGCGCATGATGGCAACGCGACCGGCCTCTTTCTTGAACTTGTCGAGTTGTGCGCGGAACATGGGCTCACTGTCGGCATTGCTCACGGTGACCCTCGATGTGGTTTCTTCGCGTTCGTTAACGCCCGACATGAAGAACTCCTTGACAGCCACCTGTATCTTGTCGGCAGCGCGCTGGGCCAGATAGGTATTGCCAAAGCCGCCCGAGGCGAGATGGCGCACTATCACATATTGGCCAAACTGGCCATTCTTCAACAAGGTTCCGGTTTTTAGCGTATTGTTTGCCATAAGCATACTATCATTTTACTCCAGGACCATAGTGGAGCGTGGTACAATTTTCGGGTCGGAACAGGCTGTGTGCCACCTCGCCCAACTGTTGCGTGGTGACGGCGCGATATTTGGCCACTTCATTGTTGATGTCGGCGGCCTCGGTAAGCAGCTCGTGTCGGCACAGCCTCGTGGCTTTCTCGGCATAGCCGATATTCTCAAAGGTGTCGTTCGACAAGAACTTATTGGTACATTTTTCTTTTTCGTAGTCACTCACGCCGCCGGCAAGCAAACGCTCCAACTCGGCATCGATAGCGGCCTCGGCTTCGGCAAACGATACGCCATCGCACAAAGCACCGCGCACATAGAAAAGCGACGGGTCGGTAAAACCGCTCACCGAAGCGTCGAGTTCGGTGAAAAGGTGACCCTTAGTGACCACATTACGATAGAAGCGCGACGAGGTACCATTGGCAAGCACGTCGCTCAAAAGGTCGCAGGCCTGGAAGTCACGGTCGATACGCCCACACATGTGATAGGCACGGAAAATCATGTTTTGCGGCACCTGGGCATGGCGCTCAACGAGACGTGGCTCGGTCTGCGGTGGCTCCACGGGCAAGTGGCGCGTGTGGGCGGGCCCTGCAGGTAAGTCGCCCATCCATTTCTCCACCAACTCGACAGCACGCCCAAACTCAATGTTACCAGCGATGCACATCACGGCATTGTTCACGCAATAGTGACGGTGGTAGAAATCCATCACCACCTCGACAGGCAACTGTGCCACATCATCGACGTGAAGCCCGATGGTGGGCCACTTATAAGGGTGTACGGTGAATGCGGCGCCATGCAGCAAGTGAAACACGTCGCCGTAAGGTTGGTTAATGTAGCGCTGCTTGAATTCTTCAACGACGACACTCTTTTGCAGGGAAATGCTTCGCTCGTCAAGGTTGAGATTGGCAATTCGGTCACTCTCGAGCCACAATGCCGTCTCAATGTTGTGAGCAGGCAGCACGTCGTAATAGTTGGTCACGTCACAACTCGTCCACGCGTTGCACTCGCCACCGGCTGCCTGGAGTGCGCCGTCAAACGAGGGTACGTGTGCCGAGCCAGTGAACATCAGATGTTCCATGAGGTGCGCCAGTCCCGTATGAGCTATGTGCTCATCGCGCGACCCAACGTCATAGAGCGTATTGACCGCCACCATACGTGTTGAGCCGTTGTAGTGATGCAAAAGCCTGAGCCCGTTTTCGAGAGTATGGACGTTCACCTCAATCATGGAAATACTTGTAAGTCTGATTTATTCGAGCACCCGGGCGCTGATAATCTTCACATCGGCCACGGGACGGTCGTTCTTGCCGGTAGCCACCTCCTGAATCTTGCCTACAACGTCCATGCCACTCACCACCTCGCCAAAGACAGTGTATTGGCCGTCGAGGTGAGGGGTACCGCCCACCGTGGTGTAAGCCTTCTTTTGCTCGTCGGTGAACTTGACTGGATTTTTCGAAGCCTCGGCAACACTTTCGTTAAAGAGCTGCTCCTCCAGAGCTTGTAAACCAGCCGTGTCGCCCGCTTGCTGCATCTGCTCAATTTTCGGCATGATGCGGTTTGCTTTGGCGTAGAAGATTTTTTCGGTCTGCATCTGCATCATCTGCTGCTCCATCTGCCCGAGAGCCGACTCGTTATATACCTTTCCAGTAACGATGTAGAACTGCGAGCCGCTGCTGCGACGCTCAGGGTTCACTTGGTCGCCGGTACGCGCAGCAGCCAGAGCGCCGCACTTGTGAAAGAGCTTAGGATAAACAAATTCGGCAGGCAGCGTGTAACCCGGGTCGCCGGCACCCAGTTGCGCATCGGCGGCAGCATTTTTCGAGTTGGGGTCACCGGTCTGGACCATAAACTCCTTGATGACGCGGTGGAAGAGCACCCCATCGTAATAGCCTTCCTTGACGAGCTTGATGAAGTTGTCGCGATGGGTGGGCGTTTCGTTATAAAGGGCGACGACGATGTCGCCGTAGGTGGTCTTGATTTCCACCTTGGTGCAATTGTCAATATCTACTGTTTTCATTGTTTCAAGCGGTTGACTTATTATGGACTGTGAGTCCGTTGCCATTTCGTTCTCCCCCTCACCGGCCTCAGTGCTCGAGCACGACACGACGGCCATGAGCGAGAGCGCAAATAAAGATAGTTTATTAAGATGTTTCATATTGTGATAATTATACGTTACATTCCTGTGGGATAAAGACGCTTATAAATGCGACGGAAGTTGTCGCTGGCCGCACTCAGCTCCACGGCGTGCTTTCTATAGTCGTTGCCCCATATCGAGGCGATAAGATCACCCAGATACACACGCTCGCGGTCACGCTCGATGGCTGCCTTTATAAGGCGGTCAACGGGACCAGCAAACTTTTCAGGGTCGATGGCGTGGAGGTATCTTGCGGTACTTACCACAAACTGCCCGTTACGGTCAACGTTGATGATGTTGTCGGCAAGCTCGTCGATATCATCATCAATGTGGTCGATGTTGTTGGCGATGTACTCGTATGTCATCAGCCCGTTGGGGTCTTTAGCCAGTTTTTTCCTTAATTCTTCTTTCATATATTATTATCTCTTTTTTATTTTGCTAACGAGATGTTCATCGAAATGCCATAGTTGGTGTTGGTCGTCGGATAGGACGTCGTAGTCACCAGCGGCGTGTTCACCTGATGCTCGAAGAAGGCACCCAAGGTGATGCGCTTACTCATGACATAATTGGCGGTGAAATTGATGCCGAAAGTGCGCGTACCACTGGTGGCCTGCGCCGTGTTGACGTCAATCTTACGGATAAGGGCGTTGTTGTTGTTGATTTGCAGGTCGAAATTGAGCGTGAGGTCGTTGCTTACATTCTGCTGCTTTTTCTTGATTTTCAACACCTTGTTAAAGTCTGCAATCTTATATCCGGCACCTATCACAAACGACTTTTGCAACGTTTCAACCAACTGCAATGATGAAATATTGAGCGAGAGCGTGCGGCTGTCGCGATACTCAATATTGAAAGTCATGCCGTTCTGCAACGTAGCGTTCAGGCCAATGAGCGGCGCGAATTTCTCGGTGAGGGTCACCGTAGAGATATTGTAGGGCGACGATGGAATGGGATTGCCGGTAAGGGCATCCTGCGTGAAGCCTAAGTTGTCTCCAATAATGGCCCAGTCGGTAAACGAGGTGAAGGAGCCCACCTGGTAGGTGCACTGATAGGCGTGCGAAAGCGTGAAACTCTTGAACTTGTCCTTAAAGAAGGGCAGCTTGGTAAGGCCGTCATAAGTCACGCGCCAGTTGGGCAAAATCTCCTTAATACTTGGGAACGGATTGAGCGTCACCTTGCGAGCGTCCTTGCCCGAATAAGCCGCCATGAAGGCTGGAATGAGCACGTCACTGCTGGCCGGGTTGACAGTTCCGTTGGCCGGGTCATAGGGCGCGTTGGCATATACCGTGCCGCGCAAGAAGCCGCGTTCGGGATAGTTCTTGCCCACATACTGGTTCTGGAGGCGTTCGGCCACAATGGGGATGTTGGCCAAGAATTGGTCGAAGGTCTTACTCTGATAGTTATTGTCGGCACTCACGCCCCTCAACGCGGTAGCGATGGCCACATGGGTCTTGGTGTAGCTTCCCGTGAAGAGGGTGGTCATGTCGTCGTACATAAACTGCACCTGGTTGGTACGGTTATCGGTGCGGTTACCAGTGAGGTTTATCTTCAATCCCTTGACGGGCTCAATCTGCGCCTCAATGGTGAATTCCTCGGTGCGCGCATAGAGTGCTGGCGACGTCATCGTTTGGTCGTTAAGCAGCCAACCACGCTGCTTAATCCTGTCGACATAGCTCTCGTCGACAAAACCGAAGGCGAAGTCAAGGCCCGGCGCCATCACGTCGTAGTGGGTGCTCTGTCCAAAGATGTCGCCTACATCGGGAATATACTGCGGAATCGAGAGCGAGCGCGTGTTGCGCCACTTGACATTGACACTCTTGACACTCATGAGTACGCGGGTGGCATATTGACCAAACTCGCTCCAGAAGTTCTTGTCGCCGCCCTGGACTTCAGTGACAAGGATTTTCACGTCCTTATCGTCACGGTTAAGCACCTCGATATTATTGTTATCTATAACCTTATATTCGATAGGATAACGCTTGCCGTCGGGAGTAGTCGCGCTCACCTTCACTTTCTTGACGTTCATATTATGCTTGACCACAGTCGATGTGTCGGCAGCCAACTTGAATGTTCGGTCGAAGCGTTTGGGTTTCTTCTTACCCTTTTCGGTCGCCCCGCTGCCCGAGAAGCGCTTGTTGACATCTTGCAGGTAAGGTACCTTGCTATAGAACTGGTCTAAGTTGAGACGACCATCAATGTTGAGCGATGCCTGGTTGGCAATGTTATTGCCCGAGAATACGTCGGCCACGGTGGTTCCGCGATTCCAGTTATAGGTGGCATTATAAGTGGCGTTGGCAGTAATGAAGCTCAGGATGGGGATGGCCGAGAAGGGAGCCTTGTAGGATGCGGTGAACGACTGGTTGTAGGCCCATGGCGTACCCAGGTCCTTGATGCTCTGCCACACACTGTCGCGCCAGTCACGGTACTGGTCGGGGAACAATTTCTTGTTCACCTGTCCCACGGGCTCAAGGATGTGGGCCGTTGTCTGGGTGTTAATTGACATACTCAGCGACTTGGTGAAGTTCCATGTGAGTGCGAACTGGCGGTCCCACAAGAAGTTCTTGCTCACCGACACAGGCAGTTCAACGGCCACGTCGGTCTCGTTGCGCGTTTGTTGCTCGTAATAATAACGCGAGATATTGGTGCTAAAAGCCAGCGAATTGGGCAGATAGTGGAGTTCCCAATCCTTAAAGAACTTCATGTGCTTGTTTTTCGCGTCAATCATCTTATCGAAGGGCTTGAACGGCTTGGAATAAGGCGTCCAGCTATACTGCATGCTACCGCGATAGTCGTTGGTATTCTCGTAAACATTGTCGGGATCGCTGCGGTGCTGCTTGCTGAACGAGTAGCTAAATGTGAAGTTAGCTGGATCCCAAGGCATAGGATTCTTACTCTTCACGTCGAATTTGAGGCCCGACACCGAGAAGTTCTTGCTCGTGCGCTCACTCACGGCGTAGTTGTTGATAGAGTCCTTCTGATGTTGTGTCTCGCAGGCGTCGATAGCGTCCTTGAGCAGCACGTCCTGGTCGAGCGGGTTGTACTTGGGCGTGGTGCGTTCATTGCTGTAGGAATAGTAAATAGGCGCCCTAAGTTTCACTTTTTCGGGCACAAAACGGCCCAGGTCAACCTGCACGGCCACGTTATATTGGTTAAAGTCGTCAAGACGGCGCGAATTCAGGCTCTGGTCCACCGAGCCAAAGCCGGTAGTCTCGCGGTGCCACCCCACGTTAACGGTGGCGACATCGCTCAGGTTGAGGACCATGTTTGCCTTGGCTGCCCATCCGCCGTCACTATCGAAGTCGGTGACGCGCAATTCATCGGCCCATACGACAAAGTCTTTAGTCGTGTTGGTATTGTTTCGCACGCCTATCATGATTACCCTCACTTCGCTCAACGATGGGTTACCGCGCACATATACCGTGTTAGTGGGATGGTCGGGGTCTTGCTGGGCAAAGCGGATGGCATAGCCCACGTCCTCGGCACCCGCCATCTTGGCGGCGTTGCGGTTCTTCTTTACGGCGGGCAACAAGTCAAGGTTGAGGTCAATCATGTTGTTCTCGGGCCACACACGCAGGCGGTCGGCACTGCTGTTGTTATTGTAGCGGCCCGGAGGCGTCACTTCGAGTTTCACCTCGTACTCATAGTAGTTGTTCTTTACGTCGGAGCCTAAGCGCAAGAAGAGTGACACGTCGCCGTTTTGCAGGTTGGTGACATCGTTGACGAAAGCCTCGTTGTGGACAAACATCTGCAAGCGCTTGTAAGTGCGCAAGTCAAGGCTCGTGTTGCGATACACGCCACGCGCGTCACCGGGCTGCAAGCCCTCGACCTTCATTTGCATAGACTGCTCATTGAGCTGGGTGATTTGCGAGTGTCCGCCATCGACGATACGGGTCACACCCGGAGGCAACACGTAGTTGACGGGCTCGCGAGATGCGTTCTCTTCAATGTTGACGGCATTGACGTTGATACTTCCCTCGGCGGGGGCATCACCGCGCTGGTTCAGGTTGTAGTTATAATTGCGCCACTCACCACGCACCAGGTCGTAAGAAGCGAAGCGCAAGTGGGTGGTCTCTTTAAATCCGGTCATGAACATCCTGATGAATCGGATGGTGGAGAAGTCGTTGATGGAACCCACTTTTTTCTCATAGTCCCTCAGGGGAATGCTGAACTGATACCATGTCACATTCAGTTCCTTGCCGTTGCGGGTATAGGCCACGGCATCTTGCTTATCGATAATGAAGTTGGTACCCACCTGCAAATCCTCGGGGCGTATCGACACCTTGTACTGGAAGTAGCGCTCATACTCGTTGAGCGTGTTGTCTTGATTGATGTCTTCCACATCGGGAACGCTGCGCGAGCTCTGATACAAGCCGTCGCTGGCGTCCTCAACCGAAAGCGAGTTGCCCTCGGTGCCGTTATAGTGCTTGTAGCGCTCGAGAATGGAGAGGCGCTGCTCGTCATAGTCATAACCGCGATAAAAATGGTAATCGTCGGTGGCTGGGTCGTTGAGGGGCGAGAACGGGTCTTGCTGCATTCTTGCGATGGTGCTCGATGGCAATTTGGAACGCAAATTGTCGGTAAACTCTTTGTAGCTGGAGAACGACTTTTCCTTCTCGCTCGAGATGCCGTCGAGGCCCACGTCTTGCCGCACGCGCGCTCCTTCAGCGGTTTCGAAGGCGTAAGTCATCGACGTTTGTGTCGATACCTTGCCCCAGTTTGTCTCGCGTATATAGGGACTTTCCTCATCGGTGATGGGCAATCCGTTCTCATAGCTCTTCAGTCCGTCCTTGAGGATATCCTCGCTCACCTCACCCAGGTTGATGTAAAGGTCACCGCCCTCATAGTTGGGGTTTTCGGGGTCGAGGAACGGGTCGAGGAGCCAGAACTGCACATATTCGATGTTCGATTGCTCGAAGTTGGTATTGTCAAGCTTTCGCATGATACCGCCCCAGCGTTTCTCTGGGCGGGTCAGATTACCCTCATCGTCGATATCCTCGGTATCGAGGTTGTAAGGGCCACGCTCTTTTGGATAGAACGAGAGATTGAGGGTTTGGATGGTCGATGATTCGCCATAGTTGAGCTCGCGACCCGGGAACACCTCGCTGTAAGGGATTTCGCGCACATAGGGGTTCGACAGCTGATCAAGGTCGTTCTTGATGTAGCCCGGCGCGTAAGATGAGTTGCGCTGTGTGAAGAGGCGGTCGATATAATACCATGAAAGCAGGGCGCGGTTCTTACCATAAGCCACATCATTCGACAGGCCCGCCTCGGGGAACATGGCGTTGGCCGCCGGGTCGTAGGGCGTTGAGGCTAGGAACCATGAATAGGGCGAGCGCAGGTCAATACCCGACTGTGTCGATTCAAAGTCGTCGATATAGGAGCTACCGGCATTGGAGCCAGTGCGCGACTGATGCGGGATAAGTTGGGCAAATTCTCCGGTGAAATTGACGGTCGAGGGAGCCGTGGCGTTCACCGTGGGAATCTTGTTGAGCAGGTTGGTGAGCCACATCAACTTGCCCTTGTAGGACATGTTCACGCCCCAAATGGTGTTGTTTACAATCTCGTCGCCAATCGACACCTTCTCGGTCAAGGCCTTTTCGCCATAGTGCATCATCGTGGCGCCCACGTGGAAGTCCTTGTTGAAGGCGTAATCAAGGTCGAGGCCCAGCAGCGTCTTGCGTTGCTGGCTGAAGGTAGATTGGTTCTCTAGCGAGACGCTGATATTGGTTCCGGCATCAATAATACTCTGATTGGTGATGGTCACCGTTCCCATGTTATAGTCCACGGTGTAGTCACTGTTCTCGGTGAGCGGCACACCACCAGCGGTAACCACGACCGAGCCTCGCGGCACGTTCATAGCGTTGAGGTTAATGGTGTTGCCACTCGATGCCTGATACTCGCCACTGAGCACGAACTTGTTCTTATCCTGGAATTGCTGGGCCACGGTGAGCGTGGAATCGTAGAGTTCCTGATAGATATAGTCTTTGGCCACAGCGTCGTTGTTAATTTTCTTGCGCAAGTGGGAGCCGAAGGGTTCCACTACGGGGAAAATAATCTTTCCACTCGATTCATTCACAGTATAGCCAGTGATATAGTCGAAACGGCCGTCACGATGGAACTCGTTATTAGCATCGAGGCGGTCAAGGTTCATCACCTCGAGCAGGGGCACGCCGGCGATATCGCCCGCGTTGATGTAATTGAGCTCGGTACCTGTGGTATCGCTCAAGTACTTGATATTGAGCTTAAAGTTGGTGCGCTGCATTTGGTAGGCTCCCAGCGAATAGATGTTCTTCATCATCAAGTCCCACATGGGAGTACGAGGCGATACTGTGGTGCTCTTGAGCATCTTCACATAGAGTGACTGGTCGGTCGAGGTAATGTCGCCCGAGAATTCGCCTACCTGATAGGTGCGACCACCATAGGTGTACTGGAAGGCAACGGCAAGAGCCTCGTCACCGCTCAGGGCCGTCTTAAGTTGGATGTAACCCAAGGCGCTATTGAGGGTGTATTCACTGCTGGTGAGGAGACGCGCACTCTCGATTTTCTCGTAGTCGGTGCCACCTTCGATGCCGTAGGCCTGTAGCGGTGCGAGTGTAGTGGCCACCTGACTGATGTAACGTGCATCGGGATACTGCTCTTTGATTTCGGAGAGCAAGTTGTTCGACGAGTTGTTGGGCACGTTCGTCGTTTGGTCAGGAATCCAGTGATCGCTGTTGATGTGGGTATTCTCGCCCATATCCATGAAAGCAAGAATGTTGCGCGAGTTATCATAGTTGCCGCGCTTGTTAGTCACCCACACCTCGATGCGCGTGATGTTGATACCGCTCGACACAAGGGGCAGCTTGGCGCACCACGCGTCGTAGTTGTCGCGGAAATAGTGCGACAGGAAGAAGTTGCGGTTTTGGTCATATTTGTCGGCGGTAACATAGAATGGCGTGGTCTGTGCCCCGCCCTTGGTGTTCACCGTCTGTGACTGCGAGTTCTGCTGCGACACGAGCATCGTGGTGGTAAGTTTGCCGAATTGCAGCTTGGTCTTAATACCGAACAAGGCAGCACTACCACGGATGAGCGACGACCCTGTAGTCATGCTCACGTTACCTGCCTCGATGTTCTTGATGATTTCGTCCTCCTTGCCCTCATAGGCCAACTTCAAGTTCTTATTGTCGAAATCGAAGGTAGCATCGGTATTGTAGGTCATGTTGAACTTCATCTTGTCACCCACCGAAGCCGACACCGTGGCCTGGATTTTTTGGTCGAAGTCGAAATAGGTCTTGCGGCGGGCCGCCACGCTCAAGGCCGGGTTGTCGGTCTTGTTACTCTTGATGCCCATGTTGATTTGCACCGAACCTTGCGTCTTGAGTTGCACTCCGCCCGGGCCGAAGATTTTGTCGAGAGGACCAAGGCCGAACTGCATATCGAGGAAGTTAAACGGGTTTTTCTCCTTTTTCTCGGCGCTCTCGGCGTTCTTTTGGCGGTAATATTCCATCATCGACTGGCGCATGGTGACGTTATTGTACTCGTCGGCGCTCAGAATGAAGGGTGTGACGATGTCGTTATCGCCCACGCGCGTGTGAATAACATAACAGCCGGTTTCGTAGTCATACTCGGCTGTCGTCGTGATGTTTGAAGGATTTTTCAGGTCGGCGGCATATTCTCCCTCTTTCAGATCGTCATAGGTCTCAGGGATAGTCTTGTGCACCTCATAGTGCAGGTCAATGGGCTTATCCTTCTTTTTGTCCTTCTTGTTCTTTTTGTCGTTTTGCTTGTCGGGGACCGGCGGAGGCGGCGTGAGTGCCGACCGCGTATATTGCGCCACACTGTCGATGTTGAACAGCAAGAGCAACGAAACGAGGCCGAGCCACAGCAGCTTATATTTCTTTTTACTTTTTCGCTTTCTCATCAGCTATCATTCAGTTATCAAACAAATCGGGACGAGAATCCGGTCTATCACCCAAACAACTGTATCACATCATTTTGAGCGCCTGCTTGATGGCGTCCTCGGCACTCAACGACGGGTCATTCTGGAACAACTTCTTGAGTGCTTTGTGCGACATCTGCTGGGTGAAACCGAGCATCACCAGAGCGGCGAGAGCTTCGTCGTAGGCCTCGCCGGGCCGTTCGTCCTTATTTAATAACGTGGTAGCCCCCACTTTTATTTTATCACGAAGGTCAACAATGATACGTTGGGCCGTTTTTGCGCCCACACCCTTTACCGCTTTGAGCTGTGCCACACGCTCCCCAGCGATGACCTGCTCGAGCTCGGCGGGCGGTATCGACGAGAGAATCATGCGCGCCGTGTTAGGTCCTACACCGCTCACACTGATGAGTAGCAGGAATAGCTCGCGCTCGTGCTTTGTGGCAAACCCGAACAGCAGGTGCGCATCCTCGCGGATAGCTTCATAGACAAATAGTTTCGCCTCGCCCGCAACGCCTTGCAGCACTTGATGGGTGGTAAGCGAAATGTGCATCATGTAACCCACGCCCTGGTTATCCACCACAACATAGGCAGGATTGAGCTCGGCCACAAGGCCACGGATATAGTCAATCATTGTTTTCCCTTTTTTAATAAAAAATATTGCAAGGCGCAACACGCGCCACGCTAATAACTTGCAAAGTTAATACTTTTTCCCCATTCACACAATAGCTCTATGCGGCAAGCCTGAAACATGTGCCGTGTGACCACAGTGAATTTATTGGTAATTACCTGTCGTTGAGGAGCACTTTTTTGTCGATGAGGTCGTTGGCGATGGCGTAGATTGTGAGGCCGGCAAGGGAGCGAATTTGTAGCTTTCGGGCGATGTTACGACGGTGAGTGATAACCGTGTTGATGGAGATGAACAGGTGGTTGGCAATTTCCTTGTTCAACATCCCCTGAACGAGGCACACAATAATTTCTTTCTCACGCTCTGTAATGGATTCAGTTGGCTCCACATGCCCTATCATGCTGATAATTCGAGCAGATACGTCATCACTCTTCAACTTTTTCTCCAAGTTGCGGATGGCCGGCACAAAAAGCACTTCCTCCACATTGCTGTGGTTGCACAGCCACTCCTCGTTGTTGTAAATGTCGTAGAGGGTGGCCGTGAGGAGGTTGTTGGCGAGGCCGTCTTGGGGCAGATACTTGATGATGATGTTCTTCAACTCCTGGAACTTGCCAGTGATGTCGTTGTGGTGTTTCGAGAAAATGTCCACATTGTAGTTGGGCATAGGCTCGCCGTGAAGGAGTGCCTCGACATAAGGAAAGAGCGTTTTGTCCTCGTAGCGCATGTGCAGACGGATATCGT
>JAGCUP010000134.1 GCA_017962765.1 Muribaculaceae bacterium | reverse complement strand
ATCAAGACGGTGAAAGGTGTCACCAGCGCCGACCGAAGCAGCTAATTCAATGGATAATACAATTGCGCGTTAACTTGTTAACTAATAAATAAATCACAAAGTCGACCCGAAATAAATTCTGCATCATCCTCCTCATCGCAGCGAGCGTCATTCTCATCTCCCTCTTCTTTATTGACAGGGGTATGCAGCTCACCTATAATGAGGGAGAGAACTGGAACTACCCAAGGCTCATGGCGCCTTTCGATGTGCCCATCGAGCACGATTCCATCTCGAAACTCGCCATTCACGACAGTATCATGGAGCGATTCGTGCCCTTCTACCGCATAGACGACAACATCGCCATCACACAGGTGAACCGCCTTGAGGCCGCACTCACTGAAATGGACAACGTCACGGCCCATACACGCGTCAAAATCATCAATATGGCGCAGAACGTCTATAAGGATGGCATCGTCGACAATGCCACTGCCGACCTCATCTCCATGGGAAAGTTGCCAGCCGTGAGGATTCTTGAGGGCAATGAGGCCATTTCGCTTGAGACAGCCGCGCTGCGTTCGGGTCGCGATGCTTACTATTATATTGACACCACGCTCACTGCCCCCGAGGAGCAGGCCGCCATGGACGCCGTCAAGCTCGACAAGTTCCTGGTGCCTACGGTGCTCGAAGACACCATGGAGTCGCAGAAATACTTTAACCAGGAATACCGTGCAGCCATCGTGCCCCACGGCGTGGTGAGCGCGGGCGAGGAAATCATCGACTACGGTGACCAAATCACGCCGCAGAAGTATATCATCATCAAAACCTACGAGGAAATGATGAGCGAGCGCAGCATGAGCGCTACCGACCGCCTCGTGGCTATGCTCGGCAAGGCCTTTGTCGTGGCTTTGCTCATGCTGGTCTTCTACCTGTTCATGCGCATCATGCGTCCCGCCATCTTCTCCCACTTCAAGAAGATGGTGCTCTTGGTGATGTCGATTCTCGTCTTTGTCATCCTAGTCTATCTCACCACCAAGTACCGCGCCGAGCTCATCTATGTCATTCCCTTCGCGCTTGTGCCCATCATCATCACCACGTTCACCGATTCGAGGTCGGGATTCTTCGTCCACCTCATCGTGGTCCTCATCTGCTCGCTCGTGGCCGCCGAGCAGGCCGAGTTCATCATACTCCAGTTCCTCGCCGGTGTCATAGCCATCATCTCGGTGCGTGAACTTTCGCAACGCTCCCAGCTTGTCAAGGGCGCGGTTTACATCTTCCTGGCTTACTCGCTCACCTATATCGCCATCCTCGTGGCGCGCCAAGGTGCCATCAACCATCTCGACTGGTCCACGTTCCTGATGTTCGCCATCAACTGCACCGTCCTCTCGTTTGCCTATTTCGGCATCTTCATCATCGAGAAGCTCTTCGGATTCACCTCGCTCGTGACAATGGTTGAGCTCAGCGACATCAACAACCCCGTGCTCAGGGAGCTCTCGCAGACGTGCCCCGGAACATTCCAGCACTCGCTGCAAGTCGCCAACCTGGCCGGTGAGGCCGCGCACGAGATAGGCGCCAACAGCCAGCTGGCGCGCGTGGGTGCCCTCTATCACGACATCGGCAAGATGGAGAATCCCGCCTTCTTTACCGAGAACCAGAAGGGCGTCAACCCGCACGACGCGCTGCAGCCCTCACAGTCGGCCTCGATTGTCATCGCACACGTCACCGACGGCCTCAAGCGCGCCGAAAAGGCCGGTCTGCCCCAGGTCGTTAAGGACTTTATCTCGCAGCACCATGGCAAGGGAAGGGCGAAATACTTCTATGCCGCCGCTTGCAAGCAGCGCCCCGACGAGCATGTCGACCCGGCAGCCTACACTTATCCCGGCCCTAACCCCAAGTCGAAGGAAACGGCAATCGTCATGATGGCCGACGCCTGCGAAGCCGCTTGTAAGAGCCTCGTTGCCCCCGACGTGAAGGGCATCACAGCCCTCGTGGGCAAGGTGATTGACGGCCAGATGGCCGATGGCTTGTTCCGCGAAGCTCCCATTACTTACGCCGATGTGCAGACGGTGCGCCAGTTCCTCATCGACCGCCTGTGCACCATGTTCCAGACGCGCGTATCCTACCCCGACGACGTCAAACCCGAGGTCGTGCAGGAATCGGGAATCGACCCCGAAGCTGAACCCGAATCATAACTCACTCACTATGGGCGACATCAATAAGCAGAATCTCATCTTGTGGGCCGACGACGAAATCGACCTGCTCAAGCCACACATCATCTTCCTGAAAAACAAGGGATATGACGTGGTTACCGTCACCAACGGGCGCGACGCCCTCGATGCCATGGCCACCCAAAACTTCAATCTCATCATTCTCGATGAGAACATGCCGGGCATCAGCGGCCTTGAAACCCTCAACCGCATCAAGCTCTCGCAGCCACAGGTACCCGTCATCATGATTACCAAGAGCGAAGAGGAAAACATCATGAACCAGGCCATAGGCAGTCAAATTGCCGACTACCTCATCAAGCCCGTCAACCCCATGCAAATCCTCCTCTCCATCAAGAAAAACTTGCACAGCGACGCCCTCGTGGCGCAAAAGGCTACCAGCGACTACCAGCAGGCCTTCATGGATATCTCGAGCCACATCAATAGCGCCTCGACTATCGAGCAGTGGTACGACATATACAACACCCTCGTGCGATGGGAGCTCACCCTCTCGACCACCGACACTAATATGGACGAGTTGCTGCGGCACCAAAAGCACGAAGCCAACGTTGCCTTCGCCAAGTTCGTGCGCCGCAACTATGAAAAATGGCTCACCACCGACGACCACCCGCTGCGCAGCAATGAGGTGTTCAAGACCGCCGTGCTCCCCCTGCTCGACAAGGGCGAACAGGTGTTCTTCATCGTCATCGACAACTTCCGCCTCGACCAGTGGAGAACCATTAGCGCGGCCCTCGCCGACCTCTACAACATCGACGACGAGCGCCTCTACACCACCATCCTGCCCACCGCCACACAGTATGCCCGTAACGCCATTTTCTCGGGGCTCATGCCCGTCGACATCGAGCGACTTTTCCCGCAGTTGTGGGTCGATGAGGACGAGGAAGAGGGTAAGAATGTCAACGAGGGACCGCTCGTGGCCACTTTCCTCGACCGTTACCGCCGCCGCTACTCCTTCTCTTACAACAAGCTCAGCGACATGGCGGCCGGCGAACGCCTCGCAGCCTCGTTTGCCGACCTCGACCGTTATCAGCTCAACGTGCTCGTGTTCAACTTTGTCGACATCCTTTCACATTCACGCACCGAGTCCAAGATGATGCGCGAACTCGCCAACACCGAGAGCGCCTACCGCGACCTCACGCTGAGCTGGTTCCGCAACTCCTACGTCTATGACATCTTCCGACTCATCGCACAGCGTCGCGCGCGCATCGTCCTCACCACCGACCACGGCACCGTGCGCGTCGACAACCCCGTCAAAGTCATCAGTGACCGCAACACCAACACCAACCTGCGATACAAGGTGGGGAAGCACATGACCTACAATTCGCGGCAAGTGTTCGAAATCAAGCAGCCCAAGCGTTTCGGGCTTCCCTCGCCCAACGTCTCGAGCGCCTACATCTTTGCCATGGGACGCGACTTCTTCGCTTATCCCAACAACTACAACCACTACGTCACCTATTACACCGACACCTTCCAGCACGGCGGCATCTCACTCGAGGAAATGATAGTTCCCCTCGCCACACTCTCCCCCAAGTGACCGCGTGCTCCTCGCTTCAATGAAAGAAAACAAAAGCGGCGACCGGATTACTCCGATTGCCGCTTTTTCAAGTCGGGGTGAGAGGACTCGAACTTCCGACCTCCACGTCCCGAACGTGGCGCGCTAACCAACTGTGCTACACCCCGATCTTGTTTTTTGCGCTGCAAAGGTAGGCATTTTATTTGAATTACGCGCAACAACCGCACATTTTTTTGCTTCTGTCGCCCGATTTGGGTGGTTTTGGGCCGATTCGGGTTTATTAGAATCCGCCTATTGTACCTTCCGGTAGTTTGTCGAGCCCCAGCCCGGCTCGTTCAGTTGCAGGCGAGTGCCCGACTCATCGATGTTCGTGCCCTGTACCGCACGGCTCGCCATGCCCGAAGGCATCTTGGACATCTCTTTCTTCAGCTGCTCTACGGCGTCGGCCTGGTCGGGATGGTAGGTGGCACCGTTCTCATCGATTTCCATCTTGAAGCTGCTTGGGTCGAAAACCTTCACCAGCGAGTCGCCTTCGACAGTCCAAGTTCCTGAGATAGAGTACCGTTGAATCATCTTGCCGATGATAGCGGCGTCGCTCCAATGCACGGCATAGTTTGCGGTAAAGGTATGGTCTTTCCTGTATTCGAAAGTTGCCTGGTAGCTATCGTTGGGATAAGCGGCTTCCCACGTTCCCACAAGTTCTTTTTCCTTCACCGGGCGCACGGTCTTGTAGGTCTGGTTCACGAAATCATTCATCTCCTGTTCGGTGATGTTCATCAGGAATTTGTTCTCCTCGTTCTGATTGAAGAAAATCATCAGGTAAAACTGGTAGTTTTTCACACGCTCGGCATAGAGGTCGACGTAGCGCTTTACCTTCATCGAGTTAAGCAACCTGCGGCACACTTCCACTTTTCCCTTGTGGCTGCTCATCTCATCGGTGTCCAGCAACATTTGGCTCAGTTCCTCGGCAGTGACGGGCTTTTGGAAAATGGCCGATTCCCTGCGCTCCCGCTCAAAGGTGGCCCTGTAGCTGTAGAAGTTCTGCACGTTGTCGAAAAACTTCTTGTCGTTGAGCGTGCGCCAGGTGTCTTGGCTGCTGTTGAAAATGGTCTCATTGTTCTTCTTGAACTCCATGTCAATATCGAACGTGGACGGGGTGACATATTCAATGAACAGATTGAGAGTGTCCTCTGAGACGCTGTCCAGACGGTCCATATTCTCCATCAGATATAGGGTGATATTGCGCCCATTTTCATCTTCCTCGATGTATCTTTTGATGACATTCAGGCTCTGGTCTATGTCATTTATGATGGTCAACGCCATCAAGCGCCGGCTTTGGTCGGCCTGATGCTGGTCTATACAGTGCGCCGTGCCAAAGGTGAGCACAATAGAGATGGTGGTGGCAAGCGTGGTCAGCAACAGCTCCTTCAACACGCTACCTCCGCTTTGTTTACGTCCGAACTTGGGCATTCTGAATTTTATGTTCATACCTTTTACTTTTTTGCGGCTTTGACAAACGATATTTCCATATCGCTCCGATTTCGGTTGCAAAGATACAACTTGTAAGCGAATTTCACTGATTTTTAATGCGAATTTCACGAATTAAGCGAATTCCACGAATTTTTTAATTTCAGTTTTATTTTATCGTGTTCTAAGGGAAAAATATAATTCGTGAAATTAGTAAAATTCGCGAAATTCGCATTGACAAGTGAGCTATGGGTGGGGGAAAAGAGGCGGATTTTCGGGGGATTTTTGGGTGTTTTGGGGGTGGGGTGATGACGGTTTTTCGGGGTTTTTTGGCAGTTTGGGGGATTTGTTGTGGAGTTTGGGTGATTTTTGCTGCTGATGGGATGATTTTTGTTTTTTGGGTTGTAAAAGGGGCGGGATTTTAACATTTTTAGTGAGGAATTTTACCAAAAATGGTAAATTTTCTTTCCTCTCGATGTATTACGACGAGAGGAAAATGTTTTTATTAAAATTTTTTGTAATTTAGTGGCCTAATTCTGCAAACAGTCACCAAAACCTTAACCAAATTTGCAAATAATCACAAAAACCTAAAACAATATGAGAAAACGATTACTATCTTCAAAACTCCTGACGGTGCTGCTCACGATAGCGGCACTCGCCACAGGACTTACGGCGCATGCCACGATTACGAAACCCATCACGTTCCAGGGTAGGTCGCAAACCAGTGGCAACCAAACTATGGGTGCCGGCGTCGTCTCGTCGCCGTGGGGCACAATGAATACCCCCGTTCAGTCAGGTTCCAGCTACACATTCAACAATGTTGTGATGAGAGGGGATGCCACCGTCACCCTCAACGGTACGCTTGACTACCAGGAATCGACATCGCTCACCGACGTTGTCACCACCACCTGGTTCACGGTAACCATCGAAAGCTCCAGCTCGACCCACCCACTGTGGTTCTACACCGCCACCGTCAAGACCGGCAGCGATGGCGCCGTCTCGGACTGCATCACCGAGGTGAGCAGCGACAGGAAAACGCTCACCGTCACCATCCCTGCGGACAAGACCTTCGGCAAAATCGTGCTCAGTTATGCGACCCACGAGCCTATTTCGAGCAGCAACACCGTCATCAGCGGTGTTGAGAGCGAGTATATCTACTACGGCAGCCCCATCAAGCCTGTGCCCACCGTCACCTACTATAACACCGTGCTCACCGAGGGCACCGACTACACCTATTATATTAATGGCGGAGACGGTGTGGGTAACGCAACCGTCTTTGTGAACGGCGCGGGCGAGTATGCCGGCAGTATCAACAAGAGCTACACCGTTCGCAACCTCGCCCCGAGGGACTTCAACAGCTTGGGCAACAACACCTACGAGATTGCCACGACCGATGACCTTGACCGTCTCGCAGTGCTTGTGAACATTGCTGAGAACAACTGCAGCGGCCTCACCTTCAAGCAGACCGCCAACATCGCCTATGCCCCCACCACGGCATGGAACAGTGGAAACGAGAATAACTTCACTGCCATCGGCGGCTACGCCAAGCCTTTTAGTGGCACCTACGACGGGCAGGACTACACCATCAGCGGCATACGCATCAATAATACAACCAACAACTACCAGGGCCTCTTTGGCAATCTCTCGGATGGCACCGTGAAGAATGTCGTCCTTGCCGAGACCCGCATCACGGGATACAACTATGCCGGAGGCATCGCGGGTACCAACAACCGCGGCAACATCGAGGACTGCCGGGTGGAGAGCAACGTAAGTGTTAATAGTTGTGATGAAACCTCGAACAACTATGGCGGCATCGCGGGCAGTTGTGAACATGGGGGCACTATCAACCGTTGCACCTTCAGCGGAGAAATCACAGTAGTAACCACTCTTTCAAATAACTCTCCTTCAGGACAGGTTGGTGGTATCGTCGGCAATCTAACAAGTGCTGCCGTCAGCAATTGCCTCGTCCTTGGCGCCACAATCAGCAGTCAGTCACAGATAGGGGCCATCGTAGGTAAAAATAGCGGTACCATTACAGCCAACTATTATCATGACTGCCTGGTGCGTAACACTAAACTTCAAAATGAATCATACACCGATGTGGGCGTTGGTTCAACCAGTGGCAACCAAGACCAGGAAGGTGCGCGCAGCGTCCACGCCCTCACCCTGCCCGACGGCGTCACCGCCACGGGCGAGAGCGTCGATATTGACGGTGTGACGCACTATGCGTCCGCCACCACCGTCACCCTTGCTTGCAGCAATGTGCCGGCGGGCAAGAAGCCGGTTTATTCGGTCGGCGGCAACGCCATCGAGGGCGACACCTTCGTGATGCCTGCGGCCGACGCCACCGTCACGGTGAACCTGGTTGCGGCATGGAGCGGCAGCGGCACGGCGGACGCCCCCTACATCATCACCACCACCGCCGAACTCGACGCGCTGGCGGCCGCAGTGAAGAGCGGCGAGGCCTACAGCGGTACGTACTTCGAGCTGGGCAATGACATCGCTTACAGCACCACTGGCCTGGGCGACACCGACGAGAACTTCACCACCATCGGCGGCTACTTCAACGGCAGCGACAAGAACTTCAGCGGTAATTTCGACGGTAAGGGCTACACCATCAGCGGCATACGGCTCTACAAGAATCCGGGTAATTCGGGTAACGTCAATAAAAACCAGGCGGTCTTCGGCCGCGCCGTCAACGCCACCATCAAGAATGTCACCATCGACGATGCCCGCATTACGGGCTATAGGATTGTCGCAGGACTCGTGGGTAATTGCAACGGCACCACAGTGGAGAACTGCCTTGTGCTGAATTCAACCATCACCAGCGGCAACACCTACGTGGGAGCTGTCATCGGACAGGACAACAACGGCACTTACACCGCCAACTACTACCACGCCTGCACCGTGAACGGCACCGCCGACGCTACCAACGTGGGAGTGGGTGCCAACGGCGACGTGAACGCATCGAGCGACCGCGCCGGAGTGCGCAGCGTACACGCCCTCAACCTGCCCCCCGGCGTTACCGCCACCGGCGAGAGCGTCGTCATCAACGGTCCTACCTATTTCGCCGCCGGCATCACCGTCACCCTCAGTTACATCGGCACGCCACCTCAGGGCACACGCTTCTACCACTTCACCGTCGATGGCGAGCCCATCGACGGCGATACCTTCACGATGCCGGCCCATGACACCGAGGTTGACGTCGAGTACCAGAGTCGCTACACCTTCGATAGCACGACCGGCACACTCTCGCTCAACTGGGGCGAGTTCAACAAGAACGACAAGTGGGGCAACGACGCGACCGACTGGGATGTCACGAGCGTGACGGCCACCGACGAGGTGCGCTTCACCGGCGATTGCTCGTTCCTGTTCCATGGATTCTCTAACTGCACGAGCATGGACCTGAGCAAAGTGAATACCGACAGCTGCACCAGCATGGCCAGCATGTTTGACGGCTGCGAGAGCCTCGAGACGCTCGATCTCAGTAGCTGGAACACGGCTAATGTCACCAACATGAGCTCTATGTTCTGGAAGTGCTCGGGCTTGACTGCACTCGACCTCACGGGATGGAACACCGCAGTTGTCACCGACATGGCTTACATGTTCTACGACTGCGGGAATCTCGAGACGCTCGACGTCTCGCACTTCGACACGGGCAATGTCACCAACATGGCTTACATGTTCTACGACTGCGGGAAACTCGAGACGCTCGACGTCTCGCACTTCGACACGGGCAGTGTCACCAACATGAGCGAGGTGTTCATGGGCTGCGAAAGCCTCGCCTCGCTCAACTTGAGTGGTTGGAACACTGCCAATGTCACCAACATGGCCTACATGTTCGATGGCTGCCACAACCTTGCCTCGCTCGACGTCTCGCACT
>JAGCUP010000133.1 GCA_017962765.1 Muribaculaceae bacterium | reverse complement strand
TGTTGATGTTAAACGGGTCGAGGATGATGGTGGGACGATGGTTGCTAAACGCGCCCAGCTTATAAGGACTGTCGACATCGGCCTCGGGCGCCCAGTAGAAGACGCCGTGGCAATGGCCGTCGGTATTGTGGAACGACTGCGTGATGAGCCGCTGCATGAAAGCGCGTCCCGCCTCGGCACGGCGTGCTTCATAGCCAGTTTCGACAATCATCACGTCGCGGCCATAAAGTTTGTGCAACTCCTTGATGTTGGCAATTACCTTAACGAGTGTCTCGTCTTCATTGGCGGTGAGTTTGCTATCCATGTCCCAGTAAGGATAGACGCTCATCCCTATCATGTCGTAACGTGCATGGTAGCGCTCAAGGCCGTCGAAGATGAAACGGTAGCGTTTCAGGTCGCTGCCGCAGTCCACGTGCACGATGCACACGGCCTGGGGATAGACTGCCTTGACGGCGGCATAGCCCGCGTCGGTGAAACCGGCATACTGGTCCATGTGCATGGTGGCGCGTCCCATGTCCCACAGGAAGCCGTCGGTAGTCTCGTTGCCCACCTGCACCCATTTTACGTCCACGCCGTAGTCCTTGAGCAGTTGCAGTGTGGCGCGTGTGTGCTCGGCAAGTGCCGCCTTCATCTGCCCGTAGTCCATCTCTTTCCACGCCTCGGGGATGTTCTGCTTTTGTGGGTCAGCCCACCAGTCGCTATAATGGAAGTCAATCATGAGGGCGAGGCCCAAGGTCTTGGCGCGCAGGGCCATGCCCAGCACGTCCTCCTTGTTGCAACTGCCAAACTTGGGGTTTACCCATACGCGGAGGCGCACGGCATTCATTCCCAGTTCTTTCATGAGCTGGAAGTTGTCACGCGGCTCACCGGCGGCGTTATAAAGCTGCACGCCGCGCCGCTCGAGGTCGGTAGTGCCGCTCACGTCGGCTCCGAGCCAAAAATCGGCGGCCCTCGCGCCGGCGGCAGCCAGCACAAGGGCAGCGGTTAAGAAGAAGCTATTCAGTATTTTCACGACGGTTGAATATGGTTTTTAATATTAGCCACTTGGCCGTCACGAATCGTCACAGTCACCACCGGGACATCTTGACGGAAATCGTTAATGTTGTTAATCTGATAGGTGTAAGTCTGGTCTTTCGTCTTCAAGACAGCTTTCACGCCGCTATTCCGGCCTCCTGTGAAGTTCTGCACATAGAAGAGATAGTCACCATCGGGCATATTACTAGTCTTAGACCACTTAATGTGCTCCACACGTCCCCTGTCACCTTCTCGGTTATCGATATTCAAATAGCCGCCACTTCGTTCAGAACGCTGATTTTCCCAATAAATCTCTTCGCCACTCGGCTCCAGGCAATGAGCATCAATATCCACATGGTCGGTACGACTCCACTCGATACCGAACTGTAGTTCGCCCGAATCGTTGTCAACCACATCGCTGATGTCGCTGGTCTCGCTTATTTCGCTCGAACTATCGATAATGGGACCGTGGCAGCGCGATGGCAGCAACAGATAGAGCAACAGCAGCAACAAGTCGAGGATACCCACAAGCACTATCCAACGGATAGTTTTCTTCTTTTTCACCTCATCAGGGTCTTGGCGCGGCGGTTGAGGCGGCATCTGAGCACCCATGGGCATCCCTCCGTATGGTGGAGGCATTCCAGGCCCACCAATAGGTGCCCCACCATAAGGTTGTTGTTGCCCAGGGCCGTATGGTTGCGGTTGCGCCCCCCATGGCTGCTGTGGCGTGGGCCAATTATTATTTCCAATTTGTGTATTCATAATAATTAAAAATTGACAAGTTGACGAGTAGCTACGCTACGTTAAGGATGTATATCCACCTCGCTGGCACTCAGGAAGTGCTCTACGATTGTGACCCGCCCGTCGGCGACCGTCACTCTCGCCACTTTCACCTCCTGCTCTCTCCCGGTTAACGAGGATATACTGTACTGATAAGTTTTGCCATTCACTGTGAGATAAGCCTTAATGCCTCGATTATTTCCGCCCGAGTAATTCATCACAGTAAAAGTATAATTACCATTATGCATCGATGAGCAGTTTGCGTAAGTGATGTGCTCGACACGTCCGCTGTCACGCTCTTGATTATCAATGTCGAGCACGCCTCCCGAAGGCGAAAGCTCACGTTTATTTGAAAAGTAGATATGGTACCCAGGCTCATAGCAATGAGCATCGATGTCGACTTGATCGCCTCTTTCCCACGATATAGTGAACTGCAACTGTCCACCCTGCTCGATTACATCCTCTACTTCGTCAGCCACACTGTCGTTGGGAGTCACACGGTCGGGGTCGTCGGGAATTGTATCGAAATAGCTATCGTCGCTACGGTCGTCATCGCTACTAACCAGCTCGCTGTCGTCATAGTTGTGGCCGTGGCGGTCACAAGTGCAGCGCGACGGCAGGAGTAGCCACAACAAAAGCAGTAACAGGTTGAGCAAGGCCACCGCGATAATCCAGCCAATGGTGCGACGGCGCTTGCTGCCGTCGGGGTCACCGTTACTCGGGGGTGACGCGGGAGGACCGGCCGGCGGCATATTTCCCCCGTTGCCACCATAGGCGCCACCAGGGTAACCAGACGGGGGCGGAGCCTGAACCGGAGGCTGAGCCGGGTCGCTGAAAGGCATCGAGCCAGCCGGCGGGTTTGGCCATTGTGAATTACCTTGTCCCATCGGGACATTGCCATAGTTATTATTTAGCTGGGTATTCATCTTATAGTACTATAAAATAGTTGTTAAATTATCTATCATTCAAACGGGAGAGTTCCCGCAGCACAATCGCGCAATTTCTTAATGACGTCATTCAAACGTTCTTCGCAGTTCTTATAACCCACGGCCTCCATTGCCTCTATTTGATTGATTATTTCATCAAGATAGAGAATGGATATATTTGTATTATTCGTTTTTTTGGCCTTCTCGTAGATGGGCCAATAGGCCGTTTTTGTCAAGGGCGCGTGAATCTTCTGTTTCCAATCGGCCACATCAATTCCTTTGGTAAAACCTTTATACTTGAGTATCAGCTCCCTTGTTGGTCCATCCAAGGCATCGGCAATGGCCGTGGCGTAAGTGGGATAATTATTCATCATCCCTAATGTTTCATCCATATATTCAAGTAGATATTTGGTTTCCACATGCTCTTTCACATACGCGACACCCTCATCTAATCGTTGTTTATTGTAAGGTTTACGACGAAGATTGGAAAAATATTCACGCGTAATATAGTAATCACGCTCATCGGTCCACTCCTCAATTTCTTTTTGAATTTTAGCCGCTTGTGATTCGTCTATTTGTTGTTTGAGCGTTTCAAGACGAATAATATCGGCATTGTAAGTCAATGAATCGGGAACCACTAAAAGTCGTTCAAGGGAGTCACGCTCCTGTGTAAGTGATTCAATAGCACTTATTTCCAATCCAGCCTTACCCTGTAGCAATGTGATTTGCTTGAGGACACTTTCAATATCGGCCGGCTCGCCATTGAGCAAATTCTCATAATCTTCTTGGCAGTTCTCAAATCCCTTTTCTTTCAGCTCAAGTAATTTGTCATACGCTTTGGTCAAGAAAGGAATAGTACCTTCGCTAGCCTCATCATAGGTTTTGAAGTAACTTGTTTTCTTGAGGTCGTTGACAAATTTCGTAGTCCATTTCTCGTTTTGCGCAGCCCACTTCATGTTAACCAAGTCAGTCTTTTTCTTGTTCAGGAATTGCTGAAGACTTTCGGTGTAGGCACCATAGTTTTTGAGCAATGCTTTATCAAGGTTCACGCGACCGGCAAGTTCGTCATTACCAATCACATCCACCACACCAAGCCACTCGAGAGCCTGTGCATTAATGGAGTCGTTGAATGGTGCGTTAATCACGTCGGGCACAAACGTGTCAAGAATCAATTTGTCGCGCTCGGCCACCGGTTCGCTCAAAGCGGCCTGGTGCTTTGTGATGCTGTCCTCTACCCTATTGATTTCGGCTTGAATTTGGGCATTGACGACACCAGCATTCTGAACACTATTGATACGCGCTTGAATTGCTTTCATTTCATTGATAGCACCCACAATCTCCTTTTGAGCTTCGGCGAGGCTATCAAGTTTATGCTGCATATCCGCTATCTGGCGCCGATTATTTTCGCTGTCATTCATGTCGTCAGCAGCCCATCCCGAAATGGGTAGCAAGCAGAAACATACCAACATCAACGAGAAATGTTTCATTCCGAATCAAATAATTTGATTAAAAAGATTTCACTCTATTGTAAGCCGCGCTCACAGCACTGTTAGGACGTCCCAAAGTACTGAATTCGCGATAAATCCCGTCAGCCTTTTGGCGAAGTGCACCAGGATCGTCCGAGCTGGCCATCTGGTTAGCGATACTATTGAGTTGGCCTGCCACTGAGGACGCATAGTTATTGACGGCTCGATTGACAGCCCCATCCAGGTCGTTGCGTAATTGGGTACAATTCTTAAGCGGATCCTCGTTCTTATAGGCTTTCACTTCCGACATAATCGATTCCACCTGTGCAGCCGAGCTGTAACGGCGAGATGATGAAGCCAATGCGCGCGCTTCGGCATAGTGGTCGGCTACAGTAATCACTTTGTTGAGACCGATGCGGTTGGCTGCGCTATCCTCGATTACTTGATAGTCGAGCAAACGCTGGGCAACCGTTTTTATTTCCATCACTTCTTCGGTCGACCACTCGCTACCAGCGTAATGCTCGTTAGCGTGCTTAATATGTTTAGGAGCGAAGTAGAACACGATAAACTCTTGAGCATTCTTAATTTCTTCCTCGCTGCGATTACCCATGGCCTTCTCAGCTAAAATCTCGTTCTCTAAATCGATAAAATTGAGCTTTGCTTGATTATAGTCATCCACCTTATCAATGACTTTCTCAGCACGGTCTGCGATTTTTTCGACATACTTGGTTTTAGCAATATGGCCTACGTCTTTTGCTTCGTCCTTATTTGCAAAATACAACACGACGAATACTATAAGAGACACCGCCAAGACGATAAGAGATATTTTAATTACTGTTTTCATAATGATCAAAACTATAGTTTACATTTGTCGTCCTCCAGCACCACTGCCACCAGTGGTACCATCCGGGCCGCCACCAGAGCCGCCATTACCACCAGAACTGCCACCATGACCGCCACCATGACCACCACCGCCGCCATGAGTTCCACCACCGGTGCCGCTGGCGCCACCACGTCCGGTGCCGGCATTCACCCTATCGGTTAACGGCTGAAGCTTTTTAAGGTCACTCAACAGCTTTGTAAGGTCGATGGTTCCGTCTTGTGCTTCTTGCGTAATCAATTCTTTTGCCCTTATTTTCCTTTCGCCGTCCAATTTATTCAACTGTTCAACAATCTGTCCAAAGTAGCCATTTCGCGTGTTGTCGGGCTGCTGGAGATAATCGCTTGTGACGATTTGCTCAATTTGTCCACACTCGAAAATATTGAAGAGATTAGTATATTTCTGTGACTTCAAATCATTCTTATTCCAAGTGTTTCGTTTCTTGAGGTAATCCAGGTCGGCGGCAAGGTCTTCGGGGGTGTCGGCTGGCGTGGAATCAACCACGTCTTGGCCATTGAAAACAGGGGCACCACCACGTTTGTCACCATCAGCAGCACTTTCCACCTTCGTGGTATCGCTGCTGTCGCTGGTGGTGGCGGTGTCGCAACTCCTCCACAAGAGGAGTCCAGCGGCGACTAAGCCGGCGACAAGGAGTCCCGCGACGCCCATGGCAATGTATTTACCGTAGCGCTTGAGGAAACTCTCTTCGTCCTGTCCTCCGCCGGTAGCGACGGGCGCAGCCTTCACGGGTTGTTTATCGGCGATTATGATGTTATAGGTGCCGTCAGCGTTACGCTGCACAGGATGACCGCGGAAATTGCCTTGCTTGAGGGCGATGGCATCGGGCGTACCTTCCTTGATGTCAACCGTAGTGCTGAAGCGGATGCCTCCTGCCACGTGGTAAATAGTTACCTGCTGCTTGCGTCCCACCACATTAACGATAATGGGCTGCCCGATTTGGCTCAAATCGACTTCCATCTTGGTAGGGTCGAAAGAGTTTCCGCTCACGTTAAGGACAATTTTGGCAGTCATATTGGCGGCCATATCGTTCTCGAAAAGCTCGCCTACCTGGGCTTGCTGTGCTGCATCGGCCGAAAAATTGATAGGGCGCGGCCCTATGGAACCGCTCACCTTGACCTGTGCTGGCGGGAGCACTTTGCCGTCTTGCGACACCTTGACGAGAAGTGGGAAGTAATAAACGATGCCTTCCTTCTCGGTTATGATCATGTCGCTGCCACTGTAGCTCACGAGGGCATCGGGTTGTCCCACGACCACCTTGACGGGCTTTGACAGCAGGTTGTCTTTCTTGAAAGTGAGGCGCAGCGGTGTCCCCTCCTTTACCAACGACGAGGCAGTACCCGTCACATGGCAGTTCTTGGGCTTGATAATGCGGAACATGCGTTGCAGCTGAGACGTGATGATGGGCACCACGGCCTGGAGCGGCTTGTACTGCCCTTGGGCGAAGAGGATGCCGCCCGGATAAGCCTTATAGGCGTCCTGTTCTGGGAACGAGAAGTAGCCTTCCATATCCTCGGGAGCCACATAAAGACGGATGGCGCGCGCCGGGTTCATGCCGGCCGACGGCTGACGCGAGGGAGCGGGCACGGCGGCCTGCGAGGGCTCGAAGCCACTCTCGGCGAGGCATTGTTCCACGATGTCGTTGCTCCACTGGTCGGCCTCGAGCATCTCGGTTTTCAACAGTTCAAGCAACTTGACCATCTTCTTGCCGTCAACGCGGTATCCCTTCTCCACCATGACGGTGATGAGCACCATGCCGCCGCGTGCGTCGCGACGATTGCGCGTGATGAGGCTGTAGTAGGTGCCGTAACCGTTCGAGAGTAGCTTGTAGCAACTCTCGGCGTTGTTGAAGAGCCTTATCTCATTGCGTGGGTCGGTAATGGGGTCGAGCCACCAGTTGGAGGGCTCGTCGACAGTGCTCTTGGGCACGGGATAGGTGAATTTGTGAATGGTGTCGCTTGCACCCGATGCCGACACAAACTGCCCAAAGAAATCAACTTTAATATAATTATAATTACCCATAAGTTTTTCGTGCATTAAATATTACAAATAATTAAAACGCATCAACTACGCCAGAACGAGTTTTTAATCGCCGGCGTTTAGCTGAGAAGGATTTCCACCACCTTGTCGGTGTACTGGTCATTGTAGTAGCACAGCTGCTTGGCAAACACGTCGCCCACCGAGAACGAAATCACCTTGAAGTCGCCGATACCGGCATCCTTGCAGGCATACTGTAAATTCATAAAGAAGGCGTTAAGGTATTTCTGTACATATTCAAGCGCAGCCTGGGGCATCATCTCGGGCGGACACATCATCTTGTCGCACTTGGTAACAATGACATAAACACCCACTGTTTGTCCCTTGAGAATTTGACTGTCGCGCAGATAGGTGGCACACGTCTGCAAGTAGTTGCTCATCGTGTTGCCTTCCCATTCAGTATCGTGGGCACCATATTCGACCACGAAGAAATGGATTTTCTTATTGTTCTTGTTAGCCAAATACTTCTGGATTTGGTTCAAAGTCTGCCGCTTCTGGTCCTCAAGGAACTGGTTGGTAAAGTCGGCATAGATAGCACGGAAAATCTCGCCAGCGATGTCGATGAGTGTCATGGCGTGAGGATTGCCCTGTTTGTCACGGATTTGCATCACCATGTCGGCAATCACGTCGTTGGCAGTAGAATCGGGCAGCGAGCACAAGCCGTTGCCTCTCGAGAACACGTTGCTAAGTTTGTTCATGTAGTCGTAACCACGGCAATTCTGCCCGTTAAGGACATAGCGTGTGTGGCACGTACTGAGCACGGCGCCCAAGGCACACGTCTTACCGCTGGCCGGCGTTCCCCAGAAATATACCTCGGTGGGACCGCGTTGCAATTCGGGAAGGAAAGGCCCCACAGGAGCAGGAATGGGGAAACGTGTAAAGTTAAAGATTTTTTCGGCTTTATCGGGCCCAAAGAATCCAATCACCTCGTCTTTAGTGATGACGTGGCGTTTTACGAAATCGTTAATGTCCTCAGCCGAATATGCGTTCAGGTCTTTGGCGAGCCCATCGAGCACGTCCTGACGCATACCTACGACCTTAAACAGCTCCTCGGCCTCTTCACGATGCTTGCCTTCGGGGAAGTTGGCCAAATAGAGCTCTATGGATGCACGGGTGTTGATGCGCTGAGCCTCTTCCCATGCGAGGTCTTCAAGACGATCGCGTGCAGCCTCAAGATAGCGCCCCGTGGGCATCTTGTCAAGATATTGCTGCATGGCGTCGGCGGTATTGACGAAACATGCGTTACGCCAGTAATAGTCGTCAATCTTGCCCTTGGCCTCCTCCACATGGGCACCGTGCGGGTGCTGCTGGAGATAGTTCTCGTAGGCCTCGGGAGTGCCGGCGCCGCTGGCAGCTCCCCAGTCTTGCGGGTCACTAATGTTCTGAATGGCATCATCCACAGCCTGCGTGTGCTTGCCCGGGTGGGTGTTGCGGTAATTGATGTAGCCCTCAAGCGTGTTGAGGCGCTTCACGGTTGCCCATTCAGGGTCAGCGAGGATTTCATTGGCCTCAGCCACATGACGACCAGCAGGATAAAGACTGATGTATTGCTGGAAAGCATCAACAGTACCTATTGCCGACTTCTGGAGCCACACCTCATCATCAAGGCCCACAAGCTTATCCTTAGCATCGTAGATGTGTTTGCCGTTGGGGTAATTGGCGATATACCGCTGCACATTCTCCACCGTGGGGTTGCCCTGTACATCAAGCCATACCGTTTCTTCGCGTTGAATAAAAAATTGTTCGATTTGTTCGTGACGGCTCGGTAGAAGCCCGGATGCATCAAGTTCGGCAAGCGTTACCACACCTTCCTCAATAAACTTAGTGAGACTCTTTACTGGCGCCACATTGCACATTTTTATTATTTGCGCTTTTGAAGGAGTTGCCATTCTATCAATATAATATTAAAGTGATTGTTTAATTTTCTTTATTTATTCTTTTGATTTTTATTGTCTTATATTGCCATTGTTCCGGTATTACTCTCGCGGGCGGCCAACGAGGTGCGCGTGAGGAAATAAGGGAACATCATGCAGGCAAAGCATAGCAATGCCGCGACGATGGCTATGATGAGCGAGAGTGCGTCGGGCTTGGAGAGTTTAGTAAGGTTGTCGCCAAGCTCCTTCACCTGTCCTTCATATTGCGGATAAGAAAATTCCTTATATCCTTCAAAGCCCTTCCGTTTTACCTCCAAGCTGCTCTTGGCAATGTATTCGTCGACTGAATTCCTTACAATTTTACTCATGTAACCCACGTTCTCAGGCATGGCGATGTTCCACACGCTCATTTCAGCACTTTCGTTAATCACACGTTGCCTTTCACTGCGTGTGATACTGTCGTTCTCGTTGACCGCGATGTCATTACGGTAAGAGTTCTTCATACTCTTCACCTTTATGCTATCTTCACCGGCCATATCGTCCAGTCCCATCTGGGAATATTTTGTGGAGGCTGAACCAGTGGAGTGCCCAGCGACCGCCCGTTTAAGCTCAAGCTCGTAGGCATCGACTATTGAATCGACATAGTTGTCATAGGCCTGGTCAACCTTTTCGGCAAACTCCTTGGCCTTATTGAACTCAGTCTTGATTTCGCTCTGCTTGCCCATGATGCCAATGAAGTGGGCAAAAGGTATCGACGAGGCACCGAGAACGGCAAGCACGATGATGCCGAAGAGAATCTGCCCCGTGGCACCCAGTTTTTTCCATCGCGAAGCCTTGGCGCGGCACATGATTAAGATGCACACCATCACCACGACAATCATGGCACCGGTGAGAGTGGCCGCAAGAGCTACATTGCCATTGAGCCAGTAGTCGAGGCCCATAAACACGAAATAGGAATATCCCAGCAACACGATGATTGCCAACACTGTACCAAAGTTGAATTTTGATTCGTTCATGACTTACACATTATATAAAGTGTTATTAATTCATTTGATTTATTACGCCGCAGCGCTACGCGCTCGCTCCACGGCCTTGTCGGCCATTACCATGGGCCCGATATGCTGATTGTTTGGTCGGCCCGTTTCCATAAGGATGCGCTTTGTCTGCGATATTGTGAGGTCGCCCTTGACACTTTTCATCAAGGCTACCACCCCCGAGACAACAGGTGCCGCCATCGAAGTGCCGTCGTAGGCAGTGTAGCGGTTGCCGGGAATGCTGCTCACGATACCCTCGCCAGGTGCCGACACCGTAGAGCCCTTTCCATAGTTAGAAAATTCGGCCTTGCGCATATCTTCGTTATAGGCGGTGACGGTAATCGAGAGAGGCGGTCGGTTGTTGGCCTCGAGGCACGAAAGCACATCATCGTTGCCTGCGGCAAAGACGATGACAACGTTTTTCTTCTGTGCCATGCGGTAAACTCGATCCCACATCTGTTCTAACTCTTTAAGATGGGTTTCGCTGAAACGCTCTTGATCGGCGGTCGACATAGAATGAAACGACGAGAAGTCGGAACCCATCGACACATTCACCACTTGCGCACCTTGATGGATGGCATAAGCGATACCGCTTACCTCGGCACTGAGCGTACTATATTCAGTACCATCGGGGAACACCTGCACCGGCATGAGCTTGCATTGCGGCGCAATGCCGCTCACACCGCTACTCGTGGTAGTCCCTACTGCTATTCCCGCCACGTGTGTACCATGACCGCCGCCGGCACCCACCGTCGAGCTTTTGGTCCACACATTGTAAGGCTTGACAATGCGTCCTGTGAAAGCACTGTGGTTCACGTCACAACCATCGTCGACAACGGCGACAGTCACATCGCCGCTGCCGCGGGTGATGGTCCATGCCTGCTGGGCGTTCACAGCGTCCACATACCAATCTCGGTCGCGGGGCTGCGTTTGCAGCGTGGTAACGGTATTGTCGTCACTTTGAAGGACAAACTCGTCAACCATAATAAAGGCATATTTGTTACCCAGTTCGTTTTTCACTTTGCTCTCAAAAGCCTCGCGCTCACTTGGCGGGAATTTGATGGACACACGTTTCACGTAGTCGTCATAGTCGAGCAGATAGTTTTGCGTATCGGCATAGAGACTGCGGAAATCGCGCGCGAAGCTATTCAGGTCAGCATTGTCGTCTTCAAAAAAAAGGTTCACGACGCCATCAACGATTTGTGGCCCTCCGCCGGGGCGGTCCACAAAGTCACCCGGGTCGGTAGGCAACATTCCCGAATGATAATCGTTATCACCATTACCTGGGAGAATGCCTTCACCCAAGTCGCCATCGTTGATAGGCGTTGAGAAGATGTCATCAATATGCCCTCCGTCGGCATAACCAGGCACATCGGCATAATGACCCGGCAGATTGTTGTTAGCAAGTATTGAATCGGGCACACCCGTGATGAACTTAATGAGCAGTAACACGAGAAGGATGCCAAGAATGACGAGCAATGCGATGAGCAAAGCTTTGAGGCAGCCGTTGCCCTTCTTTTTCTCGTAAACCGCATTCACTTCTATGTTTTCCATCACCGGTTGCGACAAGTCGCGGTCCCAGCCTTTGAACACGAAGCCCTTGAGAGCCGCCACCTGCGGAACCAGCTGCGGATCGACGGGCATTCCTGCGGGCACCTCGACCACATCGAGGCCCGGCTGGATTTGTCCACCTTGCCCCACATTGAAGTGCACTTGTTTCATGTCGCGCTCGTAGATGGCAGTAAACACCACATCATTGTTGATGGGCAAGTACGGGTCCATGTTCCAACCAGCAAAGCGGTATCCCAGCATAGGCTGTGGCGTGGGAACCTGCATTTGGTTCAAACAAGTGCCTTCGGGAACCTCAAGCGCTTCGGTACCCGGTGGTATCGTGCCGAACTGGTCAGGGTTGAACTGCACACGGCACATACGCTGCACGGGAGGCTCGGGAATACCGGGGCTAGCAACTGTTTCTCCGGCGTCGACAGGCATTACCACTGGAGGCAATTCCTCGCGCTCGCATACTGCCGTGAAATGGATGGGGGTCTCTACCACATGGCCGTTGGGGTCACAAGGCTCCCAACGCACAAACTTGCTCCCGGCGCCCGGAATTACTTGAGGAATATCGCCGTTGGCGGCCGTCAAACGGTATCCGGCACGGCACTTGATAAGAGGCCTCTTGGCCACCAACTCGCCATATCCTTCAAGTGCGAAAGTGACGTCCAAGAGTTCGTTGGCCTTTACGTTGGTCGTGATTTGAGTAGCCGGCACATATCCAGCACGCGGAGTCATGCCCCATACGCCGATGATGACTCGGCCGTTGTAACAGAAGGTCACGTCGTCCATATAGTCGACATCGACATACTTGAGCATGCTGTTTACATAGGCCTGCTCGCTGGGGTGCATCTTGGCCGCCTTATCACGGAAATACTGGATGGTTTTGGCGCGCTGAGCACAATACATCTCATATTCGGGCGTGCCCTTGAGCGAGGACAATGGGACCGGTTGCCCCTCCACCGGGTCGATGAACCACTCAATGCCATGCGTTTCCTTATTATAATAAGGCATGGCAAAGCTACCCTCGAACTCAGTTCCTCGGGCATACTTGTGGATAAGGTTCTCAAACTCGGGCCGGCGTTGATAGAAATAGGCCGTATCAACGCTCGACACGAAGAACCCGCTCAACGATTTGGTGGAGCAAAGATTAATCTTGTCCCTTACATTCATTGCCATAGTTCAATCTTTTGCTTTATTGAGAGTGAATCATTAGTTTTTCAGTTCGTCGATGATGGCGCTTAGCAGCTGGTTGGCCTGCACGTCATAGTCGGGCAGGTTGCAGGCAAACATGTAGCCGGTCTTCATCAGCTCTATCCAGCGCCACTGGTTGCCATAGTGTGGAACCGCGCGCAACGATTTCCTGAGCTCGGGAGTGATGCCCGTTTTCTCGAGACGACTGTTGAGCTCATCGACCTTGACAAGGAGCTGCACACCACGTTGCGAATCGTCAATGCCAATCATGTCATCGTCGATACCCAACTTTAGGCGTCCGTTGTTCTCGGTCATTTCACGCTTTTGCTCTTTGGTGAGATAGTCGTAACCAAACGAGCTCACATACTTGTTAAGCTCAATCGACAGGTAGTCGGCGATGATATTGACCGAACTCTCCTTGTTGAAGGTTTTCATATATTCTTCCACCTTGTCGGTAATGACGCGGTGCACGCCCAGCATCTTATAGAGCTTCTCAAGTTTCGAAATCACGTCGGGAACGGCGGGCATCTTCTCTTGCAGCACCTCCACACTGTGACGCAGCAGGTAGGTGTTGAACCAATAGTCCTCGAGGCGCGTCACCAGTTGCTCGGCATTGCTGACCGCAATCTGGCTGCATTTGAGCACATTCTCAAGTTCCACGTTGAATTCATCTTTGAGCACTTCGGCCAGTTCTTCCTCGGTATCGACGCCCATGCCTTCCATGAGCATTTCCATATTCTGGTCACGGGAATTATCGGCGCTCAAGCCATACTCCATGAAGATGGTGGCCTCGGGGCCCTTCGTCACGGTATGGTTGAGGTTATGCATAATCTCGTCGTGCACAATCTCGAAGATGTGGGGTTCATCGACCATAAGCGAATCGATGAAGACTCCGAAACCAGCCTCGTCACGGGCTACCATTGTGGTGAGGTTACGCTTAGCGATGGCCGCCTGTTTTTTAGCCGCTTTAATTTCCTCGTCTATACTGCCGCTGTGGTAGTATTTCGATAGCAGGGCGTTGAGTTGGGCGAGCAAATCAAGGATGTCCTTGTTGAACTTCGTTTCACGGGCACGGCTCACGCGCGGCGCCAGTTTGTTGAGTTGCGCGATAATGTTGTGCGTTCCGTCCTCATTGAGGGTGGCTGCGCCATCCCAGGCCTGCTGTGGGTTCTCGAAGTGCTTCTGCACGAAGGGGTAGTTGAGGAACGATTCACGCAAGTCATCGAGGAAGTTGGGATAGCTGGGATTGGCCTTGACGTTGGTCTCGGGAGCCTGCGTATTGGGGTTATAGCCGTCAAAGATTACGTCACTATACTTAAAATCGCGCAGCATGAAGATATTGCGGAACGACGTGCTGTCCCACGTGTTGAACCAGTGGCTGTTGCCGGCGGTGTCGCTATGCAACACCTCGTGCACGAGCACGTGCTGGAAACGTGTGGTCCATCGCTCATCCATCGAGGCACGCTCTCCGGGCTTATCGTTGGTCTGGTATTTGAGGTCCATGTTGAAGAACGTGCTGATAATAAACAGCGGCGACACCAGCGAATCGTTCATGAACATGCGGCGCTCCTCGGGTGTGGCGCCCACGTTCTTATTTACCCAACTGTCGAGCACCATGCCCATCGTGCTCTGCGCGCTCTGCCTGTTGTTGTGGCAGAACATGAGCGAACTGATGCGCTTGGCGTCGCTATAACGGTTAAACAAGTAGGTGACCTTGCCACGGCGAAGGATGGTCGACAGGTTGGTGTTGCTCGCCAACTCGGCGGCGGGGAATTTCTCGGGACGGCGCTCGCCCGGGAAGTCAAGGATGTCAAGGTCGCCCAGGAACTTGCGTTCTCCGCTCTCCAGAGCCGGCAGCGAGAAGTAGAGCTCGGCCACGAGGGCGCTGAGCTCGCTCTTAGGCATATCGACATTGCTACCATCGGCTAGTTTCACCATCACGTTGCCGCGGTATTCGACTGGGGGAGCCACGGGGGCATCAAAAATTTCGTCAAGACGTTTCACGTCGAGCAACGTGCCGTGTTTCTTGAGAACGGCCTCGAAGGGCACAAACACAATGCTGTTAAACTTAATTTGCTTATAGGCATTCAGCAGCTTGTCAAAGAGACGGCTGATGTTGGAGTTCTCGTTCCACAGCAACTTGATGAGGCTCACGAGCTGCGTGTCGGTAAGGCGCTCGACGTGTGTGAGCAGGAAGCTGAAGAAGCCTGTGTCGGGATCGAGCAGGTTGTTCACGACGTTGTGGTAAGAGGCATTTTCGAGATATTCCTTAATGTCCATCACATCGTCTTGCCCAATGATGGGGTTGACGTTGTTTGTGGTGGGTATCTGCATATTCTCGCACACTGTCTTTATCTCATCGCCGCGGCGAATTTCGTTGTTCTCGTAGTTCACCTGGTTGTGGTAAGCCTCGCACATCACCAGAATGATGTCGGTAATGGTCAATAGACGCACCTTGAGATGACCATCGGGGATGTTGTCGGTCTTCTTGGTGGTAAAGCGCGTCACCACGCCAGTGGCCTCGAGCGTGCCATTAGGCACACTAGGGTTCACTTCGTCGATAAAGTTGTAAGTGTTCTTGCCGTCGGTGACTGTGAAAGGCTTGCCCGGGTCGCTAAGCATGGCGCTGATGAGGTAGGACTTACCCATTTGGCTCTCGCCGAAAGCTGCCGTGGAGCAAGGCTCGTCGGCGGCAAACTTGATTTTCTTGAATCCGCGCCTGATGTTGACGAGCTTGCGCATGTAGTCTAACTGTTCCATGGCGGGCACATTCTTTTTCCATGCCACCGCCTTCTCGATTGTTTCGAGATATTTATTGATTCGTTCTGTCATGATTTCTATGTTCTTATAGTTCGGTTGCTGCAATATTTAAGGGGAATTCGCCCGAATCGAGCCAGTAGCACTCGGGGTCGTTGAGCGACTGGATGATGAGCGAGAAGTCATCGCGGCTCACCTCCTCGTCGGTATCGCTCTTCACGCTCTCGATGGTGAGTTTCTCTTTGTTCTCCTCGCAGTCTTCACGCTCAATCTCAAACACGAACGGGCCTTTGCCCAGCAGCGTGTCGCGGTAGGCGTTGTAGCGTTGCTGCAGCTCATATTTGGAGAGCTGGCCTCCCTTTTGCAGCTTTTCGTTGATGCGGTCCTCGTTGATATCGAGCACATAGAAGGGTCGCAGCGGATACATCTTGATGTCGTGTTGCTTCGAGCCGATATAAACGGGGAACGAAGGCACATGCACGCTGCCGCGGTTGCAGGTGGGGCTGATGAAGCACGGCTCCTGCACGTTGGCGTTCATCTTCAGGAAGTAGTCGGTGGTGGGAACAAGGCGGTTGCCCAGCTCGCTCAGGTCGACCGAGAAACCGTCGAGGCCGCCGGCGCGAGAAGCCAAATAGCCAATCATGGCACCCACGGGAACCAGCGACTTGGTATCCTTGACAAAACCGCCGCCGCTCTCGTCGCAGAATGGGTACCAGCGTCCGATGCGGTACTTACCCATTACCACGAGTCGGTTAGGCGACACTGCGAAGTACTTGAGGAAGCAGCGGCGCAGCGGCTCGAGCGTGGTGGGACGTCCCGAGAGGAGGACGATGTCGCAGTCGTAGGCGTAGAGCAAGGTTGCCACGGCCTCTACGAGTTTGTCCATGGAGCGCTCCACATATCTCGACATAATCTCGCTGTCGTAAATCCACTTCACATCGCACAGCGAGAAGCCCATCTTTTCCTCGAAGGCCTTAAGAACAGCTTCGCTGGGCAAGTTGTTTTCAAAGATTTCCTTATAAGAGAGTTCGCGGTATTTCTCGCCATGGCTCAACAAGTTCAGGTAATAATACATAACGGGCACATTTACCTGAATGTTGAAGTCGCGGCGCACGAGGCGGTCCTTGAAGCTCATAGCGTTATGGTCCTCGCCGAAGAAACGGTACAGCTTCTTATAAATCTCCTGTCGCGACATGCCCATCTCCATCATGTGTTTATAGAGGATGGCATCGTCGCCCTCGATGAGCACATTGGTGATGAGCACCTGCAGCATATCGTCGCCAGCCGACCCGAAGCTATCCCAGAATATGGGAATGGGCTTGACACGGGCCTGGTTGGTCGCATTATATTCATAGCGGCAAATCGACAGGTCGGTGGTGCCGGCGCCTATGTCGACTGTTCCTATATTGATGGTGTCTTTAACGACACCCTCTATCTCGCGCTTCTTGCCGTAGAGCTCAAAGAACTTGGCGCTGCAGTTCTTATAACGATCGCACAACTGGCCATAGACAAACACCAGCTGGGAGCAGGTGGCCTCGTCGAACGACCATAGGCGGTTGCCGTCGCGGTCGAAACGCTCGTTGGGCACCACCTCTATTTCAAGTTGGCGGGCACTCTCATCGGCGATGCTATTGAAGTGGTTGAGCACGAACACGGCATCCTTGAGCGCCTTGCACAATGCCTGTTGCTCGAGCAGCGACATGGCCGTGGGCGAAGTGATAATCACCTTTTCAATGCTGCGAGGCGTGTTCATGCGGCCGCGGTGGTTGCGGTGCTCGTAGCTGTTGATTTGCACGATGGCCTGCTGCAAGATTTCCATGAAGGCAAAGGTCATGAGCGTGCGGCGGGAATAGCTGGCGCCCACGCCAAAGCCTTCTTCGTTGATGGTGCCGTCGTAGTTGAAGTAGTTGCTCACCCCGGGGATGATGGGGGGCTCGTTGGCATCCTCGCCATCGACGTTCACCAGACGCCACTCCTGCTTCACGGGTTTGTTGTCCCATAGGTAGCGCTTGGGGCTGGAATAGGTAGAAACCGTTTCCTGGCCCTCCTGCAAGGCCGTTACCTGGTGAGAGAGGTATTGTGCCTCCTTGCCCAAACGGATGAAGCTGGGCCACACGAATTGGTTACTGTTCTCGATATTGGGGCCGAACGACACGCGGCGGAACGCCAGTCGCATGTCGAACGTGTCTTCTTTGCGGTTAAGCTGACCATCGGGAGTGATAGGATGAGTAAAGTCTTGCAACCGCAGCGGAGTGACCTTTGTGAAGTCTTGGTTTTCCATAAGGATGGCCCCCGTGCGCGAGTTGCCGATATCGATAATCATATCGACCTTCACATGCTCCACGCCACGGTCACGCACCAGCTTGATGGTGGGAATTTCTTCCTTGCCACCCAGATAGGCCATGAGTATCAGGTAGGAGGCCAGGAACATGTAGCGGTGCTGGCCCTCACGCACCTCCAGCATGTCAAACTCGGTGACACCCGGGAAGGCGATGCGCATCAGGTAGTCGCGCACCCACGCATCGTTCCACATGCAGAAGTCGATGAGCTGCTGCTCATTGTCACACAGTGTGAAACGCTTGTCGCGCTCGCCGTTGCTCACAAACACCGGCGTCTCCTGATACAGGTCCTCGTCGTTATACACCGAGCGGGTGTCGACGGCAAATAGCACGTCGGCCGTGATCACACCGGCTTTCTCCTTGATGGGGATAATTTTGCACTTGCACCAGTTGTAAGGGCCGTTGCGATAGTCACCCACCACGTCTTTCTCGATGAACGGGGCCGGCAGCCACTTGTTGAAATAGGGTTCCAAAAACTTGTTGCTCGTGGCAACCTTCGCAGTGAAGAAGCCACCGCCCATGTCTTCTTCTTCCTCATCGGGCTCCTCTTCAAAGACCAGCACCTCGGGATTAGACACTATCAGCTCCTCGCTGGTGAGCAGGCGCCCTGAGGCATCCATGTACCCTTTTTCCTTGAGCTGAGCGGTGAGTACGAGCTTGCCCACTTGCCTTAATCGAGTGGCATACTCTAACTTCCACTGAAACACCTCGTCGTCAAACGACTCGTAGAACAACTGCTTGGCGCCCTCGTTGAGGTCTATCTCAACACGGCGTGTGAACAGCTGAATTCCTGAATTAGCTATTAAAGATAGTTCCATTTATTAGTATTGTTGTTTAAACTTTGTCCTCAGGTTTGGTTTCAAACTGCAAATATAATGATTTTCCCGCTATCTTGGAAACAAATCACACTTTTTATTTTTTTTATATAAAATTCATCGTTTTGTAACTGCTTTTTGACGTTTTTTGCGTAAATTTGCAGCAAGATGAAACAAACACAATTACCACCCATCGACCTTGACAACGCCGAGTTCCTCTCGGCGCTAAACCTCATACAGAACACCAACCGCTCGGTATTTCTCACGGGGAAAGCCGGGACCGGAAAAAGCACGTTCCTCAAATACATCTGCGCACACACCAAGAAGCGCCACGTAGTGCTCGCACCCACAGGCATCGCCGCCATCAATGTGGGCGGCATGACACTCCACTCATTCTTCCAAATCCCTTTCAAGCCGCTGTTGCCCGACGACCCTGACTACAGCGCGTCGCGCATCAGGAAGACAATACGCTTTACCCGCGAGAAAGTGAAGCTAATCAAGGATTTGGAGCTAATTATCATCGACGAGATTTCAATGGTGCGATGCGACATCATCGACTACATCGACCGCGTGCTGAGGCACTTCTCGGGCAACAACCGCGAGCCTTTCGGCGGCAAGCAATTGCTCTTTGTGGGCGACGTGTTCCAGCTCGAGCCCGTCATCAAGAGTGACATGGCCGAAATCCTCAGGCGGCACTACCGCCAGATGTTCTTCTTCAACGCACACACCTTCGAGCGCTTGGGCCTCATACCCATCGAGCTCAAGAAAGTATACCGGCAGACTAACGCGCCCTTCGTGGCCATGCTCGACCGTATACGCCTTGGACATCCCTCGCGCGACGATATGGCAGCCCTCGACGCGCGCGTCAACCCCAATGTTGACGAGCGCGACAACAGCACGTTCACCATCACCCTGGCCACACGACGCGACACCGTCGACAGCATCAACGAGGCGCACATGAGCGCGCTCGACACGCCCGAATATGCCTTTGAGGGAACCATAGAGGGCACTTTCCCCGACAACGACCTGCCCACCAACAAGGAGTTGGTGCTCAAGCAGGGAGCGCAGGTTATCTTTATCCGCAACGATGCCGACAACCGTTGGGTGAACGGCACCCTGGGCCAGGTGAGTGCGGTTGACGACGAAAACATCGAAGTGACCCTCGAGGACGGCTCGAGCCACAAACTGGAGCCCGAGATGTGGGAGAACATCCAATATACCTACGACGAGAAAGAGAAAAAAGTGGTCGAGAAGCAGCTCGGCTCCTTCACGCAATACCCCATCAAGCCAGCATGGGCACTCACCGTGCACAAGAGCCAAGGCCTCACTTTCAACAACGTGGTTATCGACTTCACCGGCGGAGCCTTCACTGGCGGACAAGCCTACGTAGCGCTATCGCGGTGCACGTCGCTCGAGGGAATCACCCTCACCCACCGCCTGGCCGAGCGCGACATCTTCGTCAATCCCGCCATCGTCCAGTTCAGCCGACAGTTCAACGACCGGCACGCCATCGACGAGGCGCTCACACGCGCCAAGGCCCGCGGCCTCTACTCGCAGGCCGTGCGTGCCCTCGACGAGGACCGCTTTGCCGAAGCCGTCGACCATTTTGCCGAGGCCATGAAACTGCACAATGTCATCGCCGAGCCTTACTTCAAGCGCTTTGTCACCAGCAAACTTAACCGTTTCAAGCGCTTCAAAGAAACCATCAAGGAGCGTGACGAAATTATTGCCAAGCAGGACAAAACGCTTAAGCAACTCGCACTCGAATTTACCGCAATGGGCGACAACGCCCTCGGCCGTGGCGACCTCGTGGGCGAGCCGGCTATGACCTACGGCGGACACGCCTACCCCACCCTCGACGCCATCACCATTAAGAGCGCCATGGCAAACTATGACAAGGCGCTACGCATCTACCCGCAATGCATCGAAGCCATGACGGGAAAGGCCCACTTGCTTGTGGCTGTTGGGGAAGACAAACGCGCCGAGGACGCCTTGAGACAGGCCCTAAAAATCAACCCAAAATGCTTTGACGCACTCATGGCGCTCGCCGCATTGCGCGAGAGCCAAAACGACATCGCCACAGCCGTCAAAACCCTCAAGCGCGCCGTGCGCCACCACCGCAAGCGACCTGAACCCCACGAGGCCCTCGCCGCCATTTACGAGAAGGTAGGCCTGGACGACCTCGCCGAGGAGCACGCCGACATCGCGCGCCGCCTCCGTCAGAGCAACTGAGCTGTGAGCTTATAGCTCATGGCCCAAATCAATTCGGTTATGGATGAAAAAAGCGGCACCCTCGGGAAGTTCCCGGGGGTGCCGCGAAAAAGTTAATCGTCTGTTGTGATTAGTCGACGTTGAGGTTGATGCGTTTGAGGTCGGTAGCCACGAGGCCCTTCTGGGCTTTCTCGAGGTATTGTGCCACCGTTTCCTTGTTCTCGCTGGCCTCATATTCTTGCTCGAGAAGCACGTTCTCGGAGAAGAACTTATTGAGACGACCGTTGGCGATGTTCTGAATCATCTGCTCGGGCATAGTGGCCTGCTTCTGGGCGGCGGTGTCGGCCATGATCTTGAGGGCCTGGTCTACCTGCTCCTGGGTCATATATCCCTTGCGAATAGCCTCGTCGCGGTGCTCCTCGGTAGCGCAGTAGTAGGTGTTGAAGCCAGCCTTCTTGAGGGCGTTGT